>NZ_QRJY01000030.1:0-734 GCF_003471765.1 Vagococcus sp. AM17-17
TGCCAATATTTGTATTTGTCATAGGTGTAACACTCCTTAAATTTGTTTATTTAACTTGTCAAAAGGGGTTACTTACGATACAATTTAATTAAGATTTGACGTGTATCGTAAGTAGGGAAGTCATTTGTTCGAGCAAATGACTTCTCTTTTTGTTTTTTCCTCTTTTACCAACCAACATTTGTTTGTAGTACCTTTCCGTTATGTGATTTAAAATAACAAGATTCGTCCCAACTCCTTACTAAAGCATGACCTAATTCAAATAAATCAATAAAATGTACTGGATTAGGTGCACCATTAAAGTGCCTATCAAGATTTAAATCAGCATACCAACCATCAAATAATTCATATTCTGCAAAGGTTTCTATATCGTCATAGCAATAAATTTCTTCTGTTTGCCACTGACCTGTTCCTTTATCATGCAACAATTCATAAGCTAATTTTTTGTGTTGTTCTAATAAGTCAGTAAAATTTTTATAGTATTCACACATAATTATCCCTCTTTCGTTTTTTATTTTTTGAAAATTCATTTGGGTTAGAAGTGAGTGAGGGAAGCTGTCGCTTCAATCACTCATGCTTCAAAGATAAACACTATCCTCCTTTCTGAATAAATTAAAATGAGTCCATTTGTGTCAGTGTGTGTCGGTCGGTTGCTGTGAAGCGAAGACATCATAGACACAAAGAAAGCACAAGGGCGAGCTTGCCTCGTTTATATACCCTTGTTCTTTCGACTGGAT
>NZ_QRJY01000030.1:744-3753 GCF_003471765.1 Vagococcus sp. AM17-17
TCTTTCGACTGGATATGATAGGTTAGCTCATCAGTAACTGACACACACAACACATCAAAGGACGTCTTATTTCTTCAGATAAGTTGGTGGTCTTTGGCAAAAGCATGAGTGATTGGAGCGAAAAAAGGTTTTTAAAGAATGCGTTGGTTTCCAACGGATTCTTTTTCTTTTGTCTTTTAGGTCAGACGTTGCGAAGCAGCGACTGACGGTCTTGGTCGTTTGGCACAAACGACTGTGGAAAGAGCGGTGGAGGAGGTCGGAGCGATTGACACAAAAATATAAAAATAGGAGGAATTAGCATGAGAAACAAAGGATTATTACTAGTGGTGACACTAGTCACTATTTTTTTAGGAGGGTGTGAAGCACAAAATATTAGAGAACACGTTAACCCTTTAGTGGATCAGTCAACAACTGAGGTAACAAAGAATCGAGAATTTAGTGTCGAATATGATGGTGGATACCAGGAAATTGTGGTCAATGATAACATACCTGATTTTACATCCGATGATTTATCTTTAAGTGAAGGAGTTTGGCAAACATTTTCTGACTTAGATCACTTAAACAGAGTAGGAGTTGCAAATGCGATTATAGGGAAAGAATCTTTTCCAACTGAAAAAAGGGAAGGACTTTCTTTTAAACCGACTGGATGGCATCAAAAACGATTAGATGATGGTCAATGGCTTTATAATCGCTCGCATTTAATCGGATTTCAGTTGACTGGAGAAAATGATAATCCTAAGAATCTTATGACTGGAACACGTAGTCTCAATACACCTCATATGTTGAACTATGAGAATCAAGTGAAATCATATATAGAAAATACAGGACATCACGTTAGGTATCGTGTTACTCCAGTCTTTAAGGATAACGAGTTGTTGGCAAGAGGTGTACAACTGGAAGCCATAAGTATTGAGGATAGCTCTTTTCAATTCAATGTTTATATTTACAACATACAAGAAGGATATGAGCTCGATTATGTGACAGGAAGCTCTAAAATAATAGAAGACTAATTAATCTATTTTATGTATACTTATGCTACTATTATAAAAAAGGTGGTTAAAAATGAATATTTTACAATATTTTAAACATTTAATTAGTAATATAAGTTTGCAAGATGATGACCATGAAGAACAAAAAACTATAAGTAAAAATTACAAACAGCAATTTAAAAACTTAATTAATGAAGCATCATATATTTTAGAATCTGATGATATATCATCAAACGACGAACACCCTATATTTATTTTTATCAAACAGATTACTGATTATATTACAATACATAATTCTTTAAATGCCTATTGGCATAGTGACAATGATTTCCACTTTTTATTTGGCAAATGTTTGGAAAAAAACGTAAGTAATAATTATGTTAAATCCATAATAACTAGAGAAGTACATGACGAGAACAAAAGATATTATAGAAACGTTACATTTCATTCAGAAACAATAATGTTTGACTATTCTATATCTCCAATCATTATTAATCCATGGCATAAGAGACGAACAAGTGATGCATTAATAAATATTGCAACTCAAAATAATAAATTTGATAGCATACAATACAATCACAACATTTCCAACTATTATTGCTATCCTATGGGTTTTATTTATTGTCATAATGGAAATCATTCTCAATATTCGGCAAAACTAAAGAATAAAGGTAAGACACATATAGAACAAATTGATGATTGGACTTATCTTTATAGCTATATAATATTTGATGGAGAGAAGTTTATATATGATTTTCCAAATCAATCTTATACAAACTATCCAATTGAATACGAAATAGAGCAAGACCTAGAATTGTATATAGGAGTATTATTTGAAATAGGTAGATTGTTGATAGATAAAAAAAATGTGTTTCCAAAACAAATTCAAGACCTCATAACACAAAATATTTGAAGTAACGAGCTTTACAATTAAGTTCACGAAACTCACCAAATTAATGAATTAAATTAATGAGTTAACATAAATCAAATTATACCGAGCTAAATATTTTGATATACTGAAAAATAAAGGAAGTGATTTGATGAGTGATAAGTTCAAAGAATTTTTAATAATTACAGAAGAACTAAATAAAAAAAATATTATCCCGTTATTAATGGGATCTTTAGGATTAGAATTTGTTACTGAGAAGGACTGGAATGCTAGAGATATTGATATCCATGTAAGTGGGGATCCTAGAGGATGGGAAGCACCTGATGAAGAAAGAGTTTACCAGTGGAATGATATTATTGATGTTATGGCGGAATTGAATTATAAATTAATAGACTTACATGAACATGAATTTATAAAAGATAATATTTCTGTTGAATATGGTGTTATTGATACACTCCCTAGTTTCGCTAATGTAACTCTAGATGAATTAACCTATCAGAATATCAACAATATAGAATTTTACACTCCAAATTTAGAAGCTTTTTTAAAAATATATCTTTCTTCTAGTGAAGATAGCTATAGAGCTGATAATAATAATAGTAAAGATTTTGAAAAAATTAGTTATTTAAAGAGTCAGTTAACATAAGCAGAGTTATACCAATTCAAAACGCCCTCAGAACTGTTCTGAGGGCGTTAAATGTTTTATAAGGTAATTATCTCCTTTTTTCTTTTAAAATTGTCAGAGTTAACATAATGTAAGATTATACCTAGTTAAAAATCGATGGTATAATGAATTAAAAGCAATGGGGGAGTTTTTTTATGTCTGAGAAAAAACTTTTGAAATCAGAAAAAATCCGAATCAAGAATGATAAGCTAAGAGAACAAGGAAAATCACCATTAAAAGGCTGGGGAAAGATGGTAGATACAGGACTGGGAGGAATAAATAAAGCTAATATTCCTATAATTAACAGCTTCGATAATATGGATTATATTAAAGACCAACAAAAAAATATTGCAAAAGAAAATGAACAGGTGAAACCCAAAGATTAGTTATTTAACTGTTAGGTAGACATAATCACCATTTTACGAAGTACCACATCTACCAACACATCGAGGCACCCACTTTGTGAA
>NZ_QRJY01000031.1:0-3524 GCF_003471765.1 Vagococcus sp. AM17-17
AATCCCAGCTTAAATCATAGATACCGTAAGGGATTTTATTCTTTATTTAAAACGTTGCAACAGAACCGAAAAAAACATAGAACTTTTGATTTCAAACCATTGGGTCTTGCGATTAAAGAAGCCCGTCTTAGTAAAGGATTGACTCGTGAGCAGGTAGGATCAATGATCCAGATTGCGCCACGCTATTTGACGAACATTGAAAATAAAGGACAACAGCCAAGTTTTCATGTTGTATATGATTTAGTGACTTTGCTAAATATTTCTTTGGATGGATTTATTTTAGGGGAAGAAAACAGTCATAAAAGCTCCAAACGTCTTCAAGTAGAAGCACAGTTGGATTGTCTGGATGAAGATGAATTAGTGACGATTGGGAAAGTGATTCAAGCAATTTACGGAGAAAAATGTAAATTTAACTAGTTCAATAATACACAATGGATTAATTAATACTATCAGGAAAGATTGATTACAAAGATGTAATGAATTTTTTCTGATTTTTGTTAATCATAAATAGAAAATGAATTTATCTTTGTTACACTTAGGAACTAGAGCGAATGATAAATAGTTCTTTGGTTACTCTTATCGCTGCAAAGTACAGTTCATTTTTTGTTGTTGGGAAAATTTTCTGGATTTATTGCATATCACTTCATCCGACTAAAAATTTTTGATTCCCATAGCGAAGTTCGTTTTTGTTCCTTAGGAAAAACTTGACTGATATACTAGTTTTGAAATGACGAGTAACTCTGTACTTCATCAATAATCAAGTATTGAATTTTAATTGTATACTTTTTATGCTTGAGGGATGTCTACTGTAATACAGCTACTGCAAAAAAAATCAGTACACTTATTTTCTTATAAAGGATATCAAGAACTAAGCTCAATGGTATGCATAGAAAAGAAAAAGCCGATAAAATGAGATTTTGATATCTCGAATTATCGGCTCTGCGTCTTTGCGTCTGGCTCTGTAATTACAGTTATTCTAAACTTCGTTATTTCAATTAAAATTTCTTGTCTGCATTTAGGACAAAATAGAGGGAAATTTTTTAATTCAGTATCTTCCCTCATTTTTAAACGGGTCTTATTGCCACATATAGGGCACAGTATCTACCTAGTATTTACAATATCTATATCCTCCTGTTCTAATTAACAACTCAATATTCATTTTAAAAATTTCTCTTTAGTTCACTATCAATGTAAGTTGATTTTATTAAACATATGCCTTACTTTGTCTATTCTATTATTTGGACGACGTGGTTGGAAAGCAGACTTAATGTTAGTAACCTGATAACCTTTTAACTCTGTTAAACAGACACTGCGTCCATTTGTAAAGAAAGTTAAACTGTTTCGATACTCTTGAATACAACGGGCTGGAATTTCACCAATGAGAATGACCTCGTTACCTTTTAACTTAGTATTTAAAATATTTGCACAATATTTGGAAGCATCATTATATGCTCTCGAAAGATATTCTTGTGGTACATAAATTTCGAAGCTAAGATATGGCTCTAATAACTCTGTACCACTCTTTCTAAAAGCCTGCTCTAGTACAATAGGCGCAAGCATTCGGAAATCTGCTGGCGTACTGACAGGGCTGTAATATAGACCATACTTAAAACAGATCTTACAGTCTGTTAATTTCCAACCGTACAATCCTTGTTCACACCCATAGCGTATACCTTCCATAACTGCATTTTGAAATGATTGATTTAAATAACCTAGAGAAACCAGGCTCTCATACTGAATGCCACTACCCAAAGGAAGTGGTGTTACAGATAAACCAATAGAAGCCCAGAAAGGATTTGGAGGTACTTCGATATCAATGGTAAATTCAGATTTTTTTAATGGTCTTTCCATATAAATGACAGTTGGTTTTCTTGTTTCTATCTCAATATGATATTTTTCTTGAATCAGAGTACAAGTTACCTCCATTTGGACCTCACCTAAAAAAGATAGCACAATTTCGTGAGTTACTGTATCTACATAATATTGTAGAAGGGGATCACTATCGGATATTTCAAAAAGTGCATCTAGTAACTTTTCTCTTTGTACTGATTTACATGGTTCAATTGTTGTTTGTAACATAGGAAGAGGATTCTCAAGAATTTCTCTATGTGGTAATCTTTTTTTATCTCCAAGTACGTTATTTAGTTTTAAAAGCTCATTTTTTAAAATAATAATCTCACCAGGCTCTGCCTTATCTATCTGGCGTAATTCTCCATTTATTGAAGTATACATTTCTGTAACTTTTATTTTTTCCTTTTCTGATATATTGACTGAGTCTCGCAAATGTAGCGTTCCACTATAAAGACGTACATAGACAAGCCGTTGACCATCATCTGAATATTCTACTTTAAAAACATTTCCACAAAGTTTATCTGAATTGAGTTGTGTGGGTGAAAATAATTTGCTAGTAATTACCTCTATAAGTTGTTTAATTCCAATATTATTCTTTGCACTTCCGTGATAAACAGGATATAAGGAGCAACTTTGAATTCTTTCGTTTTCCTCCTTTTCAAGTTCTGCAATATTCAATGTTTTCCCAATGGTATATTTTTCTAATAAATAATCATTTCCCACAATTACTGTCTCCCATTGTTCTGGTTCAGTATAATCTATTACATAAGGTTTCAAATTTAGATTCACAGTCTGCTTAATTATGATGTCGTCAGAAAGTTTGTCCTTAATATCTTGATAAACATCTGGCAAATTTATTCCATTTTGATCAATTTTGTTAATAAAAAATATTATAGGTATGTTCATCTTTCTAAGTGCATGGAATAGTATACGAGTTTGTGACTGTACTCCATCTTTTGCAGAGATTAGCAAAATAGCTCCATCCAAAACAGATAATGAACGGTATACATCTGCCAAAAAATCCATGTGTCCAGGAGTATCTACAATATTTACTTTAACATTTTCCCGTTGAAAAGATGTTATTGCGGTCTGAATAGTAATACCTCTCTGGCGTTCCAAAAACATAGTATCCGTTTTCGTTGTACCGCTATCTACACTTCCTAACTCTTTAATTGCTCCGCTACTGTATAGTAAGCTTTCTGTCAAAGTAGTTTTTCCTGCATCAACATGTGCTAAGATACCGATATTAATAATTTTCAATTTTATTTCCTCCATTCAAAAGCTCAAAAAGCAGAAAAAATCCCAGTGATAAATACTCTTATCACTGGGATTTTAATACAAAAATAGCTGTATACTACACACTGATAGCCACAGATGCTTTATGATAAAATGATAAAAGTATTCTTAAACTGGGCACAAAAAACCAGTCCTTATTTTAAATAAGGATGCTTAATTAATTATTCCCGCTATCTAATTGACAGTTTATTTAAGAATACCTTGCCGCATTTTTATTATCTCCTTTTGAATGTTATCTTAATTCTATCATATGATAGAATGCTTGTAAAGCCAACCATATTTTTTGAACGAAAGGGAAATTAATGAGAAATTAATGGAAGTTAGGGTTCTGTTGCAAAGTTTTAAATCTACTATCAAATAAGGTAGAATAATAGAAA
>NZ_QRJY01000032.1:0-3149 GCF_003471765.1 Vagococcus sp. AM17-17
TTTCTATTATTCTACCTTATTTGATAGTAGATTTAAAACTTTGCAACAGAACCGCAAAATGCACTTGTTGAAAATGCAGAGCGTGAAGGAAAAAGGCAACGAATCGCTGAAATGACTGATTTCTTTAATGAACAATCCTGTGAGTTAGAGGAATATGATGAGCAGTTAGTAAGGAGGCTTATAGAAAAAGTTACGGTATTTCATGATAAGTTCGCCGTTGAATTCAAATCAGGAGTCGAGATTGATGTAGAAGGGTAATCTTTAGAAAGAGAACAGAAGAATTATATTGGATTTTTAAAGATAATATGATATAATAAAACGACTTGGAGGTGGAAGAATGTATAACTTTTCTTGCTAATTATATGATGCATAATAAGATATTTAAAGAAACGGCTATAGAACCGTTTGTTTTGTTATGCAAATTGCAAGAAAGTTAAGTATTCTACACTCAATAATACATTACAGTAACCTTATGTTATGTATAACAAAAGGTAATAATAGTATTTGTTTTTGAGCCGTAAGAATTTACTTTCTTGCGGCTTTTAATATTTGTAAAAGAAAGGAAGATAAACGTGATAGACAATGATACTATGTCATTCATGACAAAATCCTTGCAGAGTTGGATAACATTATAGAGTAATTAATGCCGAAAACCGACTTTGCTTATAAAATTTTTATAATGTAAAGGAGGAAGAAATATATGTCCTTAATAAATGTTTCAAATCTAACTTTTTCATATGAAGGAAGTTATGACAATATTTTTGAAAATGTAAGTTTTCAGATAGATACAGATTGGAAACTCGGTTTTATTGGAAGAAACGGACGCGGTAAAACTACTTTCTTAAATTTACTGCTTGGCAAATATGCGTATTCCGGCAATATAAGTTCTACAGTTAAGTTTGAGTATTTTCCTTATGATGTGGAAGATAAGAGTCTATATACAATTGAAGTAATGAAGAGTATTTGTACGGAATGTATGGATTGGGAGATTTTTCGTGAAATATCATTGCTTGATGTTCAAGAAGATGCTTTATATCGTCCGTTTAATACATTGTCAAATGGTGAGCAAACGAAGGTCCTTCTTGCAGCTTTATTCCTTACAGCGAGTTGTTTCCTGCTTATTGATGAACCTACAAACCATCTTGACATCGATGCACGTAATGTAGTGCAAAACTATTTGAAACGCAAGAAGGGGTTTATTTTGGTATCTCATGATAGAAGCTTACTTGATCAATGTGTTGACCATATACTATCTATCAATAAAACGAATATCGAAATCCAAAAGGGAAATTTTACTTCTTGGTGGGAGAACAAAACGTTACAAGATAATTTTGAACTGGCAGAAAACAAGAAACTCCTTAAAGAAATAGGAAGGTTGTCTTATGCAGCAAAACGTAGTTCAAACTGGTCAAATAAAGTAGAAAAAAGTAAATATGGAACAACAAATTCTGGTTCAAAACTGGATAAGGGTTATGTTGGACATAAGGCTGCAAAAGCGATGAAACGTGCCAAAAATATTGAGTCAAGACATCAGGAAGCCGTTTTACAAAAATCAGAACTGCTCCACAACATTGAACAATATGATGACTTAAAAATTTCACCACTTGAATTTCACAAAGAGTGCTTAATAGAAGCGAATGATTTATCATTGTCTTATGGAGATAAAGAAGTATGCAGTAATCTTAATTTCAGAGTCAATATTGGTGATAGAGTTGCCATTATCGGAAAAAATGGGAGTGGTAAGTCTAGTATCCTAAAATTGATTAATGGAGATGATATTAAATTTACCGGAAATTTTATGCTAGCAAGTGGACTAAAAATTTCTTATATTTCGCAAGATACTTCATATTTAAAAGGTAATCTATCTGAATTTGCCTATAATAATAAGATCGATGAAACTCTATTTAAAACGATTCTTCGTAAACTGGATTTTAATAGAGAGCAGTTTGATAAGAACATGGTGGATTTTAGTGCTGGTCAGAAAAAGAAAGTACTAATTGCTAAAAGCCTTTGTGAAAGTGCACATTTGTATATATGGGATGAGCCATTGAACTATATTGATATTTTTTCACGTATCCAAATTGAAAAAATGATTTTGGAATATTGTCCTACACTATTGTTTGTGGAGCATGATGATGCTTTTTGCAATAACATTTGTACGAAAAATATTAATTTAGGTTTGTAGAGATTTTGAGTTGCCACAATAACTAAAAGATATTTACATGAAAGGGTGAAGAAATGTTAAAACAAAAAGAATTAATTGCAAACGTTAAGAATCTTACTGAGTCAGATGAACGAATTACAGCTTGTATGATGTATGGATCGTTTACCAAAGGAGAAGGTGACCAATACTCTGATATAGAGTTCTATATATTTTTGAAAGATAGTATAACCTCGAACTTTGATTCATCCAACTGGTTGTTTGACGTAGCTCCGTACTTGATGCTTTATAAAAATGAGTACGGAACAGAGGTAGTTATTTTTGATAATCTTATACGTGGGGAATTTCATTTCCTTTCTGAAAAAGATATGAACATAATCCCCTCGTTTAAAGATTCAGGTTATATTCCTGATACGAAGGCTATGCTTATTTACGATGAAACAGGGCAATTAGAAAATTATTTATCAGAGATAAGTGGTGCAAGACCAAATAGACTTACTGAAGAAAATGCTAATTTTTTGTTGTGTAATTTCTCTAATCTATGGTTGATGGGAATCAACGTTCTAAAAAGAGGAGAATATGCTCGTTCATTAGAACTCTTATCACAACTTCAAAAAAATACACTACAACTTATACGTATGGCAGAAAAAAATGCTGATAATTGGCTAAACATGAGTAAAAACCTTGAAAAAGAAATTAGCCTTGAAAATTATAAAAAATTTGCAAAGACCACTGCTCGATTAGATAAGGTAGAATTATTTGAAGCCTATAAAAATTCTTTGCTATTAGTTATGGATTTGCAAAGTCACCTTATTGAACAATACAACTTAAAAGTTACACATGACATTTTAGAAAGATTGTTGAATTACATTAGTGAATAGGAGAGTAACGTTATTCACAGTATTGGGGGTTGTGTTGCAAAGTTAAAAAAATAGGCAAATACATCCAAATTCTGATCAATGGTCTATGCTGCTTTAAGTAGATTTTC
>NZ_QRJY01000033.1:0-3089 GCF_003471765.1 Vagococcus sp. AM17-17
ACCGCTTATTTTGGTTAAGTCCTCGACCGATTAGTACTAGTCCGCTCCATACATCACTGTACTTCCACTCCTAGCCTATCTACCTGATCATCTTTCAGGGGTCTTACTTCCTTAAAGGAATGGGAAATCTCATCTTGAGGGGGGCTTCACGCTTAGATGCTTTCAGCGTTTATCCCGTCCATACATAGCTACCCAGCAATGCCCTTGGCAGAACAACTGGTACACCAGAGGTATGTCCATCCCGGTCCTCTCGTACTAAGGACAGCTCCTCTCAAATTTCCAACGCCCGCGACGGATAGGGACCGAACTGTCTCACGACGTTCTGAACCCAGCTCGCGTGCCGCTTTAATGGGCGAACAGCCCAACCCTTGGGACCGACTACAGCCCCAGGATGCGACGAGCCGACATCGAGGTGCCAAACCTCCCCGTCGATGTGAACTCTTGGGGGAGATAAGCCTGTTATCCCCAGGGTAGCTTTTATCCGTTGAGCGATGGCCCTTCCATGCGGAACCACCGGATCACTAAGCCCGACTTTCGTCCCTGCTCGAGTTGTAGCTCTCGCAGTCAAGCTCCCTTCTGCCTTTGCACTCTACGAATGATTTCCAACCATTCTGAGGGAACCTTTGGGCGCCTCCGTTACCTTTTGGGAGGCGACCGCCCCAGTCAAACTGTCCATCTGACACTGTCTCCCACCACGATTAGTGGTGCGGGTTAGAATGGTCATAACACAAGGGTAGTATCCCACCAGCGCCTCCATCGAAACTAGCGTTCCGACTTCTACGGCTCCTACCTATCCTGTACATGTGTCACAAACATTCAATATCAAACTACAGTAAAGCTCCATGGGGTCTTTCCGTCCTGTCGCGGGTAACCTGCATCTTCACAGGTACTAAAATTTCACCGAGTCTCTCGTTGAGACAGTGCCCAAATCGTTACGCCTTTCGTGCGGGTCGGAACTTACCCGACAAGGAATTTCGCTACCTTAGGACCGTTATAGTTACGGCCGCCGTTTACTGGGGCTTCAATTTTGAGCTTCGCTATTGCTAACCCATCCTCTTAACCTTCCAGCACCGGGCAGGCGTCAGCCCCTATACGTCATCTTTCGATTTTGCAGAGACCTGTGTTTTTGATAAACAGTCGCTTGGGCCTATTCACTGCGGCTGAACTTGCGTTCAGCACCCCTTCTCCCGAAGTTACGGGGTCATTTTGCCGAGTTCCTTAACGAGAGTTCTCTCGCTCACCTTAGGATTCTCTCCTCGACTACCTGTGTCGGTTTGCGGTACGGGTCATTTGTTTCTAACTAGAAGCTTTTCTTGACAGTGTGACATTGAGACTTCGGTACTTTATTTCCCTACTCATCACAACTTGTCCTTATAGATAAAAGCATTTGACTCTTATCAAGACTTGTTGCTTGAACGTGCACTTCCAGTCGCACGATCTCATAGCCTCCTGTGTCCCTCCATTGTTCAAACAAAACAAACGAGTACAGGAATCTCAACCTGTTATCCATCGCCTACGCCTATCGGCCTCAGCTTAGGTCCCGACTAACCCTGGGAGGACGAGCCTTCCCCAGGAAACCTTAGTCATTCGGTGGACAGGATTCTCACCTGTCTTTCGCTACTCATACCGGCATTCTCACTTCTAAGCGCTCCACCAGTCCTTACGATCCAGCTTCAACGCCCTTAGAACGCTCTCCTACCATAGAACCAAAGGTTCTATCCACAGCTTCGGTAACATGTTTAGCCCCGGTACATTTTCGGCGCAAGGGCACTCGACTAGTGAGCTATTACGCACTCTTTAAATGGTGGCTGCTTCTAAGCCAACATCCTAGTTGTTTGTGCACCCTCACATCCTTTTCCACTTAACATGTATTTTGGGACCTTAGCTGGTGGTCTGGGCTGTTTCCCTTTCGACAATGGATCTTATCACTCACTGTCTGACTCCCGGATATAAATGAATGGCATTCGGAGTTTATCTGAATTCGGTAACCCAAGACGGGCCCCTAGTCCAAACAGTGCTCTACCTCCATCATTCTCAAATCCGAGGCTAGCCCTAAAGCTATTTCGGAGAGAACCAGCTATCTCCAAGTTCGTTTGGAATTTCTCCGCTACCCACACCTCATCCCCGCACTTTTCAACGTACGTGGGTTCGGTCCTCCAGTGCGTTTTACCACACCTTCAACCTGGACATGGGTAGGTCACATGGTTTCGGGTCTACGACAACATACTCATTCGCCCTATTCAGACTCGCTTTCGCTACGGCTCCGCTTCTTCAGCTTAACCTCGCATGCTATCGTAACTCGCCGGTTCATTCTGCAAAAGGCACGCTATCACCCATTAACGGGCTCTAACTTCTTGTAGGCACACGGTTTCAGGTTCTATTTCACTCCCCTTCCGGGGTGCTTTTCACCTTTCCCTCACGGTACTGGTTCACTATCGGTCACTAGAGAGTATTTAGCCTTGGGAGATGGTCCTCCCGGATTCCGACGGAATTTCTCGTGTTCCGCCGTACTCAGGATACTCATAGGTGTGTTGTCAATTTCGTCTACGGGGCTTTTACCCGCTACGGCTGACCTTTCCAAGTCGATTCGACTATCCACAACAGCTACCACAGCTGAGTCCTACAACCCCAACAAGCAAGCTTGTTGGTTTGGGCTGTTTCCGTTTCGCTCGCCGCTACTAAGGAAATCGATTTTTCTTTCTCTTCCTGCAGGTACTTAGATGTTTCAGTTCTCTGCGTCTACCTTCTAATAGCTATGTATTCACTATTAGATAATATCCTATAAAAGATATTGGGTTCCCCCATTCGGAAATCTCCGGATCATAGCATACTTACTGCTCCCCGAAGCATATCGGTGTTAGTCCCGTCCTTCATCGGCTTCTAGTGCCAAGGCATCCACCGTGCGCCCTTATTCACTTAACCTTTTCTAACCTTACGGTTAGCTTGTTTTTTAATTAATGACTAACTAGCGATAGATAATCATTAATACATTTCACAGTTCTTTTTAAAGAAACTGTTCAACGCGGTGTTCTCGGTTTATGTTGATGTCTAACTTCAACTATCCAGTTTTCAATGAACAATTCGTTTGA
>NZ_QRJY01000034.1:0-2912 GCF_003471765.1 Vagococcus sp. AM17-17
TTCTTCATCATCGTGCCTCCAGTAATTTTAGTTAAAGTCATTATATCGAAAAAATATCCTTAATTAAACTTTGCAACACAACCTTTTAAAATAAATCAAAAAAACACCTTAGAACCACTGCACACACAGTGATTCTAAGGTATTTAAATTATTTTTTGTGGGTAATTGTCTTGATAGTTTTATCTTCTAAAACTTGGTATTGATAATCGAATTTTCTTTTTTCGTCTACAGTCATAGAGTCTATAACATTATTAATTAACAACTCTATCGCTTCTTTTTGTGTGTCACCATAACCAATTAACGACAACGCGTTTATTTGGTCCCTTAACCTGGTATCTATTTTTAATGTTGTCGGTTTAGGTTCGTAAATAAAAGCAGGAGTTAAAGTTTTGACGTCGCTATTATTTTCTTCTTTTTTAGGCAATTGATCCATAGTAAACTTTTTTTCAGGTTCAATCGTCGGGCCTCTATCTATCTTCTTTTTGTTTTTATTAGATTCTACTAACTTCATAATCTTATTCCTCCAAACGATTGATAAATTCGTCAGTCACATCGTTATACACATTCAAAACTTTTTTATCGTGCATATCATCGTTTGTTATACCAGTTAAATCATAACGTTTTAAGCGTTCCATATTTCTGATGGTTGTTTCAAATATATTAGACTCCCCAAAGATTTCTTTAGCAGCTTCTAAAGTAGATACATCGACAGGAGCCCCATTCTTTAATAAAACTGGTAATATCCCAAGAACATCAAGTGTGGGTGCGTGGAATGTATCTATAACTTCATTTTGTATGTATCTTAGAAATGCTTCGGCACCTTGCAAACTTCTTTCATGTGTTTGCATTACGATAACGCACCAATCAGATGCGTACAGAGCTGAATCTGTTATCAATGAAATTGTTGGTGGTATGTCGATTAATATAAAATCATATTTATCTTTTAGTGGCTCTAGTAGAGAGCTGAAGTACATTACTCTCTCGTTATAATCAGTTATGCTTTCCATAAAACGTGGGAACAAACTAAAATCAGCGCTAGAAGCTAATAAGTCTAGATTGTTTTTAATGTTTATCACAGCTTTGCTCAAATCTTTAGCTTGAATAGCAGCCATTAAAGTAGTGTCAAAAACAGTGACTTCATTATCTAAATAGTTCTTCGTTTTTAAAAATAGGTTTGTTGCGTTACCTTGCGGGTCCATATCGACTAGCAAAGTGCGATACCTCCTATTCGCTAACTCATTAGCAACCATCGTGCTATTAGTCGTTTTCCCTGTTCCGCCTTTAAAATTTCCCCAAGTTACTATCTGTGCCATATCATTCACCTCGTCTATTTATTACCCTTATTCTACACTTTTTATCTAAGGTATGCAAACAAAAAAGTTAAACGGTATACAAGTATTAAAGTATACAAGTATTAAAGTATACAAGTATTAAAGTATGCGAGTATTAAAGTATGCAAAAGAAGAAACTTATTATAATGGCGTTTATAAAGGTACGCGAGTATTAAAGTATGCAAGTATGCAAATGAAAAAAAGTATGCAAGTATTATTGAATACTATCATACTTTCATACAATAATACCGTTTGTCTAAAACTATATAAATGAAACTTACTAAATGCTAACCTTTTAATAAATACCAGCCACGCATAGAATCACGCACATACCTATGTATGCCAGAAGGGGAAATCTAGATGCCCTATGTGCCAAAGACTAGAAGTCGGCTGTACAAGGCGAGTACAGGCGGTATTTAACGTAAGGAAACGGTGACTACGACCATTTAGCCAGTAATAAAAACGGTAGGGGAGGAAGTCTTTTGCGGACTTCACTAGTATAGATTTTTTATACGTCTCAATATAAGTTAAATTCCAGGGGTGTTTTTCGAGCGTTGACCCGATGTTAATCTCAACGTAGGGCTTATATGAGTTGTTCAAGGGTAAGATGAGAACGTAAAGTGAAGCGATGTTTATACCAAAATATAAGTTTTTTACTGATTTATAGGGCAGAGTTTGCCCAAAACCTCCTGATACCCCAGTCGGTAAGTAATTGGAGAGTTCATTAAAATAAAAATAATCATGAACTCATGACACTGATAAACTAAGACTTATAAAGAGAGCGGGGTGTGAGTTCATAAATAGTGATGTGTATTCTTGTAATCGTGAACTTATATATAAAGAAAAACTACTCATTTGAGTGGCTTATTTAACACGATATGATTGACCTGCTTTAATTTTAACACCTGGATTTAATTCGTAAAACTTATCAATAGATATTCCATTATCTATAGTAAAGTGGACAAGATTTCCATCTTCATTCATGTTGGCATAAACAGGCTCATTTTGTTTTTCCTGCTCTTTGGCATATTGTTCAGCCATTTTTTTATTATCTTGATCGTTTGGAACTTTATATTCAGTAGCGGAAACAGATTGAGTTGTTTGATTGTTTTGTTGAGTTTCAGTTTGGATTGGGGTTCCTTGTTGTACAGTTTCTTCTACATTTGTTTCAACAGTCTTTTCTAATTCTTTTTCTTTACTATCCAATGCTTTGCGTTTATCATCGACTTCTTTTTTTAATTTATCTATTTCTTTCGTTTTGCTATCTGCAGTCTTTTTTAACTTATTTATCTTAATATCTGCTTTCGCAATTTCTTTTTGATTATCATCTATTTTATAAACGTTAAAACTACCTATACCTAGCAAAGAAAGAGAAAGGATAGCATTTAATATTGTTTGTTTTTTCATAGTTATGATCTACTCAAAATGGTTGTTTTGTAAAGTTAAAAAAATAAGCAAATACATCCAAATTTTGATCAATGGTCTATGCTGCTTTAAGGGTTGTGTTGCAAAGTTTAATTAAGGATAATTTTTCGATATAATGACTTTAACTAAAATTACTGGAGGCACGATGATGAAGAA
>NZ_QRJY01000035.1:0-2498 GCF_003471765.1 Vagococcus sp. AM17-17
CCAAAAAAGATCTAGAAAACATGTTGTTTTCTAGATCCTAAATTCTAACGTTTGAGCTCTTACCAACACTAGTTGACAAAGAGCTTTTATTTTTAGCGATGGATATAAGTGTAACCAGATGCGCTAATTGTTTGTGTGTTTGGTCCAGTAGGTGATGAAAATCCTGTACCACCTTGTGAAATCGTAATAGTATTGTTAGCTGGATTATATGAATCAACATAAGCAACATGTCCATATGAACCATCTGCTGTCCATTGTCCTCCAACAGATTGACCTGCAGCGAATACGACAACTGCTCCTGTTGCTGGAGTTGAGTTTACTGTGTAACCATCTGCTGCTGCTGATGCTCCCCATTGAGCACCATTACCCCAATAAGTTCCTACCCAAGGAGCAACACTTTTAACATACCATGTACATTGACCAACAGCGTACATATTACCTGAGCCTGAATGATCTACTCCTCCACCATTAGACGAAGTACCTCCTGATGGTGCACTAACTGGCTCCGAGTTTCCTGAAGAAGATGTACTATCAGTAGTTGGTTTTTCAACTGGTTTACTTTCTGGTACTTCAGAAGGAGTAGCCGTACTATCAGATGAGTTATCAGTTTTTTGATCTTCAGCTGGTTTCTCAGCTTTTACTGCCGTTGCTTCAGCTGGTTTTTTAGATGAATCTTGTTGAGCTTTTAATACTTTTATTTGGGCAGCTTTTGCTTCTTCTTTTTGTTTGTTTAATTTAGCTTTATCACTTTCAGCAGTTGCTTGTTCAGCAGCTAAACTTGTTTTCAATACATTTAACTCAGCTTGTTGAGCAGCAAGAGCATCTTTTTGACTTTGTAACTCTTTATAAGTAGCTGCCATTTCGTTGATTTTTTCTTCATTTTCTTGAATACTTTGTTCAACTGATTTTTGATCTTGCTTTTGTTGTTTAACTAAATCATTGTTAGCATTAACAATTGTGCTCATAGCATGCACACGGCTAATAGCATCTGATAATGAATCAGCTTCTAATACCGCACTAACAAAGTTAGTACTTTGATCATTTGTTTGTGCATCTCTTGCTTGTTTTTGAATCGACTTTTCACGTTTTGCAATTCTTACTTTAAGTGTACCGATTTTTTCTTGTAATTTCTCAGTATCATTACTTAGTTCAGTTTGTTTTGCTTCTAATGATGCTACTTTTTCATTAACAGAAGCTACGGTTGATTCTAATGCATTGATTTCTGCTTGAGCTTTATCTTGTTGTCCTTTTAAGGCATTAATTTTTTCATCTTGTTGTTTAATTTGAACATCAACAGAATCTGCCAATACGATACTTGGACTAGCAACAGCTGTTAATGCAATTGAGCAAACCATAATGGTTGATAAAATATTTTTCTTCAATTTTTCTTCCTCCAACGAACTTATCTAAATTTATATAAAGTAATTTCTATTTTAATAATTTCCCTTTTCTTAACGACCTATTCATTCTAACATAACCATATGTCAGATAGATAAAGGAATTGTTACAAAAACATTTCATTCCACTCGCTCTATCAGATTAATATATTTTTATAGACCATTTACGATATATTATTGTTCATTTTTAATGCATTTGCTCAATTGAACAAATGATAAAAAAAGTCACCAGCAATATGCTAGTGACCTAAGGAGTTGTTTATTCATTTTGTTGATATCTATATAATAAACCTAAATTATATGTATTTTTTTGTTCCATATAGAAATTTTTATGATTCTCTTTTTTATTTAAACACTTTAAATCTATCGTTGTTTTCCATATATTCTTTTTCTAAGGCTGGTGATTCAATCGATCCAATAACTAATTGTGCACGTAATTTCCAATTTGCTGGAGTATCCCATTCTTTAGCAACTGATTCATCAATAATTGGATTATAATGTTGCAAATTAGCACCAATATTTTTTTCAGTTAAAGCAGTCCACACGTTTGATTGAGTTAAACCACTCGCTTGTTCTGACCAAATTGGGAAATTCTCTGCATATAGCGCAAATTGTTCTTGCAATCCTTTTACAATATCTGTGTCCTCAAAGAATAAAATAGTTGCTTTTCCTTTTGCGAAGCTTTTTAATTTTTCTTTTGTATTTTCAAATGCTTCTGGAGGAGTTAATGGTTCTAATAATCCTTCTGTCATACTCCATAATTTTTCATGTGCATCATCGAATAAAAACACTACTCGTTGTGTTTGCGAATTAAATGCAGTCGGTGACTCTCTCACTACCTCTGTTACTAAGTCTACAATTTCATCATTAGTTAGTGGTGTATTTTTTCCTAAATCATATATCGAACGACGTTGTTTTAATAAATTTACAAAATTTGACATGTGTTAATCAATCCTTTTTTATTTATTTGATGTTTATACTATAACAACTAACATTAAGTAAGTAAAATTATATGCTTACTTGCTATAAGAAAAAAACAGCCGAAATATTGGCTCTATAATTTCTACTGTTGGTAACGAAAGTTACCAGCAGTTTTTAATA
>NZ_QRJY01000036.1:0-277 GCF_003471765.1 Vagococcus sp. AM17-17
TATTGAATGACTTAAAAGCCAAAGAGACGTTAATCTCTTTGGCTTTTTTTGTAGCCTATACGTCAAATGTAAACTCATTCACTCTTAAGTATGTAAGAATTTATGATGTATACAGAGTAGTAGAAGGGAAAAGTGCTACAACTATTTTGGAAAGGAGTGTATTTTTTAGGGAGATTATTTATGAGTGTTGTGCTGGTTTAGAGGTTCATCCAAACAATGTAGCTGATTGCTTGTTAGATGGCTCCTTTATATCTACAAGCCCTAAAAAAATAGTTGA
>NZ_QRJY01000036.1:287-2177 GCF_003471765.1 Vagococcus sp. AM17-17
CTACAAGCCCTAAAAAAATAGTTGAAAAAATTTGATACTACTTGGTTTCTATGAATGGCTTATAGAATTTAATCAATTACTACGATTTAGTGTACAGACCATTATGTTAACTTATTTTCACTATCGAATAAAGTATAAAAAAAATAATTTTTATGGTATAATAAATGAAAATTTATGTTGGGAGAATATTATGAAAAAATTAGTAATAACATTTTTATTTTTTGGTTATATTGTATTTTTCTCTGAAAATGTGGTTGCTGTAAATCAAATAATTAAAGTGACACCTAGTCAATTTGATGAAAATTTTAGTCTCCTAGGTGGTGCTGAAAAGACAAGTCAAACCGCTAATTATGTTGATGTAAGATTAACTAAAGCTATTCCAAATAGTCCAAATGGTAGATTTAGGTTTAACGATTATCTTTCCTTTGATTCAGATTTTTCATTACAAACTGGTATGAAAGTTATAAAAAATTATAATAGTGTACCTGCTGATGGATTTAGTTTTATATTTTACCAAGGTCTGCCAGACTTAAATAAAGGTATGCCAGGTCAAGGTCTAGGTATGTTGGGTATTCCAGATGCTATGGGATTAATTGTCGATTTATATTATAATCCTAAAGATGATAATAACGTTAAATATTGGCAAGATCCTGAGGATGCGGAGGATCCTAAATATTTACCATATTTTCAGATATGGTCTACTGATGAAAATGGACTTGGAAAAAGAGAAATGTATCAGACATATGGTAATTTTGAAAGTAATTTTTATTTTGGTAATGTTAAAGATGTCAACATAACTTATACTGCTAGTACACGAAGAATAAATTATCAAGTTCAATCAAGTACTGGGATGACAACTTACTGGTATACTGTACCTGAATCATATAGATATGGTTCACTTCTAGTGAGTGGATCAGTAGGTGGTTCTGCAGCTGAACAAACTGTTCGATTTAAAGGATTTACGTATCAATCTTATCGGGAGCGAACAGTAGAATTCGTAGATAATGTAACTGGAGAAGTGGTAAAAACAACTAAGGTATCAGGGCAGCCATACGACACATATTCGATTGATCCGATGTACATGGCTAAATCAAAAGATGATGGTGGTAAGGATATTACACCTTATTATACAATAGACGATCCATCCATTATTAAGGGTCAATTTGGAACAATCAAAGACGATATGGAATTTGATGAAAATGGACAACCATTAGATCACTGGAAAACGACTAAAATCAATGTTACAGCTCGTCCAGTTTGGGGTGATGTTCCATGGGAATTTACTCCAGAAACTGGGGTACTAACTTTTCTGACTAATGGAAAATTGAATGAATATACCCAATCACCATGGAATAGAACAGATAAATATAAATTAAATCCTAAAGATATTAAGCAAATTGTCTTTAAGGATTCTGTTGTTTCTCCTAAAGATTCTTCATATCTATTTTCATCTATAACCAATAATGAATTATCTAATTTAACAAGTATTGAGGGTATAGATTTAATTGATGTCTCTCAAACCACAGATACTAGTTACATGTTCAAGGGAGCTTCTAATTTAGTTAGTTTACCTATAAATAATTGGAATACTTCAAATGTGACTAATATGACAGGTATGTTTAGTTCAGTATCTGGTTTAGAAATGCTAGACTTATCAAAATGGGATACCTTAAAGGTCGTTAACATGAATTCAATGTTTTCTGATGCAACTTCTTTAAAATCACTAAATATTAGTGGATTTGTTACGCTAAAGACAGATGTGACAGATATGTTTAGTAATACATCTAATTTGTCTAGTCTAACTTTGGGAACATACTTTAGAGACAATACATTTAAATCTAATTTACCTAATATACCTCATAATGGTCAATGGAAGCATCAAAGTACTAA
>NZ_QRJY01000037.1:0-1546 GCF_003471765.1 Vagococcus sp. AM17-17
ATCCTAAATTCTAACGTTTTAACTCTTACCAACAGTAGTTGACAAAGAGCCCTATAATCATGCCAAAATTTACACCAATACCCTCTTCAAATATAGCATTATTTAAATACTTGATTATTTCAAAAGTCTATTTTCCCTCAAAAACAACTTTTTCTGGTAGTTTATAATTCCCAATACTTTCTCCATCAGCAAGTAAGGCTTCTTTAAAATCTGCAATACTCAAGTCAATTTTCCTTGAAAGATCAAACACAATATGTAACATATCATGAAAATACATAGAATTTCCTTGTTCAAAGTACTCTTTATATTCTTTTGACGTATTACCAAATCCTGTTTCTTCTTCAAACTTACGCGATTCTTTTAAATAAATTGAAAAATTTTCTTTTGTATAGATCGCAAAATGATTAAAAATTTCAATCGCTAAACATAGATCTTGATACCACAAATCGTAACTTTTTTTAGCTAATCCACCTTTTGCTTCTATTAAATGAAATTTATCATCACGTAAATACTGCGTGATTAGCATCTCAATATTTAAACTAATACCTGTATATGATACATCATTAAATTGGAATTGCTTTAAATCTTCCAGCTCACCAAGCAAACTTTGTGGGGTGAATTGTCTGTTTTCCATACTCTTATACACTTTTTTTTGTTCAAACATACTATTTCCTCCTACAGCTTTATTTTACTCCTTCATTATAACCCACTACTAACAAATCAACTACTTATACCTTTTTATTTAACCGGATATTTTATCGCATTCTTAACTAATTTCTTTTCAATAATATCATCTATATCAAATCCTAATTTATCAGCTAAGGTGTATGAGTAAATCAATACATCAGCTAGTTCTTCTTCTAACCTTTCTGTCTGCTTTAGTGCTTCTTCATTATCTAACCATTGAAACAATTCTAGTAACTCACTTGCTTCTAAAGATATAGAAATTGCGAGGTCCTTTTCTTTACTATTATGGTGCCAACCTCTTTCATTTCTAAATACATTTATTTTATCCATTGAGTTCATTATTATTCTCCTTATTCTGTCTTTTTTCTATTATAACAAATAATCAAAAAGCCTAGACAAATCGACTAGGCTTTCTCAATTAGTATTTAACTAAAACTTTTCCTTCTTTATCTTTTACTAAATGTACATCGCATATAAAAACACCTTGTGGAGCAAAAAAAACACTAGTTAACACAATTGTCAGTATATTCAATGAATCATTTTCTTTGATATTTAAATCACGAATGCCATCTACTATCTTTTCTTTTAATTCTTCTAAAACGTAAGATAACTTACTTTCATCACTTAGTTTCTCTTCTACATTTTTTAAGAACAAATCATAATTATCTTTAGTTACAAATAGATGTTCTAACTCATTTATCATATTTCTTCCTCCTAATAAATAATTTATGTAGCAACTGTAACTCTAAGTCATGACAAAAAGTAGATGAATATTTGAAAGTTTATAGGAAAGAAAAAAGTTCTTGCGGCTCTATAATTTCTACTGTTGGTAACGAAAGTTACCAGCAGTTTTTAGTAC
>NZ_QRJY01000038.1:0-285 GCF_003471765.1 Vagococcus sp. AM17-17
TGTATGGAGCGGACTAGTACTAATCGGTCGAGGACTTAACCAAAATAAGCGGTGGACAATTATGATGATAGATAACTTTAACATCCAGTTTTGAGTGAGCAATTACTCAATAATATATAAGTGCGGTGACGATGGCAAGAAGGATACACCTGTAACCATGCCGAACACAGAAGTTAAGCTTCTTAGCGCCGAGGGTAGTGAAGGGTTTCCCTTTGTGAGAGTAGGACGTTGCCGTGCTTATATTTTTAGTGATGGAGGTTTAGCTCAGCTGGGAGAGCACCTGCC
>NZ_QRJY01000038.1:295-1324 GCF_003471765.1 Vagococcus sp. AM17-17
TAGCGCATGACTGTTAATCATGATGTCGTAGGTTCGAGTCCTACTGCCGGAGTTCTTTTATAAGATGGTTAAAACTCTGGAGAGTTGTCCGAGTTGGCCGAAGGAGCATGATTGGAAATCATGTAGGCGGTAATAACTGTCTCAAGGGTTCGAATCCCTTACTCTCCGTATCTAAAAGAATTATTATATTGGCCCGTTGGTCAAGCGGTTAAGACACCGCCCTTTCACGGCGGTAACACGGGTTCGATTCCCGGACGGGAAATACCAATTAAAGAAATAAAATCATAAATAGGTTCCGTGGCGTAGGGGTTAACATGCCTGCCTGTCACGCAGGAGATCGCGGGTTCGATTCCCGTCGGGACCGTTATTTGCGCAGTAGCTCAGTTGGTAGAGCAACGGATTGAAGCTCCGTGTGTCGGCAGTTCGATTCTGTCTTGCGCCATTTGGAGGGGTAGCGAAGTGGCTAAACGCGGCGGACTGTAAATCCGCTCCTTCGGGTTCGGCAGTTCGAATCTGCCCCCCTCCATATTTAAAGGGGTATAGTTTAGCGGTAGAACTACGGTCTCCAAAACCGTCAGCGTGGGTTCGATTCCTACTACCCCTGTTATAATTATGGCGACTGTGGCGAAGTGGTTAACGCACCGGATTGTGGCTCCGGCATTCGTGGGTTCGATTCCCATCAGTCGCCTTTTTATTATTGGGCTATAGCCAAGCGGTAAGGCAACGGACTTTGACTCCGTCACTCGTTGGTTCGAATCCAGCTAGCCCAGTTTTTTTAAAGGCGGTATAGCCAAGTGGTAAGGCAGAGGTCTGCAAAACCTTTATCATCGGTTCAAATCCGGTTACCGCCTCTTGTTTTGCCGGCGTGGCGGAATTGGCAGACGCGCTGGACTCAAAATCCAGTGCCCTCACGGGCGTGCCGGTTCGACCCCGGCCGCCGGTATATCGGTTGATACAGTTGAAACCATCGTATTTTAAGGGCTCTTTGTCAACTACTGTTGGTAAGAGTTAAAACGTTAGAATTTAGGA
>NZ_QRJY01000039.1:0-761 GCF_003471765.1 Vagococcus sp. AM17-17
CTCACATAGCCCTACCTTGCTTGACCCTAGCAACCGCATCTTCCAACAGTGCATCACCACCGATTCTGTGCCAGACGGCGCTATAGTCGACGAGTACAATTACAAATCTCTAGACTATTCCCGCTGCCTAGCTCTCTTCGGTGACCCTCTTCAGCTTCCGCACTCACTCCAGCCCCATTACTACTCCAGCCGCACACACCGCTACGGGCCTAAACTAACCGCCCTACTCAACAACCTCTTCCACCTTTCTATCACATCTCTCGCTCCTGTCGACAGCCTAGAATACGCTGACCCCTTTGCTGTCGATCCTTCTGGTTTTACCATTGCCGACGAGGAAGTTTACAACTTCGTCTCCCAGCAGGTTCCTGGCACTTTGCTGCCGCTCGACACTGTAGGTTTAGAGTACCCTAGTGTTAGCTTTTACTGCAGTGATCTTCACGCCGTTGCCTTGCAGAGGCCTCTTACCACCTTCATTGCACTCACTCGCGCCAAGGGCCATCTTACCATCTTCGATTTCAATGCCAGGATTGGTTCCTCCGCCTGACCATTCCAAATCCCTCTTTGTCCTTGCCATTGGCATCACCGTGGTGACCGCACTGTTTGTGCTTAAATCCCACACCTTCCCAATAGCAGGCGACAACATTCATCGCTTCCCATCTGGCGGCCAGTATAAAGACGGTACCAAGCAGATAAACTACTGTCCACCCGCCCATGCTAGGTACCCGAAATATCCCGACTACAAGTGGCTCGCCGCTGCCGCC
>NZ_QRJY01000039.1:771-1194 GCF_003471765.1 Vagococcus sp. AM17-17
TCACTCGCGCCAAGGGCCATCTTACCATCTTCGATTTCAATGCCAGGATTGGTTCCTCCGCCTGACCATTCCAAATCCCTCTTTGTCCTTGCCATTGGCATCACCGTGGTGACCGCACTGTTTGTGCTTAAATCCCACACCTTCCCAATAGCAGGCGACAACATTCATCGCTTCCCATCTGGCGGCCAGTATAAAGACGGTACCAAGCAGATAAACTACTGTCCACCCGCCCATGCTAGGTACCCGAAATATCCCGACTACAAGTGGCTCGCCGCTGCCGCCGCCCTCACCATTCCTTTATGCCTATATCTTTCCTACCATCCTGGCAATAATATTCGCCGCATTTGCCCTTGCTGCAATACATATCACCACCCCTGAGCCTCTCTGCACCATACACATTGACGGGGCAGCAATTACTATCAC
>NZ_QRJY01000004.1:0-156990 GCF_003471765.1 Vagococcus sp. AM17-17
GTTTTTGTGTACTAAAAACTGCTGGTAACTTTCGTTACCAACAGTAGAAATTACAGATCCTAAAAAAAGGGGACATTCTTATTGGTAAAATTAAGTCGTCTATAACTAACGTTACAAAGGAGAATCTCCCTATGGATAATAATACAAGAAAACTACTCAATTTAACAGGTGAATCTCTTATTTTTAATGAGGATTAATCGTCTCACGAATCGAGAAACAACAGCTCATTTAACATGATGACAGGAAGATTAGTGAATAAAGATAAGCAATGCCAGAAATGTGGATGTTATCAGTTCGTTAAAAACGGAATGTATCCAACCATTAGTCAATTGCCAAAAGTTGAGTATCGTACAACTTATCTGACACTTCATAGAAAACGCATCCTTTATAGAAGATGTTGATCAACTTCAAGTGCTTCTAATTCTCTAGTAGATGACTATTGTCACATGTCTAGATAACTTAAACACCAAATTACTTTTGACTTAAAAGAGAATCGATCACGTAAAGCAATCGCAGCAAGCCACAATGTCTCTGAAAATACAGTTAAACGTGTGTTATGATCATTTACCAATAATCAGCAACCGAATCTTAACTTCTTTTCTTGCCTGCGGCTCTTTGTGTAGATGAGCTTAGCTCTACTTCTGATTGTCATACTGGAATGAACTTTATTTGTGCTGATGCTACATCTAAAAAATACTCGATATCTTACCTGGTAGAAGATTATATAAGTTGGTTTCTTACTTTTTCAATTTGATATAGGGATGTATTTATATTCTGGAAATATACTAAAAGCTAAAAGATTAGGTTATTATATGCACCAATATATTGGTAACTTTGATAAAACAGGGAATCCAAATGGTAAGACTCTTTTTTTGAAAACAATATTCAGTTAGAAATCCTAATGTTTTAATAGTTGATAGTAAGCTAACTTTGGAAAGCGATCCGGATAAAAAGACCAAATTAATATATAAAGATGCACATCGTTTTGTTCATAATGATAATAATCACTCTCTATTTTAGTACCTTAATTTTTAAAAAGATAATATAACTATGGGCTCTATGATTCTATTTAGATTGAGGGCTTTTTGCGTACATAAAAAAATAAGAGATGTTTGTTAGAGAATATCAGTATTATATGATAAGGCATCGTTTCCTATATAGACAATTGAAAACTTTATGTCAGAACTTTTTTATTCTTTTTAGTGTATAATAAAATATAGATTTATTAAAAATCACCTAACTATATTAATAATAAGAAACACATGAGGTTATATGAAATGAAAAAGAAAAAACGTGTGAGGTTATCAAAAACCAAAAATAAAAAATATAGAAAAATAAGTAAATCTTGGAAAATATTTTTTTATTCATTTTTTGTAATGGTCAGTTTAGTCAGTGCTTATTTATTTTTTAAAGCATATCATTATATTAACGATATTCCTGAAGCACAAAATATAACACAAGAAGAAATATATCGTCTAACTAGGATTGAAGAAACAGATACTAGGTTAATAAGATCTTTAAAAAATGATGCCTTTGAGTCTTGGTTGTATGAAGCAAATGATGAAAAGGTTAAGACATTAGCTAAAAATAAAGAGTTATTATTAGAAGTAATGGAAGGTAAAACAGACGTTTCAGATATTGATAATGCTATGTCGGAAATAAAGAGACGTATTGATATTGTAGAAGATATAGATATTGAAGAATTATATGTGTTGTACTATAAAAGCATATTACCTAAAAAATATGATGAATTAATGGTTGTTTTTCAAAATGCAACGATTTCGGACGCCGAAAAAATAAGCAAAGAGGCGCAAGATTTGCTTGACTTATTGCATAAAATATATAATCAAGAAGGCATGTTGACAGTTACAAATGAACAGAGCTTTAAAAAATCTGTTAGCTTATTGGATGACATAAATAATAATATAATTGAAGCAAATAAAATAACAGATCAAGTTTTTTCCTATGCCAGTCTCATAGAAACTATTCCTGAACCAAATACTAAGTTTGGTATGGAGCTAGGTGATTATATAGATAGAACAAATAACTATATTCAGTCGAAAAATATGGTAGAAGAGTTTAAAAAAAAGTATAGCGAACTTCAATCTGATTTAGAAACTAATGAACGATTAATTAAACGGTCAGTGAATATGCCGGATTTAGTTGGTATGACTGTTAAAGAAGCTAAAGAAGAGATAGATCAATTGGATTTAAATTTGAATATACAAGGATATACAAATACGATGTATAAAAGTGGAGAATCAGTTCTTGAGAACATCCGCGGTACGGAGAGTTGGGATAGGAATGAAAAAGATCTCATTTTAAAACAGGATCCTTCATCTCAAAATTATAAATATATCGTTAAAGGCTCTACTGTTACAATAGTGGTTGAAAATCAATCAGTTGAAAAAAGAACGCAATCTTCAGAATCAAGTAGCTCATCTACGTCTAACTCTAATTCTAACTCTTCAATAACAAGTGAGACGACTTCATCAAGCACAGAAGAAACAACAAGTTCAGATGATTAAAATTTTTTGTTTTAAGAATACTAGATTGAACAAACAAGGAAGGGAGGCAATAGATGTTTTCAAAAAACAATAAAAAGAAACGCTTTAGATTTCTTAGCCGTCGTCACTTAACAGCCATAATTCTCGGTATGATTGCTATGATTGCTATGATTGTCATACTATTTATGTCGATAGGAGCTTATACAATAAGTAAACGTTACAGTCCTTACAGCTCCTTACTTGAAATTCAAAACATTGATGAGAAGATCACACAGTCTTTCATTATTTTAGATAAAAATGATGAACCGTTAGATAAAAATAATGTCGTCGTTAAATTTGATCCCGTTAAATATCAGCCCAATTGGAATGTAGATAAATTATATAGAGACACACTTCTTGCTGTAGAGGATGCGTCTTTTTATACGAGAAAAACAAAAGGTTTCTCCATTAAAGATACAATGGGGGCAGTGGTGTCTCAAGTCAGAAAAAAACTAGGTCAAAAAGTTGTTACAAGAGGTGCATCAACAATTGAGCAGCAGTTGGTTAAGATTATGGTTTTTGGAACAAACAATAAAAATACATTGTCAGATAAAGTTATTCAATTAATTGATGCTAGAAAGCTATCACAAAAATATAATCGTGATGATATTTTAAAAGCCTATCTAAATGAACTACGTCTAACACCCAATACTGTGGGAGTTAGAGCAGCTTCACTTGAGTTATTTGGTAATGATATGTCAGATATGAATACAAATGACCCTAAACAGGTAGCTCAGATTGCTTACATGGCTGGGTTAGGTCAATCACCATCAGTTTATGTTCAAGACTTTGAAAAAAGTGGTAAGCAACGGACGCTTACTGTATTAGCAATTATGAAAGAAAATGAGCTGATTGGTGATAAAATATATAAACAAACCGTTGAACTAGTCCAAAGTGAAAAGGAAGAGTTTGCATTAAAAAGATATAAACAGGAAGGGACACCGAAGGAATACCAACCTTATGTTTCAAAAGTAAAAGATGAATTGAGTAGTTTAAATTTACCGCAAAATGCCACGATTACTGTTAAAACTTATGCAGATAGTAATCAATTGAAGGAGTTACATAATATAGTAGAAGGAACTTATCCTCAGGATGATCGATTACCTAATGGGTATATTGAACATAAACAAAGTTTGACTGCTATTTCCGTTGTGGATACGAAAACAGGACATATTATTGGTCTTGCGACTAATTCAGATAATCCGATGATTCCATATACAGCAACACGATCTTCAGGCTCTACAATTAAACCACTTCTTGATTATGCTCCAGCTGTTGAGTATGCAGGATTGACACCAAATACGATTCAAAATGGAAGTTCTTTTACAGTAGGAGATTGGAAAATTAATAATTATGGCAATCAGAATTTTGGTAAAGTTAGTGCATCGTTTGCCTTAGGGTTGTCGTTAAATACAGCTGCTGTTGAGGCATTTCAGATGACCAATGATCAGCAAAAAAATACTATGATGGAACCACTCGGCCTAGCATCATATAACCCAAATGGCTCAAATTACACAGCTGAGCAAGCAATTAATTACCCTACAAATGTTTTGGCACTATCTTCAGCATTTAGTGTATTTGGTAACGATGGGGTTCGAGTTGAACCAACAACTATTGAAAGTATTGAAACAGACTCTGTCAAAATTAATCTTTCTGATGCTGAAAGCAAACGAACGATGAGTTCCAGTACGGCAAAAACCGTGGTGAATATGTTAAAAGAAGCAACTGGGGCAAATGGATCAGAACCCTATGCAGGACCTAAATACACAGGCTTTAGTCAAGATACCTATGTCATGAAGTCAGGATCAAGTAATTTTGAGAGTTCTGTACCAAATAGTCAAAATAAGTCACCAGATTCACTTCTTGTGATGGCTTCGCCTGAGATTTCTATTGCTACTTGGTTAGGTAGCCCAACTTATGTTGATGCAACGTATGCACCAACGACCTTTCCACACCAAACAGCAAATCAAGGGAGAGTATACTTAATGAATAGTGCCTTTAAGGTCATGATGAGTGGCAGAGAAGCAAAATCGTTTACGTTTGGAAATGCAGTGTTTATAGGGGATAAAGAATCTAATCCACTTATGCCAAAAATCGATATTCTATCTAACAAAGATCTGGATGATGTAAATATAAAAAATAAGAAACTTGATGAAAAGGATATAGATGATTATAATTCATTGGAAGAAAAATATTTAAAGACTAAAGATATATTAGATCAAACCTACAAGGACTAGATAATTAGGGCTGTACACTAAATCGTGTTGATAGATTGAATTCTATTGATGCGATTTTTTTATGGTCTTTTGCCAAGAGTTTTTAGAAAAAAGCTATAAAATAAAACATTTGTAAAACGTTATCAATAATAGTATATTCTATATAGTATATACTATATAGAGAAGAGGAAACAAAAATGTTAGAGGATTTGAGTTCGTTTGAGTTAAATTTATTATTGGAGAAAAAAATACAGACAGAAAGAAAATCATTAAATGCTGGTCGAGGCAATCCTAATTGGACAGCACCTATTCCAAGAGAAGCGTTCATACTACTGAGTCAATTTGCTTTAATGGAAACAACAGATATGCACCACTCTTTGATACGCGGAATGATGGAAGAGGATTCAACTAGATATAAAAGATTTCAAATGTTTTTGGAAAAAAATTCAGGTAGAGGATCATTCTTTTTACAGCAAGTTTTAACAGATGGCGTAGTTTATTTCGGTATGAATCAACATGAGTGGTTAGATAAAATGTTAGACTATACCATAGGTGATAATTATCCTAATCCGGTTCGATGCTTAGATGCGTGTGAATCTCCAATAAAAAATTATCTAAAATATGAATTATTTTCTGGATCTGATACGTCATTTGATATATTTACAGTAGAAGGAGGTACTGCAGGAATTTGTTACTTATTTGATACTTTAGTTAACAATTTTATTTTAAAGAAGGGAGATAAAATTGCTTTATTAGTCCCTAGCTTTGCCCCATATTTGGAAATACCTGAATTACCACAATATAATTTTAATGTACTAAAAATTAATGCGGAACAATCTATTTGTGATGGAAATTTAATTTATCAATACCCAACTCATGAAATTGATAAATTAAAAGATAAAGATGTCAAAGCCGTGTTTATAGTTAATCCTAGCAATCCTACAGCTAATTCCATGAGTCAATCAACCATTCATCAAATAAAAGAGATTGTAGAAACAGATAATCCAAATTTGATGATTCTAACGGATGATGTTTATGGTACATTTGTATCAGATTTTAATTCATTATTCGTAGAATTACCGTATAATTCAGCTTGTATTTATTCATATTCGAAATATTTTGGTGCGACAGGTTGGCGTGTGGGAACGGTTGCTGTAGCACAAGACAATATATTTGATAAATTAATTAGCGATTTACCATTAGAGCAAGAACTACAATTAAAATTAAGATATCAATCACTCAATCAAAAAGGTGACAGTATTCGTTTTATCGATCGGATGGTAGCGGATAGTCGAGATATTGCTTTAAATCACGCCGCAGGATTATCTTCTGTTCAACAAGTTATGATGACTCTATTTAGCTTATACTCTTTATTAGATACTAAAGATGATTATAAGACATCTGTAATGAATTTATGTCATGAAAGAGAAGAACGATTATTTCATTCTTTAGGTATCAAAGAAGAGGTAGAGCCTTTAAATACAGCGTATTATTTTGAGTTTAATTTTAAAGATTGGGTAGAATCAAGATATGGTCTAGATTTTTCGAGATATTTACAATCTGAATGGACAATTACCAAAGTTTTAACAAGATTAGCCGAAAAAGAAAAGTTGTTGTTATTAAAGACAGATGACTTTGGTAGTGATGAATGGTCTGTTAGAATTTCATTGGCCAATTTGGAAACTGAGTCATATGAAGAAGTTGGTAAGCGAATTATACGTTTGTCAGAAGAAATAAAAAAAGAATGGGAAAAAAATAAAAAAGTAGGGGTTTGATTTTTGTGAAAGAGAAAAAAAATACGGAGACAGTATACGTTAGTGTTGCACAAGAAATAGAAAGACGGATTAAAGAAGGTATCTATGTAAGCTCTCAAAAATTGCCATCTGAGTATGATTTATCAACAGAATTTGAGTGTAGTAGATTAACAATTCGAAAAGCGATCGATTTGTTGATTAAAAAAAATATTATCGTAAAAAAACGTGGTAAAGGTAGCTATGTCATGTCACAACAAAAAATCCAAAGCGGTCGTGATGGGTTGCAAGGATTTACTGAAGCTGCAAAAGCGTATGGAAAAACGAGTGATACTAAAGTTATTTCTTTTGAAAAACTTAAACAGTTAGATGATAAAATAATGACTCAATTGGAGTTAAGCGAATCTGATACAGTGTATGAATTAGTAAGATGTAGGAGCTTAGATAATGAACCGATGACGGTTGAAAAAATTTATTTAAGTGAAAAATATGTAGATGGGTTATCAAAAGAAGACTTTAATCAATCATTGTTTAAATTGATTGAATCGAAAGTAGAAATTGCCTATTCTCATCAAGAAGTAGAAGCGATTTTGGTTAATGAAGAGATGTCCGAGTTGTTAAATGTTCCAGTGGGAGATCCATTACTTTTAGTAAATTCAATAACGTTTGCTATTAATGCGACTCCGATATTATACGATATTTCATATTATAGAGCGGATAGATATACTTTCAAAAATACTTTAGTAAGAGGAAATAATTAAGGAGAAGACTGATGACAGTAAATATAAAACATTTAATAGAGAAAAATAAAGAAGAATTTTACAAAGATTTAGATAAAGTGATGCAAATTGAGAGTGTAAAGGGAGCCCCTTTGGGTAATGCCCCTTTTGGAATAGGTCCAAAACAAGCGTTGGAACAAGTGATGAAGATAGCTTCAGACTATGGCTTTAAAACAAATATTGTGAATGATGCTGTAGGCTATGCTCAATTTGGAGAAGGTGATGATCATATTGGGATAGTGGGACATCTAGATGTTGTTCCAGCAGGTGATGGATGGTCATTTCCGCCGTTTAAATTGAGTAAAAAAGATGAAAAGTTCTATGGAAGAGGAGTCTTAGATAATAAGGGACCGATTATGTCATGTTTGTTTGGATTGAAATTATTGAAAGATATGGGGATTAAGCCAATCAAACCCATTAGAATAATTTTTGGAACAGATGAGGAAAGTGGCAGTTCAGATTTGCCTTTGTATTTAGCAGAAGAAATAGCTCCTATCTTTGCATTTACACCAGATTGTAAATACCCAGTTGTTTATGGAGAAAGAGGAATTGTAAATTATACTATCTCTACGCATTTTGATGCAAGTGAACTACAAAATTTAACGATTCAGGGAGATCAGTCTAGTGTGCATGTGCCGGATGAATTAACAGCAATATTTCAAGGAGAGTCATATCACGTTTTAGGTAAACGTTCGCCATCAAATGCACCAGAATTAGGTGAAAATGCCATTACAATACTAGCTACAAAACTGTCTAGTAACAAAGAAATGTCAGATCAATTGCGCCGTTATTTTTTATGGGTCGAAGAGAGTTTTTCAAAGAAACATTATGGTGAAGGAATTGGTTTAGATTTTGAGGACGAGGATAGTGGGAAATTAATTTTGACACCCTATGAGTTGAAGGTTGAGCAAAATACAATTCAGTTGAGTATTGCTATTCGATATCCAGTTTCAACGAAAGAAGAAGAGGTAACAGAACAATTGCATAAAGTTGTGCCTAAAGAAAGTGAAATTAAAATTATTCGACAATTAAAGAGTACAAGTTTCCCAAAAGATGATACAAATGTAAAAAAATTAAGTGCAGTCTATGAAAAAATAACCGGTTTAGACGGCACTCCAGTGACAACAACTGGTGCAACATATGCACGTTTTTTCCCGAATACTGTTGCTTTTGGGCCTTCATTTCCAGGTCAAAAAGGGATAGCTCATAATAGTGATGAATATATGGACGAAAAAGATTTATTATTGAACATGGAAATATATATGGAAGCAATTTTAGCTTTAGCATGCGATTAAAAATAACGTCGCAATCAGTATAGACATTATGGTATATACTATTGTATAATGAAAGCGTTATAATATTATAAAGAGGTGATTAAATGAATTTTGGTAGTATTGCAACATGGCGAATGTCTCATGATGGTATTGAGTCTTCTTTAGAGTTACTGAAAAATGAAGGTACATCGAATGATGCAATTGAGATGATTATTAAACATGTTGAGGACTATCCTTATTACAAGTCCGTTGGTTATGGAGGCTTACCAAATATTGAAGGGATTCTAGAAATGGATGCAGCCTTTATGGATGGCGATACGTTCCAAATTGGAGCTGTAGCAGGGATTACAGATGTGTGTCATCCGATTTCTGTGGCAAGAAAATTAAGTCATGAAAAATTTAATAGCTTCTTAGTTGGTCAAGGTGCAACAAAGTACGCCATGACAAATGGATTTGAACGAAAAAATATGTTGACTGAACGGGCGAGAAAACTATGGAAAAAACGCTTAGATGATATGGCGAAACACTCGCTTAGTCCCTATGATGGTCATGATACGATTGGTGCTATCAGCTTAGATAAAAAAGGTAGCATGAGTGCTGGTACATCAAGCTCTGGACTTTTTATGAAAAAACCTGGACGGGTCGGAGATTCCCCACTATCTGGTTCAGGATTTTATGTGGACAGTGATATTGGTGGAGCTGCTGCAACAGGACTAGGTGAAGATTTAATGAAAGGAATTCTTTCATACGAAATTGTTCGTAAAATGGATGGAGGAATGACACCACAAGAAGCATGTGATGAAGCAGTGTATTCATTTCATGATAAATTAACCAAAAAATACGGAAAATGTGGAGCGATGTCTTTAGTTGCAATGAACAATAAAGGCGATTGGGGAGTTGCTACTAATGTTGAGTTTACTTTTTCGGTTGGGAATGATCAAAATAAAGCAGCTATATACATAGCAAATATGGGTGAAAACCATACAACAATTATCGAGCCAATTACGCAAGAATGGCTAGATGCATATGAAAAAAGGATTAAGGCACCAATAGACTAAATAAAGAATGGAGAATAAACAATGAGTACAAAAAAAATATATTTATTTTGTGATGCAGGGATGTCTACTAGTATTATGGTTAATAAAATGATGGAAGTAGTGAAGAAGCATAATCTACCTTTAGATATTACGGCTTATCCAGTTGCTAGAATTAAAGAAATTGTCGAAAAAGAAAGACCAATTGCAGTTCTTTTAGGACCACAAGTACGTTTTTTATTTAATAAAACAAAAGAAGAATATGAGCCACAAGGTATTCCAGTTATGGTAATTGATTCAGAGATATATGGAGCAATGGACGGAGAAAAAGCTTTAAAAGAAGCGTTAAAATTAGCAAAAAATAATAAAAAGAAGTAGGTGAGAGGGATGAAAAAGTTTCTAAATAGTCTAGAGAGAGTATTGTCACCAATGGCAAAAAAAATTGGTGAGAATAAATATTTAATTGCTATACGAGATGGTTTTTTATTATCTACTCCTGTATTAATTGTAGGGTCGTTCTTTTTATTAATTGCTAATTTTCCACTGAATCAATGGGATACATGGATGAGTGCGCTACTAGGGAAAGAATGGGCAAGTCATATGATGGTCCCTGCTAGTGCTAGTTTTGATATTATGACTATTTTAGCAGTAGCGGGGATTGCGTATAGTTTAGCTAGACAGTTTGATGAGGATGCGATGCAAGCGGCAATTATTTCATTAGTAGCATTCTTTATAGTGACGCCTTATACCACATTTTTTACTCCTGAAAACACAGAAACTGTGTATGAAGTTACTAGCTTACCACTAAAATGGATGGGTTCCAGTGGTTTATTCTTAGGAATGATTACAGCATTAGTTGCAACTAGGTTATTTGTTTGGGTCGTTAGAAAAGGTTGGAAAATTAAAATGCCAGATAGTGTACCACCAACCGTGTCTAAATCATTTGAAGCATTGATACCAAGCTTTGTGATTATTTTTGTGTTTTTTGTCATTGATTGGTTAGCAACGTTAACATCTTATGGAAGTTTACAAGATATCATTTTTAATCTATTACAAATGCCATTATTATCTTTAGGAAATACACTAGGTGCAATGATAGTTGCGTATATTTTCTTACATTTCTTTTGGTTCTTTGGGATTAATGGAAGTAGTGTAGTTGGAGCGGTTTTTAACCCAGTATTAAGAGCGTTATCAATGGAAAATTTAGAAGCTTATAAGGCACATACGGAAATTCCAAATATTATCACAGGGCAATTTCAAGATATGTTTGCGACATTTGGTGGAGCTGGATCCACATTATCTCTAGTTATTGTCATGGTTTTATTTTGTAAGAGTCAACGTATCAAAAAATTATCACAATTATCAATAGTTCCAAGTTTCTTCGGAATTAATGAGCCGATTATTTTTGGTTTACCTATTGTATTAAATCCTATTATTTTGGTTCCATTTGTGTTAGTTCCAACAATTAATATAATTATTGCTTACTTTGCGATGAGCTGGGGATTAGTTCCTTTTACTAATGGCATTCAATTACCTTGGACAACACCAATAGTGTTTTCAGGTTTCTTAGTAAGTGGTTGGCAAGGAGCAGTATTACAAGTTTTACTATTATTCCTAGGCATGGTCATTTATTATCCATTTGTTAAAATGATGGACCGCCAATACCTTGAGGAAGAAAAAAATTATGCGGAAGAATTAGAAGATGACATTAACTTTGAAGATTTCGATTTTGATGCTCTGTAAATTATAAGAGAAGGATGGGATATTTTGGGAGAAACTAAAGAAGAATTATTAACAACAATTATGAGTTTGATTGTTAAATCAGGTAATGCAAAAAGTGATGCAATGGAGGCAATACAAGAAGCTAAACAGAAACATTTTGATGAGGCAAGACAAAAAATTGAATCGGCAGAAAAAAATATTGTAGATGCTCATGGAACACAAACCGCTTTATTAACACAAGAGGCCTCAGGGAATAATGTGGAAGTAACATTATTACTTGTTCATGCACAAGATCATTTAATGACAAGCATATCATTTATTGATTTAGCAAAAGAAATAATTGACCTTTATAGTGTTTGTTACGCAGAGACTAAGTAATTGGAGGTAGATGATGGTTAAAAGACTAATAAGTGCTAATGCAAGTGATATTAAAGCATTTAGTAAAGAAGATTTAATTCAAAGTATCAAAGCAAGTGAAGGTCGAGTTATTTTAAGTGAAAATGTGGTTATAGAAGAGCCTTTGATTAAAGATATCACAACTAGTGAAATTGCAAGATCTTATGGAGCAGATATGATTTTATTGAATTGTTTTGATTTGTTGTCTCCAGAAATTAAAGGGTTGTATCATCATACAGAAAATCATCAACCGTCAGATATAATTCACGATTTAAAGAAACTGATAGGGCTACCAATCGGTGTTAATCTTGAACCTGTAGATCCTTCCGCAAAAATGTTTTCTAATAAATTAAATATTTCTTTGGGGAGACAGGCTTCTAAAGATACTTTTGAATTAGCTAATCAATTAGGCTTTGATTTTATATTGTTAACAGGAAATCCAGGGACAGGTGTAACAAATGAGTTGATTGCACAAAATATTAAACTGGCAAAAAACTATTTTAATGGTGTTATAATTGCTGGTAAAATGCATAGTGCGGGGGTAGATGAGCCTGTAGTAAGTAAGGATTCCACACAAGAGTTTATTGATGCAGGTGCGGATATTATTCTTGTTCCAGCTGTGGGAACAGTTTGGGGAATTACAGAAGAAATGGTCAAAGAAGCAGTTGATACGGCTCATAAGAATAATCGTTTAGTGATGAGTGCTATTGGTACTTCTCAAGAGAGTGCTAATCCGCAAACTATCAGAGAAATTGGTTTGAGAAATAAAATATTAGGTATTGATATCCAACATATTGGGGATGCTAATATGGGACTAGTGGGTATAAAGAATATAAAAGAGTTATCTGATACTATTCGTGGGGAGCGTCATACTGTTTCACGTTTTGCAAGGTCTGTTAATAGGTGATTTCTTGTAAAAGTGATAATCGGTTGTTAATCTATGTTAAGTATTTTAATGAGCTAACTAAATTTGACGAATATTATCTGATTTTATTGAAAAAGAGTTTATTTGATAAATTGTGGTAAAAATTAAAAAGGCTAAGCCTAACGTCTTAAAATAGAAGAACCCATGAAATCAGTTCATTAAAAACTGATTTCATGGGTTTGTTGTTTGTTTAGTTTAGCAATTATCATTTTAAAAAATTATTTTTAGATCCACTTCTAAGTTTTTTTACTAAAACGTAAACGCTGGTGAATGATCACCTGAATAAGGCTCATGCTATACAAAAACCGTTACTTCGTTACCTCTACCACAGCTTGATAGTTTTGAGTTGTGGTAATTAAAATACGTTTGATACCATCATTAGTCACAAAAAATGTTCCTTCATCGCCGCGTGTTTTACCGGTTTCAATGTCGAAGAACTCGTAATAACCTGTTTTGCCATCATATTTAGCTAGTCCAATGAATTCTGCATTTTATTTTGTTAAATCATTTCCTTTCGCACCTTTTACAACTGTTCTTTGCCAATCGGACTAGTCTCACGTGTTAAAGCTCGTTTGTCACGACTTACGAAATTGACACAACAACAAGTACCAGTTGAAAATGAACGTATCAGAGAAAAATTGAAAAAAATAGTGTTACGTCATTCCCAATCGAAACTATTTGGTGTAGCAGATACCAATTTATTTTCTAATAGAAAAATAGTAATAGATCAAAAAAGTCATCTTGATTATCCAAAAATTGGTCTGTTTTTTTAGTTTAAAATAAGATAACCTACAATGAGAGCAATGACTATTGGGGATGGCATATCATGGATATTAAAGGGTTAATTACCTATTACACCAGTGAAGTGGATAAAATGCTACATTGATGATTTTGAAACAGAATGGACGACTTCTTTGTATCAAGAGTTTGTTCAAAAGCTCAAAGAGTTAGATGAGTATAATCATAAAAAAATAGACTACTTAAAGCAATTTGCTTTAAGTAGTCTATTTTTTTATTTATTTTTCATGCTCATTTTCTAAAGATTTTGATCCTTTTATTTCTAAATTTGCGGGATTTGTTCCTGGAGAGCCTACCATTGCACTTGAATTCAACCCATTATTTACTAGTTTTTTACCCCATTTTTTCTCTAAGTTAACTCCTTGTGCACGTAATTGATCGTTCTTCAATCGGATTTTTTCTGACTTTAAAAGTTTTTTATCTGACATAAAAACCTCTCCATTCCTTTTAAATAATGATACCACGTATTATGAATTGATGGTAACTAGTAAGTCTAATAATTAGTAAAGGATTGCGTCTTTATTTGTTTTGTGCGATCCTGTGAGTATATAAATGATGTAAATGGGGAATGAAATAATGAAAAAGAATATAAATGTTGTTGGAGCAATTATTATAAAAGAGGGAAAAGTATTTTGCTGTCAAAGAGGGTTAGAAAAAAGTCTACCTGGAAAGTGGGAATTTCCAGGTGGGAAAATTGAATCCGAAGAGACTAAAGAACAAGCATTGGTACGAGAGATAAAAGAAGAACTATTAATTTCAGTTCAACTAGAAGAAAAGGAATTCGCAAGTGTTTCGTTTGATTATGATTTTGGTAGAGTGAATTTAAGTACGTTTATTTGTCATTTGGAATCTGGAGAGCCACAATTGACAGAGCATCTGCAATCTAAGTGGGTATCTTTCGATAAGTTAAACCAACTAGATTGGGCACCAGCTGATATACCAATTGTCGAAAAACTAATGGAGGTTGGTGTGGATGAGTGATTTATTACTAAATAAAGCGTTAAAAAAAGCATTTATTGATAAAAATGTTGAAAGCCAATACTTAAATCCTAAATTCATCATTAATGATACAGACAAAAAAGAATTCTTACTCTCGGTGTTACAGCAGGAATTATTATCTTGTCAGTCGTTTATTCTATCTGTTGCGTTTATCACGCAAGATGGATTAAATACTATTAAAACCCAATTATCAGATTTAGCTGATAAAGGTATTAAAGGAAGAATACTGACCTCAACATACTTAGGTTTTAATCATCCAGATGTCTTTCACTCATTACTAAATATTCCGAATGTTGAGGTTAGAATATCAAATAAATCTGGTTTCCATTCTAAAGGCTATTTATTTACACATCAGACACATCAAACGTTTATAATAGGTAGTTCTAATTTGACGGTGTCAGCTTTAAAACTGAATTATGAGTGGAACGTAAAGCTTACCTCTTATGATAATGGTGAGATGATTTCAACGATACATGACCATTTAGAAAAAGAATGGGAAAGTGCCACAATATTAAGTCGAGAATGGATTGCTGAGTTTTCGAAAACATATCAACCATTGCCTAAAAGAATGACTCGAAGTGAAGATATCATCACTGAAGAAGTAAGTGAATATATCGTCCCTAACAGAATGCAAAAAGAAGCCCTAAATAGGTTGAAAGAGCTAAGGCGTTCTGGAGAAAGAAAAGGGTTGGTTGTATCTGCAACAGGAACAGGAAAAACTTATCTAGCAGCTTTTGATGTTGCTTCTTATCAACCAAAACGATTTCTATTCATCGTTCACAGAGAGCAAATATTACATAAAGCAATAGAATCATTTAAAAAAGTTATGGGTGGACAAGATACTGACTATGGTGTTTTATCAGGACAGAAAAAAGATTTAGATGCGAAATATTTATTTTCGACAATTCAAACCATATCAAAGGATGGCTATCAAGAATTATTAGGTCCGGATGCGTTTGACTATATATTAATAGATGAAGTTCATAAGGCAGGAGCCTCATCTTATATTAAAACACTAAACTATTTTAAACCAAATTTTCTGTTAGGTATGACAGCGACACCTGAGAGAACTGATGGATTTAATATTTTTGAACTATTTGATTATAATATTGCTTATGAAATTCGTTTGAAAGATGCACTTGAAGAAAACTTATTGTGTCCATTTCACTATTTTGGTGTCACAGATTATGAAAGAGACGGTCAAGTTATCAGTGAGACAAGTGATTTAACCTATTTAACTTATTTTGAGAGAGTCGATTTTTTAATAGATAAGATTAATTATTACGGCTGTTCTGGTAATAATCCTAAAGGGTTAGTTTTTTGTAGTCGAAAAGATGAGGCAAAAGAGTTATCACGTCTATTCAATCAAAGAGGAATAGCGAGTAGCTACTTATCTGGTGAAAACTCAATTGAAGAAAGAGAACAGGTGATTGAAGAACTTGAATCGGGCAAGATTCATTATATTTTTACAGTCGATATTTTTAATGAGGGAATAGATATTCCAAAAATAAATCAAGTGATTATGCTTAGAAATACAGAATCTAATATTATTTTTATTCAACAATTAGGACGTGGCTTAAGAAAAGATGAGTCAAAAGAATTTGTAACGGTGATTGATTTTATTGGAAATTATCAAAATAACTACATGATTCCTATGGCGTTATCAGGAGATTCGTCACGTAACAAGAATAATTTAAGACGAGATACGATAGATGTTAATTATATGACAGGTCTTTCAGCGATTAACTTTGAGCGAGTTGCAAAAGAGAGAATATTTAAATCAATTGATGCGGCTAAATTAAACTCTTTTGCCGAGCTAAGGAAAAGTTATCAACGTTTAAAAAATAGGTTGAATAGAATACCAATGTTATATGATTTTGAAGAGATGGGTGAGTTAGATCCATTAGTAATTATTCAAAGAGAAAAAACATATGATCAATTTTTACTGAAAATGAAAGAAGATTGCCCATTACTTACTGAGCAAGAGCGATTAGCGCTTAAGTTTTTATCTGTTGAGTTATTATTCGGTGGACGACCACATGAGTTACTTGTGATAAAGAAAATGGTTATGGAAAACAAGACTTATTTATCGTCAGAAGATATTTACAAATTGTGGGATGAAGAATCGATTGATTATGATAAGGACATACTAGTATCTGTCTTATCAGTTTTGGATTTATCTTTTTATGAAGCAGGGTTACAAAGAAATTATCGCCCAGCACAGTTGTTTGACCAAAAGAACAACGGAATCGCGATGACTGATTTTTTCAACAGCTCACGTAAAAATACATTATTTATGAAGTATGTGATGGATGTTGTGACGACAGGTTTGAAAAAATTAGAAAAACAAGGTATGCCATCTACTTTATGTCTTTATTCTAAGTATCGTCGAAAAGATGTTTTACGAGTATTAAATATGGAGTTCAAACAAAATGAACAAGGAATTGGGGGCTACACATACAGTAATAACCAATTTGCTATTTTTGTTACTTTAGACAAAGGGAAAGATTTTAAAGCCTCTCTAATGGCTTATGAAGATGAATTTATCGATGAAGAAACGTTTCGTTGGTTTACTAAATCACCTAGAACTATTAAATCTCCTGAAGTCCAAATATTGAAAGACTTTAAAAATTGGACTATTCATTTATTTATCAAGCGAAAATATAATCAAAATGATAAAGAAACAGATTTCTACTATTTAGGAGAAATGGAGCCAATTATTGATACCATTGAACAAAAGGAAAAGCCAACATCTGATAATAAATTAAAGAATGTAGTTGAAATGGACTTTATACTTAAACATCGTGTAGAACCTGATATGTATGAATTTTTAACTGGAAAAATAGAATAACTTAAAAAGCCACTCAATAGTCGAGTAGCTTTTTGATTTTCTTATTTCTTCTTTTTCATATGACTCTCACATAATTTGGCAAGATGAGCTTTTTTGTCGATTTTATTTGGTGTTTGTTTTTCATGATATTTTGAGACAGCTTCTTTACCTTTTTTGTCTAATTGATATTTTCCCACAGTATTCACCTCTTTAATTAATTGACCTTTGCTTATATAATATACCTTAATACGAGTGTAAAACCAATGCAAATGTGAGGTGAACTAAATGGAAAAAAACAACAAACAGCTATTAAGCCAGTTTCAGTCATCATGGGCTAAGAATAAATACTGGGTAATGTCTCGGTCACAGCAAGCATACAATGACATTCGCTTGATGGCTAAAGGAAATCAGTGGACAGAAGAAAAGCAAAGAATTTACGAGCATATGATATCAGATTTAGAACAAGTATCCCCTACTGATAAAACACTACGAGTAGCATTCCAACATATTTGGGGTTATTTTAAAAAAATTGCAACACCTAAAGAAAAAGAAATTTATAACGAACTAATTGAAACGTCGCCATTAAAAAGTAGTGAGTTAGAATCTTTTTTAAAAGAATTAAGCAATCATTACCAACAACCATATTTGATAAAAATGCGATGGGGATTGTCAGTTTGCTCACCTAAGTAGAACCCGTTATGTTGGACAGATATTTTTAATGAGTGCTATCATTAACGTAGTATAAAAGTAAGGAGTGATAATATGACAGATTATAAATTACCAGATGTATGGACATGGGAAGATGAAAATAACAATAAAGGTGGGAACCGCCCAACAGCCGGCAGTCGTTTTGAACAAAAACTTCCTGTGGGGAGTGCACCATTTCAAGTCTATTCACTAGGAACTCCAAATGGTGTTAAAGTAACGATTCTGTTAGAAGAATTAAAAGAATTAGGAATAAAAGATGCAGAGTATGATTTATATAAAATTAATATAGGTGAAGGCGATCAATTTGGTTCAGATTTTGTTTCTATCAATCCAAATTCTAAAATTCCAGCAATGGTTGATCAAAGTCAAACCCCTAACATTGATGTGTTTGAATCAGGTTCAATCTTAGTTTACTTAGCTGAAAAGTTTGGTGAGTTTTTACCAAAAGATATTCAAGGTAAGACAGAAGTATTAAATTGGTTATTTTGGCAAGTTGGCTCTGGTCCATTTGTCGGTGGTGGATTTGGTCACTTTTTCCATTATGCACCAGAGAAATTGAAATACCCAATCGACAGATATACAATGGAAACTAAAAGACAACTTGATTTACTAGATAAAGTATTGGCAACTCGTGAATTTATTGCCGGAGACACATATAGTATTGCAGACATAGCTATTTGGTCTTGGTATGGTCAACTTGTGTTAGGTGATTTATATGAAGGATCCGCTAAATTTTTAGATATTCAAAGCTATAAACATTTGGTTGAATGGACTCATCGAATTGCACAACGACCTGGTGTGAAAAAAGGAATGGCAGCAGAATACAAGGCAATAGATTAACAAAAAGAAAAACTTCCAGCAATTAAGTTGGAAGTTTTTTTAGTAGTTATTTTGTAGAGAATTTGAATTTAGCAAAGACAGCAGTAGCACTACCAATAAGAAGTAACATTAATCCTGACAATGCAGTATTTGATTGACTTGTTTGAGGTAATTTTTTGTTGTCAGCATAATTATCACTTGTATCACAATCTTTTTTGATGTTTTCAACAAATTCTTTTTCGTTTTGTTTGTCTACTTTATTGCCAGTAGGATTGTTTTCAGATCCAAGAAGTTCAGTTGGGTTTTCAGGAGTGTCTTGTTGATTACTTGATTCATCAACAGTATCATTGTTAATGTGTTCTTGACCATTTTCTCCTGATTGAGCAACGTTAGTGAAAATTAAACGAATAAAAGCAGAGTAAGTACCATTTGGTGTTTCGAAGAATGGAACTTTATCATTAATTACTCTACCTAAGAAAGGTGAAGGACCGTATTCTCCAGGGGAATTTTCTCTAGTCACGTTCATCATGTACTTCAAAATATACTTCTGAATCATATTTTTCATCTTTCACTGTATGGTCTAAAGAAACCCAAGCAATATAAGTAGAATTTGATGCATCGTAATGATAACTTTTTAGTGTTAGTTCACCTAGTTTAAAACCTTGTAGTTCTGCCGGTTTAGCAACTGAAAAATGATAATCTCCAAATAAATCATCATAATGATTCGAATTATAATCAATCAATGTCACTTTCCCTAAATCAGGTTTCACATCATTTGTTTGTTCTGGAACAACTTTTTCTGTTTTAACATCTATCTTCTGAAACAGTTATGACAGCCGTTCCACCTACCAACAACATTGCTGAAAATAGTCCAATATAAACATTGTTTTTCAATTATAAAACCTGCAATAATACATTATTATAACAACACAAAAAATGAATAAAGTATAAAAAATGAAAAAATAACTGAAACAAGAAGGAATGAACAAAAACTAAACAAAAAAAGAGATTGATGTTTTTAATATCTTTTATTATTGTTTTTTTAGTCAAGAGTTAACGCAAATATTAAAAATGAATGGTTCACCAAGTATTCATCAGACATCAATACAAGATATAAAAAGAATCAAAAAGAGTCAAAAAAAAGATAATTTTAATTTTTCGAAAGCGAGTAGAGCTAACATTACTTCAGCTTTAAAAATTTATAGCAAAAAAAGACAGACCAAACGATGTATGGTCTGTCTTAGTTTCAACTATTAAAGTCCGGGAGCTTTATTAAGTGTAGCTTGTAGCATCCAAACTTTTTTCTCAAGGTCTGTTTTGAAAGAAATGAAAATATCTTGTGTTCCTAAATCGCCTTCTTTTTCACTTACTTCAATACCTTTTTCGTAAACACCAATTAAATAGTTGTATCCTGCAACTAGTGTTTTAAGTCTTTCTGGAATAGGTTTTTCATAAGTTCCTTTTTCATCTTTGATACCAGTGTTATCAATAAATTCTTGTAATGTAGAGTATGGAGAACCACCTAAAGTGATGAGACGCTCGGAAATTACATCTAATTGATCGTTGATTTCATCCATAAACTCATCCATTAAAGGATGCAAAGATAAAAATTCAGGACCTCTCATGTACCAATGTGTCTGGTGGATAACAACTGAAAACTGACTTAAATCTGCCACTAACTGATTCAATGTACGTTTTGTTTCTTCTAATGTCATAAATATCACCCTCCTAGAGCTTATTATACACCTAATCCGTATTAATTTCCAAAATTAAAGGTTAATCCAACAAATAAAAAACGAAATATAAAACTATTTATAGTTTTAAGTGTTTTATAAATAGTTTATTATGTATATGTTACTATTTAGTTAAAAAGTAGAAAAGTATATGTTGAATTTATTTGTATTAGTTTTTTTAGGAGCAATCATTAGTTTTATATTTTTTATTATTAATCCAAAATATAGAAGGAAAAAATATTTATTAGGGTCAGTTATTACGTTTCTTGTATCTTTTGTAGTCATTGGAGTGACTGCTCCCGATACCGGGGCATCAAATGAAAACGCTAAACCTAAGCAAGAAAAGTTAAAAGAAAAAAGTCATAAAGAAAAAGAAACTGAGGAAAAAGCTAGGGTAGAGCAAGAAGCGAAAGAGAAAGCCGAAGAAAAAGTTAGATTAGAGCAAGAAGCGAAAGAGAAAGCCGAAGCCGAGGAAAAAGCTAGATTAGAGCAAGAAACGAAAGAGAAAGCTGAAGCCGAGGAAAAAGCTAGATTAGAGCAAGAAGCGAAAGAGAAAGCTGAAGCCGAGGAAAAAGCTAGATTAGAGCAAGAAGCGAAAGAGAAAGCTGAAGCCGAGGAAAAAGCTAGATTAGAGCAAGAAGCGAAAGAGAAAGCTGAAGCCGAGGAAAAAGCTAGGGCAGAGCAAGAGGCTAAAGAAAGATCAGAAGCTGAAGAAAGAGTAAGGATTGCACAAGCCGAGGAACAGGAAAGACAAGTACAACAGAAAGTTAATACACAATCTAATGTATCAAATGGTATAACAGGTTATTGTAAAGATGGAACCCCAGCATCAGGTAATCCTAGTGCCAGAGGGAAAGCAAATAGTTGTTATGGACATGGTGGTTGGGTTAGATAAATGAAAAAGAAAGCAATATGGTTAGTTGGAATAATCCTAATCCTAGTGGTGATAGGGATGCTACTTATCCCTAAAAAATCAGATAATACAACCCACTTGATTCGAAAACAACCTGAAACGGTAATGGAATCACTTCTCACGAAAAAAACGGGTATCTATGTCTTTGGGTTTGATACATGTCCCTGGTGTCAGGAGTTGTATCCTGTTTTAGATGATGTTTTGAAAAATAAGAAACAAGAAGCTTGGCAAGTAGACACACATGGAAAAAATTTTACTGATAAAAACAAAGGTGATTTAAAGCAATATATCGTTGATAACACGTCATATGATGGAGTGGTTGTACCTATGATTATTTTTATTAGTGATGACGGATTTACGCAGTATCATGTGGGAACGTTGGATGATCACGATGCTACAAAAGAAACGATGAGTAAAAATCAACAACGATATTTAAAGGAATTGTTACAAGATATGCTAACGATTTATGAACAACATAATGATAAAAAATAAGGTATATTTTAATTAGATATAGAGAGTTTATAGTGTATAATTAATATCATAAATAAAAACAAAAAGGAGACAGAGATGACTAAACGATTAAGAAGTTTTATAGTATTAGGTTTAGCTTTGATCGTGATGACAGCATGTGGGAATAGTGATACGTTTGATCAATCAATGCAAAAAACCAAAGAAGCTATTATAGAGAAAAAATTTGAACAAGCTGAAGGGTTTGTTGAGATGGCTTTAGAAAGTAAACCAAAAGATGATGAAGCTAAAAATTATCAAACACAGCTAAAGCACTACAATAAAGCTTTAGAATACAAGGAAGCAAAAGATAAGGAAAAAGCACTATCTGAATTAGACTCAGTTATTAAAATTAAAAAAGGGTCAGATAAACTAGTTGAGTATGCTAAAAAAGAGAAAGAAAAATTAGAAGCAACAAAGACATCTGAATCAAAAGAAACAGATAAAACAGAAGAAAGTTCTAATAAGAAAGATGAAACTACAAATTCTTTATGGAATAATGCCAAAAAAGATAGTCTGCGAGGATTTATGTCGCAATTTAATAATAAATGGGGCAAAACTACAAAGAATATAACCAATCAAATAGTGTTGACTTATATGGTTTAAAGGTTCCTGGTGATATTTTCAACGGAACATGGACAATGGCAATCAACAATCAACCAGTACAAGTAGAGTGGTCAGAAACAGGTGAGGGCAGTGCACCTTATCAGCTAGTAGCTGTTTATTCAGATGCTGATACACAACCTTATTTACAAAAACATGTATACTTCTTTATCATAGAAAACGGTCAGCCAAAAGTATATGTAACACAACAAAATCAAGGTAACAATGAAAATTATTTACATTTTAGTGAAACACAAAACCCTGATATTAAGGCTGGGTTTAGTCAGATTGTAGGAGATAAACAAATTTCAAGTAACACAGATACATCTACTGGAATAACTAATTTTGATGATGCTAAGAATTATCTTTTGGATAATAAAGCTTCTTGGAATTATGCTACACAAGAAAAAAATGCATCAAATATTGAAGTGATTAGCGTGAATGAAAATAATAAAGAGCAGCATCAAGATGGGAATGGAAATTTTTACACATTAGTTATTCAAACAGATGATAATGATGGTAGTACTACTGGTGGAGGAAAACAATTTAGAGTGTATACAGATGGACGTATTTACCAACGAGCAGGAATGCATGACTTCAGTCAAGTATATCCGTAAAGAGAATTGTATTTTATTATAAAAGTATGTTATAATGTATGTAATATGAAAAATATTTATTAAGCGAAATTTGGAGTATTTTAAAGAAATTTATTCAAACTGGCGTAGCTATAGGGCTACAAGGATGCAATAGAGGTTCGGGATTGCGTCGTTTAAATGAGAAGTAAATCTAAATGTAGTAAATAGTATCTCACAACTTTACAAATTAAATATTGATTAGTTAGATAGCCTGTTTTTCCTATAAGGAAAACAGGCTATCGTTCATTTAATTTGTGTAACCTTGACTAAATAAAATAGATTCTGCTGTTTTATAATCTGTAGTACCAAACATATCAATAATTTGCTCATTTGATAAGTCATTTGAAGTTAATATAGATTCTTTATCATTAGTTTTTAAACTAGAATCAATACCTTCTTGATGACACATATAAGAAATTCTCTCAGTTCTATCTTGATAAAAAGAAAAGTTATTTTTATTATTATATTGAACAGTGTATATTAGCTTTACATTTTTAATTTTGTTTTTTTACAAAAAGTATTGTTTCTATTTGTCCGTCGATTTTTTTATTTGTTATGAAAAAACTATTTTTTTTACTCTATTTATAATAAAATTATTGTAATTAAAATAACTCTATTTTTTGCCAATCCATCTAGAGGCTATACATACTTTTAGTTATTTTATCATACCATACAAATATTATTATTTAAGTATAAAGTAAAGATAAAATGACCATAACCTATTAAATCTATATTAATTAATATATATATATAAATAGTGTGTAATAACATTGTTACTTATTTTTTACCATCAGCGTGCATCTGCCTACGCTGATTTTTTGTTGTATTTGATTGGTGATTTTAGCTTGCCAAACTTGTGTTGTTTTTCCGATATGATCAGGGATGGCTACAACCGTTAGCGTATCACCTTTGACGGCACTCTTAAGATGATTGACTTGAATATCAAGTCCCACAGCAACTTGCTTGGTTGTATCTATTGACTCATTTGCTCCAATACTTGTTGCTGTTTCAATCAAAACAGCATTCATCCCACCGTGCATTAAGCCAAAAGGTTGTAAGTGTTCCCCATCAACTACCATAGTTAAGATGACCTTTTCTTTTGAAACGTCTTCGATTTTAATGTCTAAATAATCTAAAGCATTCACTTATTATCAGTCCTTTGATTTAGTAGATAGATTATAACATTGCGAAGTATTTTATAAAAGTTTATTAGTAATAAGCATCAATTCTACTATTTCAGATAAGATTGTGTATAATTGGTGAGTAGAAAATTAAGGGGGAACTTTATAAAATGTATGATTGGAAAACAATTAAAGAATATGATGAAATTTTATTCACACAACATGGGAAAATAGCTAAAATTAGTATTAACCGTCCGCATGTACATAATGCCTTTACACCTAAAACAGTATTTGAATTAATAGATGCGTTTACGATTAGCCGTGATATGACAGATATTGGGGTGATTATTTTAACGGGAGAAGGTGAGTTAGCCTTTTGTTCTGGTGGTGATCAAAAAGTACGTGGACATGGTGGATATGTTGGAGAAGACCAAATCCCTCGTTTAAATGTTTTAGATTTACAACGATTAATTCGTGTCATACCAAAACCAGTTATTGCAATGGTTAAAGGTTGGTCGATTGGTGGTGGAAATGTGTTGCAATTAGTGTGTGATTTAACAATCGCTGCTGATAATGCCATGTTTGGTCAAACAGGACCTAACGTCGGAAGTTTTGATGGTGGTTATGGGTCAGGTTATTTAGCACGTGTGGTTGGTCATAAGAAAGCCAAAGAAGTTTGGTTTATGACAAAACAATACACAGCTGAAGAAGCTCTTGAAATGGGTTGGATTAACACAGTTGCACCTTTAGATAAAGTCGAAGAAGTGACGATGGAATGGGCTGAAGAATTACTAACTAAAAGTCCAATTGCGCTACGTATGATTAAAGCGGCAATGAATGCAGATACAGATGGCTTAGCTGGTATCCAGCAATTAGCAGGAGATGCGACCCTTTTATATTACACAATGGACGAAGCCAAAGAAGGCCGCGATTCGTTTAAGGAAAAACGTGATCCTGACTTTGATCAATTTCCAAAATTCCCATAAAAGAGTGAAGACAATGTTACCATGGTTAACAGCACAACTAGAAACACATCCAGAAAAAATTGGGTTATATACTATTAATCAGTATTGGACAATAGCAGAGATTGCCAGTGAAGTCGATGAAAGAGCCAAAAGAGTGATGGTGTTTTTATCACAAAATGATAAACGCGTCGCTATTTTGAGTCACAATTCAAGTGACATGTATTTTTTAATTTTAGCTTTGTGGTCATTAGGAAAAGAAATTGTCTTTTTAAATACACATCTAACCACTCAAGAATTGTCATATCAACTGGAAGATTCTGGGGTGAAAACGATATTTGTCGCAGATAATTTAAAAGAAAAAAATTTCAATCACGTTCAGTTGATTTCTTTTTCGGATATCCATTGTCAACCACTGCTTGATTCAATTAGTTATCCAACGTTTTCAGTCGATGCAACGGCTTCTATTATGTATACTTCAGGCACAACTGGTAAGCCTAAAGGTGTGATCCAAACGTTTCGTAATCATTTAGCAAGTAGCATGGGGACACAAAAAAATATGAACATCACGGCTCAAGATGTTTGGGGATGTGCTGTTCCAATGTTTCATATTAGTGGTTTATCCATTGTTGTTCGTCAGTTAGTGATAGGGTGTGGAGTGTATCTCTTTGAAAAATTTGATGCACCTCTTATGTCTCGTTTGTTTAAAACAGGAGACATAACCGTTTCATCAGTTGTTAATGTGATGCTCAAACAATTATTACCAGTCTATCCAAAGCAAGGCTATTCTGATAAGTTTAAATGTTTACTTGTTGGTGGCGGACCTGTTTCTAAAGAGATGCTACAAGATTGTTTTAGCAAAGACATTCCAGTGATTCAGTCCTTTGGTATGACTGAAACGTGTTCACAGGTAGTAGCATTAGGATATGATGATGCCCTTCAAAAAATAGGGTCATCTGGCTTACCATTAGATGGGATAAGTCTTGTCATTAGAAAAGATGATGAAACCTGTGAACCAATGGAAATTGGTGAAATACTATTATCTGGTCCCAATATTTCACCAGGTTATCTAAATAAATCGTCGTCATGGACAACAGATGGTTACTTTAAAACCGGTGATTTAGGTTATCTTGACGAGGACGGATACTTATATGTTGTCAGTCGTTTGAGTGAACTCATTATTTCAGGTGGGGAAAATATCTACCCGGCTGAAGTTGAACAATGCATAGCAAGTTTATTCGGTATAAAGGAAGTCGCTGTTGTAGGAGAGCATGACGATACGTGGGGTGAAGTTCCTGTAGCGTATATTGTGATGGACGACACGATAGATATAGAGAAGATAAGTGAAACTTGTCTTAACTCTTTAGCAAAATATAAATGCCCCAAAAAATATTATGTCGTTGATGCCTTACCACGTACAGCTAGTGGTAAAGTGGCAAAACGATTATTAGTAAATGAGTGAAAGAAGTGCCAGCCATTTTTATAAGTATGGTTGGCTTCTTTTCATTGTATTAAAGGAGTTTTAATTCATGTTTAATATATCAAATGATGTTAGAAAATTAGAGATAAAACAGCCAACGTTGGTTAGTTGGGTAGTCAATTTATCCGAAATTTCAGAGACTGTTGTGCATTATTTTTATCAAGCAAAAAAAGTATTTACCACTCGTTATTTTTGGCAAACACCAGATGCGTCGTTTTCTATTGTGGGCTTAGGCTCATGTAAAGAGTATGTGGCACAAGATTACAGTAATATGGCGATTAGTCGTGAAAAATTGTCGAAAAACACGATAACGAATGCTAAACATAGTGGAACTGGACCTGTTTTTTTAGGTGGATTTCCTTTTGATAAAACTGTTGATAGTCAAAAAACGTGGCAAGAGTTAGGCAATGGGTATCTTTTTATACCTAAAATCATGTTAACCCAAACAAATGATAATCGCTTTTTAACGTTCAATATGATTGTAGAATCAAATGATGACTTAAATACACAGTGGGAAAATATCGTGACATTGTGGGAGATTGTTTGTCAAAATAAACAATCTGATTCACCAACTCGTCAACAGCTAGAAGCTAATGAAATTCATGTTCCAGAGTGGTTAGCGACGGTTGAATTGGCGATGGATGAGATAACCTCTGATAGCGACATTAGAAAAATTGTTTTAGCACGCGAGTTGTATATAAAGGCAACAGAACCATTTTCAGTGAATGATGTTTTAAAAAATTGTCTAGAGCAACAAGAGAATACATATGTTTTTGTTTTAGAACATAACGAGAATGCTTTTGTAGGTGCCACACCAGAAAGATTGTTGTTACTACAAGAAAATACTATCTCGACAGCGTGTGTAGCAGGGTCTATACCACGTGGAAAAACAGTAGAAGAAGACAATCAACTTGGGAGTCAATTATTAAATGACATGAAAAATCAAGTGGAGCACCAAATCGTTGTAGATGCAATCGAGCGTGATATGAGCCAGATTACTGAAATTTTATCGGAAAAAGGTCAGCCATCATTATTAAAAAACCGCGACATACAACATTTATTTTACCCATTTAGTGGCGAAAAAAAAGCTGATATATCATTTTTTTCAGCTATCGAGCAGTTACATCCAACGCCAGCATTAGGTGGACAACCCAAAGAGTTGACAACAAAATGGATTAGAGAACATGAACCAATCAATCGTGGCTTGTACGGAGCCCCAATTGGTTGGAGTTCGGTGATACTTGAGGAAGGTGAATTTGCGGTAGGCATTCGTTCGGCACTTTTATCAGGAAAATCAGCAACGTTATATGCAGGCTGTGGGGTTGTAGCGGACTCTATTCCTCAAGAAGAATTAAAAGAAACACGTGTGAAATTTCAGCCAATGTTACGTGCGATAGGAGGAGAAGAAAATGTCACATCAAAGTAGTATGACAAACTATATCAATTCATTCATCCAAGGGTTGATTGATGGTGGAGTAACTCAAGCAGTGATTAGTCCAGGGTCTAGGTCTACGCCCGTGTCCATTTTATTGCACCAACGTTCAGAAATAAAAACCTATATCGATGTCGATGAACGTTCAGCGGGATTTTTTGCTTTGGGGTTGAGTAAAGCAAGTCAAAAACCAGTGGCTTTAGTGTGTACATCAGGAACAGCGGCGGCAAATTATTTACCTGCCGTGTCTGAGGCGAAGCAATCGAATGTACCGCTTGTTGTGGTGACAACAGATCGCCCACATGAATTAAGAGATAACGGTGCACCACAAACGATGAATCAACTTAATATGTATGGTTCACAAGTTAAACAGTTTGTTGAAATGGCGTTACCTGAAGGAACAGAAGAGATGTATCAATATGCTTACGTTCAAGGAGCAAAATTATCAAATCTGGCTTGTTCATTGCCACAAGGACCTGTTCATCTAAATTTACCGTTAAGAGAGCCACTATTACCTGATTTAGACTTAGCTGTTCCAAAAGTTAAGTCAGTTAATACAATGACTGGAAAAAGTTGTCTATCAAAAGCTGAGATTGAAACGATAAGCCAAAACTGGTCAGGGAAAAAAGGTATTTTTGTTGTAGGGCCATCATTTGATGAGGAAGCAGTGAGACAATTAGTTGACTTGGCAGAACAATTAGGTTGGGTTATTCTAGCTGATCCGTTAGCGAATATTCGAACTTTTGGCATAGATAGTCCAACAATTTCACCATACTATGATACGTATTTACGTTATGTTAAAGAAGATATGACGCCTGATATCATTGTGCGATTTGGAAAACTGCCTGTGTCAAAACCGTTAAATCAATGGCTCGCGACATTTACAGGTGATTATTATTTAGTAGAATCTGCAACAGAATGGTTAGATGCATCAAAAATGATGACAACATTAATCGTGTCAGATGAAGTCGACTTTTTATCCAATATGTTAGAAACTCAGTTAAAAAGGGCTGATGAAAGTTGGCTAGAATCATTTAATAAATTAGACCAAATCGTTGTAAACGGCATAAAAAGCCAAGATATAACATTGTTTAGTGACGGTAATATCACCCAAGTCGTTTATCAAACGATGCAAGAAAATGATCAGTTGTTTGTCTCAAATAGTATGCCTATTAGAGATTTAGATACATATCTTCCTGTCACGAAAGAAAGAGTTACTATTTATGGTAATCGTGGGGTAAATGGAATAGACGGGGTAACCTCAACTGCTTTAGGTGTAGCAGCAAATGATACAACACGTCACACACGATTATTGATTGGGGATTTATCTTGTTTTCATGACACGACAGGTTTGGCGATGGCGACAAAATATCAATTACCTATTACGATTATTGTAATCAACAACAATGGTGGTGGAATATTTTCAATGCTATCTCAAAAAGACTTACCGACATCTTTGTTTGATGATTTATTCGCTACCTCAACTAATGTTAATTTTGAAGCTATGGCTAACACGGTATTGCTAGATTATTCATCTGCTGAATCCTTAAATGAGTTAGAAAGCTTACTTAACGACCGTCCGAATTATCCAAGATTGATTGAAGTTCGTACTAATCGAGAAGAAAACGCAGAGTTAAGAAGAGCGTTCCAACAACAAGTACGTCAGACAATAGAACGTGATATGACATGCTAATAAGCGTCAGAGATTTAGACTATTATATCAATTATGTGACAGAGTTCGACTGTATGAAACCAACATTACTGTGTTTGCATGGGTTTACTGGAACATCACAAACGTTTCGTTTTTTACATGCTATCAAAACCCATAATGTTATCGCGATTGATTTGATAGGGCACGGAAAGACAAGTGTCTTTGTTCACCCTTATCGCTATACAAGTGAACAACAGGTAAAAGATTTGGAAGAGATACGTGAGTTTTTAAATCTAGATAAAATAGATCTGTTGGGTTACTCAATGGGAGGACGTCTTGCATTGGCTTACGCATTTGAATATCCGACACGAGTCAATTCACTGATTTTGGAAAGTTCTTCCCCAGGATTAGATGATACTGATTCAAGGGGGAATCGTCGCCAATCAGATAATCGTTTAGCTTGTTTATTACTAGATAAGGGGATTGGAAAATTTGTTGATTACTGGGAGACTATCCCTTTGTTTGATACACAAAAGACGTTGCCACAAACAGTTCGCGAGACTATCAGACAGGAACGACTGTCGCAACAAGCAATCGGACTTGCTATGAGCTTGCACTATTTTGGTACAGGGACTCAACCATCACTATGGGGGAAATTAGAAAAAGAGTATCCTTTTCATCCTTATTTTTTGGTTGGACAGAAAGACGTTAAGTTTGTATCCCTGGCTAAGCAAATGAATCAGATTATGACAGAATCAACGGTGATTGAGTTTGAAGATAGTGGTCATTGCATTCATGTTGAAAAACCAGCAGCGTTTTTAGCAACAGTGACACAACTTTTAGAGTGAGGGATAGGTTATGAATATAACAAAAATAGAGAGTTATCATGTGAGACTACCTTTAGTGGCACCATTTAAAACAAGTTATGGCTTTTTATCGCATAAAGCAATGGATATTCTTGTTGTGACAGATGAACTTGGTAACCAAGGATACGGGGAATTAGTAGCGTTTGAACAACCTGATTATACAGAAGAAACATTAGAAACAGCTCGGTTGATTCTAGCTAATCATTTAATTCCGTTGTTAGTTCAGTCACAGATTACTCATCCTGATGATGTCACACGATTATTTTCTGTAATACGTGGAAACTGGATGGCTAAATCTTCTTTAGAAACAGCAGTTTGGGATTTGTATGCAAAAAGGCATAAAAAAAGTTTGGCAGAACTATTTAATAGTCAGACTGACAAATTATCTGTTGGGGTGAGTATTGGCATTCAAAAAAGCGTACAGGATTTGATTGAAGTGGTATCACGTTATGTGGCTGAAGGATATACCCGGATAAAATTAAAAATAGCCCCCAATCAGGATGTGGATTTTGTAAAAGCCGTAAGATATCATTTTCCAGAGATGCTTTTAATGGTGGATGCAAATTCTGCTTATGATTTAGACAGTCTAACTATTTTTAAAGAACTAGACACGTATCAACTATCGATGATTGAGCAACCTTTTGGCTATTCAGATTTTTTAGAACATGCTGAACTTCAAAAGAATATTGAAACACCGATTTGTCTAGATGAAAATATTCGTAGTGTAGAAGACGTGATGTTAGGTCATCGTTTAGGTAGCTTGGGAGCTGTTAATCTAAAAATTTCGCGTGTAGGTGGTGTGACACAAGCACAAAAAATTGTTGAGTATTGTAAAAATAATGGCTTAGGACTATGGTGTGGTGGCATGTTTGAGTCAGGTGTTGGACGAGCACTTAACTTGGCTTTTGCTTCTCAAGAAGGGTTTGATTTTCCAGGTGATATTTCCGCTTCAACTCGATATTTTAAAGAAGATATCATTAATGAAACGTTTGAACTAGAAAATGGAAGGCTAAGTGTACCTAGGGAAACTGGGTTAGGTGTGACATTAAATAAAGAGATGTTAGAAAAATATGGTCACTATCATGTGATGTATGTCAAATAAATATTTTTGTATTTTATAAGCAGCCAAGGGTTGCTTTTTATTTTATATTTTTCATTTGTCAAATTAAGCTAGAAAAAATCTATGTTGTCTACAAATCTCAAAAATACTTCTAATGGTGTTTTATAGTTTAATGATTTTCTAGGAATATTATTTCTTTTAGATGTGATAGAATGGATAAACGAGTTCTCCACGTCATTGAAATCCATTTTCTTGGGCAATTTATCTTGACGTAGCAACGCATTAGACTGTTCGTTTAAACCTCTTTGGGATGGGGTTCCAGGCTCAGTAAAATAGATATCAACATCATTATAATTAATCAAAGACAGTTGTTTAAAAAGCGTCTGCCTTTTTATGGGATTAATCGTGATTAAGTTAAAATAGATAGTAAAAAAGCAATAAAAATTAACTATTATTATATTTTTAATTATATTTGTTCGTTTTACTGTTGAAAAAGTAAAAGAAAGTTGTTATGATATCGAGGTAATAAAAAACCATATAATTCTAGTAATACGGTCTAGAAGTTTCTACAAGTTACCCGTAAAGTAACTTACTTTGGCATATGAATCTTATTATTCTGCCATGATGTGTTTTTTTAAATCAATAGGAGGAATAGTAATGAAGGAAAAGATTGATCAGTATTTTGGTATCACCGCTTCAGGTTCTACTTTTAAACGAGAGTTTACAGGAGGGTTAACGGCATTTTTTGCGATGTCTTATGTTATTTTTGTTAATCCGATTATTTTAGGGCAAGCAGGGATGCCACAAGATGCCGTCTTTATGTCGACTATTTTGTCTTCAGCCATCGCCATGCTCATTATGGGGTTATGGGCAAAATTTCCACTAGGTCTTGCACCATGTATGTCAATGAATGCTTTTTTTGCTTATTCAGTTGTTTTGCAAATGGGAAAATCTTGGCAAGAAGCATTGGCATCCGTTTTAGTTGCCTCAGTGTTGTTTTTAATGCTTGCTTTTTCAGGTGCTCGCTCTAAAATAATTAAAGCTATACCAACGAATGTGAAACAAGCAGGAACAGTAGGTTTGGGGATTTTTATCGCTTTTGTTAGTTTTAAAAATTCAGGAATCATCGTACCAGATGAGGGAATGTTTATTACATTTGGCGGTTTTTCTAACCCTAATGTGATTATCGCATTCTTTGGTATCATCACAGCCGCATTTTTCTTAGTGAGAAAAAATCAATATGCCGTGTTTTTAGGAATGATTGGTGCTGCCGTATGTGGATTGTTTATTCGATTTGGTGCATCAATGAATTGGTTTAACCTTAGTGCGGATGTTATCGCGACATTACCACAATTACCAAAAGGCTCGCCAGTTGTCATTCCGACTGCGCCAATGAATGCCATGATGAACGATACATTTATGGTTGCGGTGAAAAATTTAGATAAGATGTTATCGTTAGATTCTATTGTTATTATTTTGACATTTTTATTTTTAGATTTCTTTGGAACAGCGACGACATTGTCTGCAGCTGCAACACAAGTATCCGATATTAAACAAGAAAGCTTTGAAGATAACAAACGTATTTACAGTGCCGATGCTTTGGGAACATTTTTTGGTTCAATCTTAGGAACATCAAGTTTATCAACTTATATTGAATCTGTATCAGGAATTATTGCTGGTGCTAGAACTGGTTTGATGAGTGTCATTGTGGCGGGATTATTTTTATTATCAGCCTTCTTTTATCCAGTGTTATCTCTTGTCACAACAGCTGTGACCACGCCAGCGATGGTGGTAATTGGTATTTTTATGATGCAAAACATCACAGGGATTGATTGGGATGGTGGATTTGAAGAAGTTATTCCAGCTTTTCTAACGATTGTCATGATGCCGTTAACCGGTTCAATTGCTTTAGGACTTGTATTAGGATTCTTATCTTATGAGTTATGCATGATGTTTGCCGGACGATTAAAAGAAATTCCAAATGTGATGCATTTTATCACAGTGATTTCTATACTCTATTTATTTACAATTTAACTAAAATCCACATGTCTAAAAGTGATGACATGTGGATTTTGTATCTTATACGGTTTGTTTGCGAAACATACTGTAATAAAAATAAGTCAACTTACAATCGACTTAAAGTTGTCGGTAAATCTCCTCCCCAAAAGAGATGTATTATCGTTTACTTTGTGGGGATATTCTACTTAAAACAATAAAACGTGTACTTTACCTTGATCCAGATATCTTAGTACTAAATTGGTTAGAAGGATTATGATGAATTAATTTACAAGGAAGTTTATTAGCAGCCTCGACTTATAAAGGTGTTACAAAAATCAGTTCAGGTATTAACAATATAAGACTTAATACAGTTCACGATTATTATAATTCTGGCGTGATTGTTGATAGATATCGACAAAGATTAAAAGATGACTAATATTAACAGTATAAATGATGCGAGAAAATACATGAGTTATTTGGCTAGAAGTCGCGGAAATCATGACCTATTTTGGGACATGACCAATACATCTATTTTAAGACTTTCTAGTCAGCTTATTTATTTTACTTGTTTTCCTTGATAATAGCTTGATGTAATAGGTGATTTTCTAGCAACAAATTCAGCTGATGACATTGCCGAAGTAAGTAAATAAGTAGCTTCATCACCAACACTAGGCCATATATGGTTTCCGTCTTTATCTAAAGTAGTCACGCCATCAGTCATTAATCCTAAAAGCTGAGTCAAATCACTTTGGTCTTTTACGTTAAATAATTCACCTAAACGCACCAATTTTTCTTGAAGTGAGCCATCACCATAAGGAGACCAACAGTCGTAAATATTATCACAACCTAGATGAACAGAGACACCGTAATCGATAAGCTCCATAATCGGAGGGATTGTATTTGGTGTAATAGGAACACTCGTTACAATATGGATACCCTGTTTAGCTAAATCGGAAAACACTTGTTTTCTTTCGTCACCAACAAAATCATTTAAGCCAAATGCATGACTGATAAACACTTTATCTTGCCATCCATGTTTTTTAGTTAAATGAATGATTTCTTTTATGGTTGTTGTTCCAGCTTCTTTTCTATCATGAACATGGATATCAATCCCCACATTATAAGTTGTCGCTAGTCGAAATGTTTCACGAAGAGATGCTTTATAGTCGCCATCTAGCGAGTAAGGATCCACACCGCCAACAAAATTAGCACCATTTTGTAAAGCTTTTTCCATTAATTGACTGCTTTTTGAACGTAATAATCCATGTTGTGGAAAAGCAACTAGTTCAATAGGTGTACACACATTTTTTCGCAGTGATGTCATGGCGTTTAGGTATCTAAGGCCCGTTGCTGGTTCGATATCTATATGAGACCTAAACGCAGTCACGCCATGGGAAACTTCTAAGTCATACAGTGCTTTAGCACGCACCTCGATGGGTTCATCTAGACTATCCAATATAGGAATTTCTGTTTCAAAACGTTCCACTAAACTTTTAACAGGAGTGATTGGAGTATATTGTGTTCCTAATTTACTTTTGTCTAAGTGGCAGTGTTTTTCTACGATACCTGGTAGTAGTAACTGTTCATTACAATCTATAAATTTTTCATCATTAGAAGAAAAATATTCTGTAGGAATAATGGTTGTAATCTTTCCATTGTGGATGTGGATGGCCACTAATTGTGTTTCAGTTGCTTTAATCCAATCATTTTCTCTGATAAATCCAGTTTCTATACGCACGTTTGTTAACCAATAAGTCATATTATCTCTCCTTTAATGATGTTGAAAATCACGATTTATTTAAGAGTACACTATTAATAAGAAAAAGACTAAATAAATGCACGTTAAAAAAAGACTCTAAATTGAGTCTTTCGTTGTTATTAATTAGTTTCATAATCTTTCCAAACTTTATTAGCATAAATACTGTTAAATAAAAGTGCAGCTTGTAGAGCAATTTGAGAAAGGTAAATCCCTAACGAGCCAATATCTGATTTTCCTGTCCATGAATTAAAGGCAAGTAGTGACCAGTATAATAGATTGGCGATATTGACAAAAATCCATAATGACCAGTTTTCTTTGTATTTGAAAATATAAAGAGTTTGTGCAATTAAAGATATGACAAGGTTTGCGCTATCAATATATGGTAGTTGCCCACCAAAATTCCCAATGACAATCCAACCAATGACCCAAGCAATCACACTTCCTAAAAATAGGAACTGTTTTGTTTTAGGTTTGAATTCATGCACAGCTCCATCATTGCCCCATAAAAACCAGCCAATTGGTTGTGAGATAACATAAATAATATTCATGACAAATGAGCCATAAGCATGACTCTGCCAAGCAATATACGTCATTGCAAGACATTGAATAATACCAAATAAGAACGTGATTTTTCGCCCTTTCATCCCATAAACCAGACAGATAACACCAGCAACTCCACTAATCATTCCGATAACTGAGTCTGGAGAAATCATAAAAACAATCAGTTGAAGAGATAATAAAACAGAAACGTATTTTACTTCAAATGGCTTCCAACCAACAAATAATTGATTATAAATCCATGAATATTTTGTATCAGTCATTTTAATTTCCCAACTCATTTAAAATCGTTAAAGCAAGTTTTATGGAATCCATTTCACCTTTTGCAACAGCATCTTCTTCATTTACTAAACTGTTGACACCTTCGCTTAAGTCGGCTTCGTAAAGAACTACATTATTTAAGATAGAAAGGGCACGAATACCCTTTAAGCTACCTAAAACATAAAGAGCGCTACTTTCCATATCGGCACCTAAAATACCAAAATGAGACCAATATTTTTCCGTTTCGGCATTATTTTCCATATAAAATCCATCATGCGAACGCGTAATACCATAATAACCATTTGGTAAAAATTTTTTTGCGCTAGATAGTAACTCATTGTTTGCAACAGCAGGAAAATCAATAGGAACATATTTTTTTGTCAATCCTTCATCGCGAACAACCCCTGTCGGAATAATTAATGCACCGAGTGGAATATTGTGTTGCATGGCTCCACAACTTCCTACCCGAATAATAGTATCAATCCCAATGTTAGCTAATTCTTCTACAACAATTGCTGTGGAAGGAGCACCGATGCCGGTAGCAATGACTAAAATAGAAGCGCCTTGGTAGTCACCTTTAATAGAAATGTAGCCACGATTATCACTAAGTTTCTCTACGTTTTCTAAACATGAAGCGACACGTTCGACCCGTTTTGGATCACCGACAATAATTGCTTTTGAAACTTGTTTCATTTTTTCTAGTTGGATATGTGCTTGTTTGGTCATAAGATTTCCTTTCTTAAAAATGTTTAGTAGTTATTTCTTTAGATAATATAATACACTAAAAAAATAAAAAGATATAATAAATTTTTAAAATAGTCCGAGACAAATAAATTGCACTAATAAAAAGACGGTGTTACTATAATAATATAATAAAACTTACAAAATGTAAGTATATATAAGGAGATAATCATTATGAAAAAATATGGAGTTATTGTAGGTTCAACAAGAAAAAATTCTTATTCGGAAGCGGTAGCAAAGGCAATAGTAAAAGGTTTACCAAATGGCGCAGAGGTAACATTCATCAACATCAGTGATTTACCTTTGTACAATCAAGATTTAGATGCCGACTCACCTGCTGAATACACACGTTTTAGAGAAGAAGTCGCTGCACAAGATGCCATTATTTTTGTCACACCAGAGCACAACAGAAGTATACCAGCTGCTTTAAAAAATGCATTAGATGTTGCTTCAAGACCATGGGGACAAAATGTATGGGCTAAAAAACCAGCACTTGTTGCTTCTCAATCTATTTCAGGTATTTCAGGTGTCTTAGCACATCATGTGTTAAGACAGTCATTAGTATTTTTAGATATGCCAACTATGCAACAACCTGAATTGTACATTGGTCATTCCGATCAGTTGTTTGATGAAAACTTAGAACCAACAAATGATGATACAAAACAATTTTTAGCAAATGCTGGAAAACAATTTAGTGAATTTGCAGCAAAATTTGCTTAGTTAAAGACAAAAAAACTATCACAGTAAATGACTGTGATAGTTTTTTTGTCTTTAAGGATGGTGTTATGTCATAAAAAATATATAGAAACCTCTAACATGATATTTATAAATCAATGCTAATGTCATGTATTACCATTCTGTTTATTTTACCCCTTGTATCGTATTCGATTGTAGATGAATAATCTATTACTATGGTATTCATAAAAAAATATTAGATAACCTTACCAAAGTGAGAGAGGTTATCTAATAGAGGAATATTTTAAATAGGTTTTCGTTCAAAAGCATCTGTACTGATTCCTTGATCTAATACAGTTTTAGCCCATTCTTTTGCAGAAAACAATGAATGATCTTTATAGTTTCCACAACTTTTAGCATCAGTTCCTTGGACATCTTCCCAAGAAATCTCTTCTACAATTTGAGTTAATGTTTCTTTTAACGCTTTTGCTACAACATCAGCTGGGTAGTTATCCCACACAATTAAGTGAAAACCAGTTCGGCAACCAAATGGTGAAATATCGATGATTCCATCTAATCGATCTCTTAATAAATCAGCTAATAAGTGCTCTAAAGTATGAATAGCACCTGTAGGCATTTCTCCTTTATTAGGCTGAACAAATCGTAAATCGTAATTTGTGATTGAATCTCCTTTTTTTCCATTTTCTGTTGTAATCACTCGAACATAAGGTGCGATAACTTTATTATGGTCTAATGTAAAACTTTCTACTTCTGCCATTTATATCATTCCTTTCAGTATTATAAAAAGTCATTTTTTAGATGATATCTCAAGGATAACCTTTTTTTAAGAAGTGTCAATAAGGTGTTGAAAAATCCGCTAAAATTCTATTTTTTAAAAACAAGTTAATCACATTTAAAAAAAATCATTTTTTAACATCATAAATAAAGATTATTTTCTTTTTGTTGTAGATATGTAATCAACTACTGAATATTAAAAAAAAATAAGAATCTAGTTGACAATAAAAAAAATATTTGATAATATTCAAAAATATAAAGCGTAATAATTACGGTTTAAAAGTTAAAGAGTTAGGTAGGTTTTTGGATGAAGAAAAAAATAATATTAGGTATGTCTTTGATAATGATGGGAGGGTCACTTGCAGCATGCTCAACTGCTAAAACTGAGCAGACAAATACTGACAAAATAAAAGTAGCCACCACATTTTATCCGATGTATGAATTTACGAAAGAAGTTGTAGGTGACGCTGGAGAAGTGGATATGATTGTTCCAGCCGGAGTTGAAGCACATGATTTTGAACCATCAGCTAAGGATTTAAAGAAAATACAAGATAGTGATGTCTTTGTCTATAATAATGAAAATATGGAAACGTGGGTACCTTCCGTTGAATCAGTATTAAAGGAGGGGAACGTAACAAAGATAAAAGCAACTGAAAATATGGTATTACTACCTGGAAGCGAAGAAGAACATGACCATCATGAACAAGGTAAGGAGGGGCACTCACATGAACTAGATCCACATGTCTGGTTAGCACCTAGTTTAGCAATTAAAGAAGTCGAAGAAATTCGCAATCAACTGATAAAAAGATATCCAGACAAAGAAAAAATATTTACTACAAATGCTGATAAGTACTTAAAAAAATTAGCTACTTTGGATAAGTCGTATCAAGATACATTAAAGAACGCTAAACAAAAAAGTTTTGTGACACAGCATGCAGCATTTGGTTATTTAGCGTTGGAATATGGATTAACACAAGTACCAATTTCTGGTCTTTCTCCAGACGAAGAACCATCACCAGCTAGATTAGCTGAACTAAATAAGTATGTGAAAGAGAATGATATTAAATATATTTATTTTGAATCTAATGCAACAGATGCTATTGCTAAAACATTGGCAAAAGAAACTGGTGTGGAATTATTAGTATTAAATCCGCTAGAGGGGTTAAGTCAAAAAGAAATTGATAAAGGTGAAAACTATGTTTCAGTTATGGAAGAAAATCTAACAGCTTTGAGTAAAACTACTGGCGAAGAAACGACAAAATCTATTGTAAGTAAAACACCTGAAAAAACAGTACAAGCAGGATACTTTGAAGATAATCAAATACAGGATAGACCATTATCAAATTGGAAAGGAAGTTGGCAGTCAGTTTACCCACTTTTAAAAGAGGGCACATTAGATCAAGTGTTTGATTACAAAGCTAAAATGAAAAAAGATAAATCAGCTGAAGAATATAAAAAGTATTATGATTCTGGGTATAAAACATCAATTAAAGAAATTGATATTACAGATTCAACGATGACTTTTATTGATGATAGTGGTAAAAAAATGAGCTCAAAATATAAGTATATTGGTCAAAAAGTTTTAACTTATGAAAAAGGAAACCGTGGTGTGAGATATTGTTTTGAGGCAACAGATCCTAGTCAAGGTGCTTTTAAGTATGTTCAGTTTAGTGATCATGAAATCACGGATACAAAATCAGCTCATTTCCATTTGTACTTTGGCAATGATAGTCAAGAAGCACTGTATAAAGAACTTGAAAACTGGCCAACTTATTATCCTAAAGACTTATCTGGAAAAGAAGTCGCACAAGAAATGATGGCTCATTAGAAAGGAAGAGATGTATGAGAACACCCATTATATTAGAATGTTCTGAAACAAAAGAGCGATTGTATTTAACAAGTAAGAATAAACGAAACACACCTGAACGACTGGAGTTAAGAAAATATTCTCCAAAGCTTAGACAGCATGTGGTATTTAAAGAGACAAAAAAATAAAGGAGCTGAATAAAGTGGCAAAAAAATCTAAGATAGCCAAATATGAAAAACAAAAAAAATTAGTGGCAGAATATGCAGAAATAAGGAAAGAATTAAAAGAAAATAAGGACTATGAGGGGTTACGTAAACTACCTAAAGAGTCAAATCCTAATAGATTAAAGCTAAGAGATGAAACAGATGGCAGACCAAGAGCTTATATGCGTAAGTTTGGCGTGTCTCGTATTACATTTAGAGAACTTGCACATAAGGGACAATTGCCCGGCGTTAAAAAAGCAAGTTGGTAAAAAAGAGGAGGAAACAATTTGGCAGTTCCAAAAAGAAAAACATCAAAAGCTAAGAAAAATGCGCGACAAACACATAAAAAACTATCATCAACAGTGTCTTATGATAGTGTATTAGGAGTATATAAACGCAGTCACTATGTATCACGTGATGGTTACTATAAAGGTAGAAAAGTCATTTAGTAGGAGGTGAATCTAGATGAATATTATTTATCCACCACTTGTTGAAGATAGTTTATCTTATCATTTTGATGAAAAGAATATTGAGATGGAAGATAAAATTAGGATGTATCAGCATATGATTGAGGTAGGAATTATTACAGAACAGGGCCTCCCAACTGAAAAAGCATTAGATATGGGTTGGGTAAAAGATTTTTATGAAGAAGAAGACATGTCCTTTGAAGACTTTTTGACTCTGTATCCTGTTTTTAAACGATACGACGTCAATCTTTTCCAAAAGATTGATGGTTTTTGGGAAATCTCACTTTCGTTTAAAGAATCGTTAAAGGATCATCTTTTATCTGAAAATATGAGTTATGATGATAGGCTACAAATTACTGAATATTTATCAGAAAGGTAGAGGGATATGTGGATACCAATTACAGTTATCTCAGGATTTTTAGGTTCAGGAAAGACAACATTAATCAATCAAGTCATTAAAGGGAGTGATCTAGCACCTGAAGAGGTTGTTATTATAGAAAATGAATTTGGTGAAGCAGGAATTGACCATGAGTTATTAATTCATTCAAAAGAAAATATTGTACAGATGAACGGTGGGTGTATTTGTTGTAGTTTACGTAGTGATTTGTTAAATGCATTAACAGCAGTGTTAGATGTGTTTGTAACACAAGGTTATCCAATTAAACAAGTTATTATTGAGACAAGTGGCGTGTCTGATCCACAACCAATTATTCAAATGATTGTGGGGACCCCTAAGTTACAGCCCTATTTTTATTTGGATAGTGTTATTGGGGTTATAGATGCTGAGAATATTGTACAAAATCTCCAACATCATGAAGCGACAAAACAACTTGTCATGTCAGACCGACTATTGATTTCACAAAAAAGTGTTACGAATAAAGACAGTATCAATCAAATAAAAGAGCAACTAAAAGAAATTAATCCGTTAGCAGATATATACGAGTTTTCATTAATTCAATCATCTTCAGAGTTAGCTGATTTGGTACTAGGAAATCATTTATTTAATCAATCAATCGATGATGAAGAAGAACACCATCATCACCATCATCATGAATTTGAATCAATGATTATATCTGAACCAGGTTATGTTAAAGAAGGTTTATTACACAATTGGCTTTCTTGGTTAATGATGAACTATCAGGAATCTATTTATAGAATAAAAGGTTTTGTCAATGTGTCTGATCAAGACTTTCAAACAGAAATTCAAGGTGTGAATCAGTTATTAAATTTTAATTTGACTAATCGTTTAACCGAAAATAATGACAATAAATTAGTTATCATCGGTAAAAATATCGATAAAGATGACATTAATCAAGTATTTCAATTAGTGATAGAAAAATCAACAGAGGGAGACTAATCAATGGAAAAAACAGATGTATCTAGTGCATATAGACGTTTAAGTAGTCCTAATATTAAAACAAAAAAACGTGCACTAAAAATTATTAAAGAAGCCAAAAGAAATAAACGTGGAAAATAGTCAAAATGCCTTGATTTATTCAAGGCGTTTTTATTTTTTAATTGATAATGAATCTCAATTTTCTTATTTATGGTAGAATATAAAAAATATTATCAATAAATAGGGGGAAGCATATGATGTTTGGTTATAACAAATACCATAACGTTCATATAATGAAGTAAATAAAAAATGTTGAAAATTGGTTTATTGATAGCTGATTTGTGGTATTTTATTTTTTTATCACCGTATTATACTAGGTTCATAGATAAGAGTTACACAATTAAAGTTGCCGTTATTAATTTTGTGCTTATCTATGAACCTATCTTCCTCCTAATTGAAGTATAGACTATATAAACACCTACAGTTATTCCCTTTTCTGTAGGTGTTTTTTGTTTGGTTAGCGAAGAAGTTTTAAAACCATAAACCGACAAAGAATAAAACTACTTGTGTGATGGCTATCATACCTAAATTTTTAATGGCTAGTGGAAATGTTTTTGTTTTGATTTGTTCTTTCGAATAAATCATAGTATTTTTCCAAATCTTCGGAAAAATTAACCAAATACCAAGTAACGTGATGGGCACGATATTTAACACCACACCAAGCGTGGCAAATACAAATGATAAAATCACGAGTAATTTAAATAGCGACACAGCTCGTTTTTTTCCGATATAGTATACAAGTGTGTGTCTGTTGTTTAAAACGTCTTCTTCCACATCGCATGTATTATTAGCTAACATAAGATTTGAAATGGCTAGAGCAGTTGGTAGTGATAAAATCGCTACTTGAATGATAAATTGACCATCAAATGGTAAAATATCAAATACGTTCAAGTAAACACAGATTAAAGGAATCACAATCCCCATTGTCACACCAGAAGTCACTTCACCAACCGGAAGGCTAGAAAGTGGTTTTGGTCCAGCTGAATAGGTAATCCCAATGAAATAACTAAACATTCCTAACCATAAAATGACCCAGCTTGTTTGAGACGCAAGATATACACCAATAATAGCAGAAGAGACAATCAACCCAATCATCATATTTCTTACAAGAGTGAGTGATAAATTTTCTCGCCCGATAATATTGGTTTCTTCTTTATAGTCGTGCACATCAGTCGCATTATGATAGTCCATGTAGTTATCTAATATATCGACAGCCATATTAAATAATAACATTGAGGTGAAAAATAAGAGCATATATAATGGTTTGATTTGTTGATAATGGTACCATGAATATAAAAATCCCATAATAAACGGGAAAACACTCGCAGCTTTTGCTTTAAGTTCGATTAATTCGGCAAATACTTTAAAATTCATTCGTAAACTCCTTCACATTTTATCCACTGTTTATTATACTGTTAGAGTAGGTATTTTTCAAAAATGAATGATTGGAAATTGTTCATTGCTTAATTATTGTAGATTATATGATTTTATAGGAGGCCGCTATGACTGTTCATCCACTGTGGGAGATGTATCCTACTATCCAAAAAGAATTGATTGAAACCAAGCGTGTCATGGAAAAGTCAGTTAAAATTCGAAATAAAGAAATCACGGAAACATTGCAATTATTTTTTGATGCTGGTGGAAAATTATTACGTCCAGCATATTTTTTATTATTTTCAAAATTTGGTACGATAGAATCAGATAAGAAACGTTACCGTATGGCAGCCTCGCTTGAAATATTGCACGTTGCAACGCTTGTTCACGATGATATTATCGATGATTCACCTGTACGTCGCTCAATGCCGTCAGTGCAAGCTCTATATGGACAAGATATCGCAGTTTATACGGGAGATTTTTTATTTACAGTGTACTTTCATTTATTGGCAAATGCGACAAATGATTTAAAAACAATTTCATTAAATGCCCAAAGTATGAAGCGAATTTTAGTGGGAGAACTGGACCAAATGAATTTACGGTATAATACAAATATTACGGTCAAACAATATTTTCAACATATAAAAGGAAAAACGGCTCAGTTATTTGAATTTTCTTGTTATGAGGGAGCGCATTATTCGCATGCACCAAAGACAGTACAACTTCAAGCAAAACGAATCGGCTATAATATTGGGATGGCGTTTCAGATTATGGATGATATCCTTGATTATAAATCGACACAAGAAGACATGCAAAAACCAGTCTTTGAAGATATGAAGAACGGGTACTATACATTACCGCTTATTTTAGCGATGAATGAAAATCGTGAGGCTTTTTTACCTTATCTAGAGAAAAAGACAGAGTTGTCTAATCAAGAGATGAAAGAAGTACAGCAACTAATCGAAAAATATAAAGGCATAGAAAAAGCTGAGATGATTGCAGAGCGATTCACTAATAAAGCCTTAACAAGCATAAAAAAATTACCAGATATTGTAGAAAAAGATATTTTGTATCATGTAACAGAAGTACTTTTAGATAGAAATAATTAAAAAAACATCATCTAACTTTTAGGGAAATGTGGAAGTTAGATGGTGTCTTTTTGTCTAGTATTAAGTTAATTGTAATAAACTTGCTGAAAGAGGGACGACGATGACAGTAATGACTCCTACTAGAATCATAGAAATACTTGCCATGGCTGCTTCTGTTTCACCTAGTTCAATTCCAACTGATACACCTAAAGCATGACCAGCAGAACCAAGTGCTAAACCTTTAGCAATAGGGTTATTGATGTGGAAGAATTTTAACGCCATTTTTCCAGTTGCGTAAATGATAACAGCATTGAAGATGACAGCAAAGGCAGTTAAAGAAACAATTCCATTCATTGATTCAGAGATAGGAACTGCAATCGCTGTTGTTGCCGCTTGTGGTAATAGAGAAACCATCATTTGAGGATGCATACGAATTAGTTTTCCAACAGCGACAATGCTTGTGACAGATACTGCTGATCCTATTGTAATCGCAGCAACTATTTCTAACCAATATTTTTGTAGTAAATCTCTTTTTTTGTATAGAGGAATAGCAAAGGCAATGGTTGCAGGCTCTAAGAAGAAACTGATGACTGTTCCACCTTGATTATATTGTTCGTAGTTGATACCAGTTGCTTTTAAGATGATGACACCTAGAATCATAGCAACAAATAATGGGGTGAATAAGAAAAAACCATTTGTTTTTTTGAATAAAAATGTCCCAACACCAAATGCGACGAATGAAATAACAATACCAATATATGGGGTCATTATCTTTGTACCTCCTCTAATTGTTGTTTTTTAAGAAAGGCTAGTTTTCTTTCTTTAGCACCAGATTTTTCTTTAACTCCTAATAGGTAAGATGCGCTCCATCCAGTAACTGCTAGGATAACAAAAGTTGCAATAAAAATGACTGCTAAAATTGGCACGCCATAAACTTTTAAAATGTCTAATGAGTTGTATAAAGAGATACCAGAAGGAACAAATAGGAAAGAGATAATACCAGTTAAACTTGTTCCTAAACCCTCAACTTGCTCTAGTTTCACGATGTTTGTGCTTAAGGCTGCAAATAAAAGAATCAACCCAATAACTGAAGCTGGCATAGGGATAGGTAATACATAGGCAATCCCTTTAGAGATGAGCATAATTGCTGCAAAAATAAATGCTTGGTGTAAGAATGAATAAACTTTTTTTTCCATTTGTAAAACTCCTTTTCACTGATTCATTTGATAAACCTAGTATAGGAGAAAGAAGCCATTTTGTGTGGCTTTTACCGTGAAACGCAAAAATGTAAGCGTATAATACAAAAAATCACTCCCAAAATGCATGAAGCAAAATGGCAGTGATTTGATTAAGATAAACCAATCATTTCTTTGAATGGTTTAACGTAGGATCTGCTGACAGGCACTTTTAATCCATTATCTAGTGTGACTTGTAGTGTATTGTTAAACCAAGGTTGTATTTCTTGGATTTTTGTAGTGTTTAAGATGAAACTTCGGTGTGTTTTGACAAAGGAATCCATCGGCAAACGTCTTTCGATTTTACTTAAACTCCCACTTGTTTGGTACGTTTCTTTTTCAGTGTGAACACTTAACTCTTTATCTTCGACAGAGACTAAATAGATATCTTTAGGGTGAACGAGAAAAATCCGATCCTCTCCCTGAATGGGAATCGCATCTATGGAATCAGTCACTTTTTTTACAGGTCCTTCTGTGGGTTTGATGATTGAGATTGCTTTATCTAATGCTTCGTGGACGACCACTTCATCAAAGGGCTTTAAAATATAGTCCATGGCATTTACCTTAAAGGCTTTTAGTGCATAATCATCATAGGCTGTTGCAAAAATAAGATAAGGTGGTTTCTTCAATTTTTTTAGTTTATTCGCTAAATCAAACCCACTTTCATCAGTTAAATGAATATCTAAAAAAATAATGTCGGGCTTTTTATCCATGATTTGTTCCATGGCTTCTTCGACAGAATCAGCTTCAGCAGTTGACGTGATACCAGGGTGTTGTGTCACTAAATAGGTTAGTTCGTCACGAGCTAAAGGTTCATCGTCAACAAGTAAAACATGTATCATAGGGAATCATTCCTTTATATTAAAGTATTTACACCATTTGCTTCAATCAGTGGTATGGTTAAGGTGAAGGTTGCGCCATCTCCTGAATTATTTTTAACATCAAAACTAGCTTGACCACCAAACAAGTTAATCATTCGTTTTGATAAGTTTTCTAGAGCCGTACCGGTTCCTTTTTTAGACGAAACAGGTTCTTTTCCTAATTGTAGCAACCTGTCTTCAGGAATGCCTAGCCCATTATCTGCCACAGAAATAATTAATTGTTCTTGTTCTTTATAAATAGAAACATAGGCATGATTATTTTCTTTTCTAGCTCCAAAAGCATGCTTAATGGTATTTTCTATTAGTATCTGTACGGCGTAAGGTGGCACGACAAAATGTGTGATGTCGTCTTCGATGTCAAACGTGACAGAATATCTATTTGGAAATCGTGCTTGTTCCAAAGAAAGATAAGCATCAACTTGAGCTAATTCTTGTTTTAAAGGAATCAAGGTTTGTCTGGCACCTTGTAAGTTCCCTCTAAAATAAGTACTGAGTTGTAATAATAATGTTCTGGCTTTGTCACTGTCTTTTCTCATTAGAGCTGAAATGGTATTAATGGCATTAAAGAAAAAGTGTGGGTTAACTTGTGCTTGTAATGATTTGATTTCAGCTTCTTTTAGCAACTTAGATTGAACTTCTGCTTCACCTAGTTCAATTTGCGAAGAAAAAATAGTTCCTAAACCTTGTGCTAATTGTTCTTCAACATGTGTGAGTTGATTGGCGTCAGTGAAATACATTTTAAGTGTGCCGACAATTTTTTTATGAACAAACAAAGGAATCACGATAGCTGCTTCTAAAGGGCAGCTTGGATTCGAGCAACCAATATGTTCTTTATGATGCACGATGGAGAGCTTTCCATTTTTTAAAACATCACGAGATAACTCTGTAATAACTTCTAATTCGGGGATATGATGATCACTTCCCGCACCATAATGAGCGAGTATTCGGTGACTATCTGTCAAACTAATAGCACTCACTTTTGTATAGTGCTGAATAATAGTTGCGACTTTTTGAGCTGAATGCTCGTTTAAACCTTCTCTAAAATAGGGAAGAGTGGCAGCAGCTAGTTCTAGAACATCATGTGTTTGAACAGCTTTGGCTTGTTCCTCTTGTTGCAAAGTAGTAGTTAAGATAGATAAGAATATAAAGGTTCCCGTACTATTTAGAATAATCATAGGTAGCGCAATGAAACTAACTAAGTTAAGGCCTTGTTGAATACTACCACCACTAAATAACATGATAAAAAGCATCTGGACACTTTCCATCAATGCTCCAATCAAAGCAGCTTGAGTAGGCGAAGGGAATTTTCCTTTTTTCGTCATTTTTTTACCTAGCCAGCCAGATAATATACCAACTAAGATAGAAGAAGGGATGTAGAACCAGCTATAATTACTTCCTTGAATGAAACGATGAGTTCCAGCAATTATCCCGACCATCCCACCAACAAAGGGTCCAGCGACAATACCAGAAACACCGATAGCCAAAGTTCTAGTATTTGCAATGGATACATTGTCATGTAGGTTGGTTAGGATACTACTTGGAACGATTTGATTATCTTTAATTTCGATTCCGGTGAAATTTGAGATAATAGCAAATAAACTAAAAATAATAGCAAGTTGTAACTTTGATTGATAGGAGTTCCGGCTTAGTAATAATTTTTTAAAGTAGGGGACATTTACTAATAAGAAAGCTAAGAGGATAATTAATCCAACACGCTCCATCATTAGGATAAATAATTCGACCATGTGAGTAAACTCCTTTGATATTTAGTTTTAGTGTAGCATAAAAAATATTCAATCATACAACAAAAAAACGTGTCGATAGTAACCTATCAACACGTCGAGTCTTTATTTAACCATACCCCATTTACTTGGTGGCCAAAAAGCAATTTTGGATTTTCCGATAATATTTTCTTTAGGAATAAACCCAACTTCTGGGAATCGACTATCTTTTGAGTTTTGACGATTGTCCCCCATAACAAAGTAACTATTTTCAGGAACAGTTTTCTCTCCAGTTAATGACTCTAAAGTAAAGTCATAAGTTAAGACGTCATCAGGGTTTGTTTTTTTCAGTTCAGCTTTTTTCTCATTTAAATAAGGCTCATCCATTTTTTTACCGTTAATATAAAGCACGTCATCTTTGTATTCTACCGTGTCACCAGGCATACCGATTACACGTTTGACATAATTTTTAGATGGGTCATCTGGTGCAACCAGTGAGACAATATCAAACCGTTTAGTATCGCCCATTTTTAATGCGATATTTCTTTCACCATCAACAAGTGTTGGCATCATTGATTCCCCACTTACTGTGACTGGCGTAAATACAAATACTCGTAATAACACTAATGCAATGATTAAGACGACATACCAAATTAAGTCTTTAATCCATGTTGGTTTTGTCATAATAAACCTCCTATAATCTAATTACCATTTCACTGAAATGATAACTTATAGAGTTTATTATACGATATATTAAAATGAATGTCATTTATTTAATGTATAGTAATAGACAATTTCTTTCAAGAATACTAAACTGTTTTTTGAAATATGTTTAGTATAATAAGACGTAAAACGCTCATCAGCTAAATACATATCCAACATCTGTTGATGATAAACAGATGAATAAAATGGACTCGTAATCGATAACCATTTTTTATGAGCAAGAAAGGCTTCTTCGGCTAAAGGATGGGAGACGTCTGTGATTTCTTCTTGTTCTAATTGATTTAATGAGTTAAATAAACGTTGTTCAGCCTCTTGTGAGTCGCTGAAATCATTCTGTGATAGGTTCATCCAATTAGATTCATACGTCTCTATTTCTTTTGTATCGTATTTTTGAAGTAGTTCCTCTCCGTATTTTTCTTGATTCGTTTTTATTTGTTGTTGTTTGAACGCTTCAAATTTTTCGTCATTAGTCATGTTGAGTTCTCCTTTGTAGTACTTAATTGTTTTATCTAATGAAAGGATAAGTCTGTCTAACTGTTTTTTCTGTTCTAATAATTTATCAAAGTGGTTAGATAAAGACTCAATGATGCAATCACTATCATCTGATAATATAGATTTTATTTCGTCTAAGGAAAAATTAAATTGTTTATAAAAAAGTATCTGTTGTAGTCGATCAAGCTCTTTTTCACTATAATAACGATACCCGTTTTCTTTAATATGTGTGGGTTTTAATAAATCTATGCTATCGTAGTAGCGTAATGTTCTTGTAGTAACACCTGATAGTTTAGCTAATTCAGTTATAGAATAAATAAAAACTCCTCCTTTCATTAATGTGAGTATACATCTTGACGTAACGTTAAGGTCAACAAGTGAAATACTATCTTTTCAAGTCTTTTTATCGTAAAATAAACTATATAATATTCAGTGAGGTGAAAAGATGGTTGGCTTGTGGGAACGTTTGAAAACAAATAGTAGTGTTCGGCGAACGATAGTTTTATGTATTATATTTTTATGTCTGTATTTAATTCGAAATATTATCAGTTTAATTCTACTAACATTTATTTTAACGTATTTAATCATTCGAGGAGTAGAGGGGATTCACCATTTAACCAAACTCCCTAAAAAATTAATAGCGATAGTAATGTATCTACTCATCATCGTATTTTTATATTTTTCGATTACAGTATATGTTCCAAAACTGTTTAATCAAACGATACAGATGATAGAAGAAGTCTTTAATTTTTATCAAAAAGCAGATACCAATAATAAATTATATGAATGGATTGCTCAAAATGTCGGGTTTAATGAAATCAAACAACAATTAACAACAGGAGCTAAAGTAGTGTTCACAACCATTACAAGCATTGGTTCTATGGGAATTACGTTTGTGATGTCATTGATTTTAAGTTTCTTCTTTATTATAGAAAAAGATTGGGTAACCGAGTTTGGTCAAGCCTTTTTCAAAAGTAAGATAGGACTCTTTAGCCAAGATGTCGCTTATTTAGGTAAAAAATTTGTTAATACTTTTGGGGTTGTGATAGAGGCCCAATTTATTATATCGATTGTGAATACAATATTAACTATTATTGGGTTGATTTTTATGAAATTTCCACAAGATCAATTATTAAGTTTAGCTTTAATGATATTTATTTTAAGTTTAATTCCTGTGGCAGGGGTAATTATATCATGTATTCCACTATCGTTGATTGCTTATACAGTAGGTGGTATTGAAGATGTTATTTATGTGTTAATTATGATTGCTATTATCCATGCGATTGAATCATACTTATTGAATCCTAAGTTAATGAGTAGTAAAACAGATTTACCTATCTTTTATGTCTTTGTTATCTTGATGTTCTCAGAAAAATTCTTCGGCGTTTGGGGACTGGTTATAGGGATACCAGCTTTCGTCTTTTTTCTTGATTTACTTGATGTTAAAGTGGATCACAAAAAAACACCAGTTATCCCGCAAATTAATTCATCAAAATAAAAAACGTTGTTCTCTTTTATTTAAGAGGACAACGTTTTTTCGATTAAAACACATCTGGATTTTTATAGTTGCGAATTTTAATAGCTGTAACCAGTTCAGAAATACCTGATAGAGCTAGAACCACTCCAAAGAACTTGAATAAAACGATTAGACTACTGAAAGGTCTAAATAAAATAAAGATTCCAGCAAGTAGTAGAGCAATACCATAAAGTAACATTGGAACATAACTAATATTGACATATTGTTTAAAGTTAAGCGCACTTGAAATTTTTGTTGCTCCACCAATAATAATCATAATACCTAAAAAGATAGGTAAGATACTAGCAATTGGTCTAGCAAAGAGCCAAATCATAAGGGCGGCAATAAAATAAAAAATACTCACAGAAATTTGACTATTTTGTTGATTTCTTAAATAACTGACAAGATTAATTAAACCAAGGATAGCATTGTATCCTGCAATCAAATAGACAGCCATATTGAATAACTGATTTGGTCTAAGAAAAATCAAGATACCGACTAATAAATAGATGATTCCTCGAGCAAAAGCGTGGCGTTGGATGGAACGAAATAGAGAAGACATGTCATCACTCCTTAATTATAATACTTTCATGGTTATTATACGTGTCTTACGAAAAAATAACCAATAAAAAGATAAAAAGCTCTACTTCGAGTCATTACTTTAACAGAAGCAGAGCCAGTTATTACATAGAACCTTTGAAGACGTGTTTGTTTTTTACGAAATAATCTATACCTGAATAGATTGTGGCTGCTAAACAAATATATAAAAAGATTTGATCTAACGGTAAATTAATCGCGTTAAATGGAACATTGCCAAGTAATAATAAAATAATTGCAACCATTTGAGTGGCTGTTTTGACTTTACCAGGCCATGCAGCTGCCATGACTTCACCATCTTCAACAAGTAATAGACGTAAACCTGTTACGGCTAGTTCACGACAAACAATAATGGAAACAACCCACGATGGGGCATTACCTTGTCCAACTAAAACAATAAAAGCAGTCATAACTAACATTTTATCTGCTAATGGATCAGCAAACTTTCCAAAATTTGTGACTAAATTATGTTTTCTAGCAATTTTCCCATCTAACCAATCTGTAATACTTGCTACCGCAAAAATAATCGCTGCAACGAGTTGAGTGATTAATAAGGGGGTACCAAAAACATCAACCTCCCCCCAGTTAAGTGGAGCTAAAGCAACAATCATAAAGAGTGGAATCATACAGATTCTAATGACCGTCAACTTGTTTGGTAAATTCATTTATAAACGACCTTCCTTTTTTTACTATTCATTTTCCTTAGTAGTATCAAAATTTATAGTAATAATTTTTTTACCAGTAGTTGGATTAGCTTTGTTAAAAGCGAGTTCTTTGTTATTGACTTTTACTGATAAATTATTTGATGCCCCGACAATAATATCAATTCCTGTGGCTTCTTCAGGTACAACAGAGCTAATGGTTTCACCTGGTTGTAACGTATATTGATAGTAGATAGCATTTGTTCCACTTTGTTGTAAACCAATCCAAACTGGTCCTTCTAAAGCAGTAAAATCAAGTTTTATTGGAGTAGAAACATTTTTACCAGCATAAGTGACTAACTCAGTGGTATCAGATGTGATACTAAACTTGTTTTCACTATCAGCTTTTTTAGACGAAGACTCTTTGGTTTCTTTAGATGTTTCAGTAGTACTAGATTGTGACCTGCTTTCTTCACTTTGATCACTACTACTACCAATGACAACCGTTTTTTCAGGTTTTGGAACAAGTGGACCACTGGCAATATCTAATCGCATAGCATAAATAATTGTCCCTATTATAGCAATAACAACTAGAGAAAGTAAAATGACTGGCAAATAAGATTTAAAAGAGGTCTGCTTTTTTGCTTCTTTTTGGTGTTTTTCTTTACGAGACCCTTTGACTGGTGTAGCAGATGGCAATTGTTCATAGATTTCATCAGGTTTTCCTTCAAATCGGCGAATTAATGGTCGTGAATTCAGTCCGACAGCTTCAGCATATTGTCTAATAAAGGTTCTAGTATAGTAATCACTAGGCATAGCATCGAAGTCATTTGCTTCGATGGCAGATAGATAACGACGTTGAATTTTTGTAATTTTTTGTAAGTCTTCTATGGTCAACCCTTTTTTTAGTCGGGCTTTTTTTAATTGTTCACCGATTGTATCCACGGGAGCGTGCACCTTTCTTTCTAATTTTTAATTAAAGCGTCCAACCACCAGTTATAGGAATGACAGAACCTGTCATATAAGTTGCATCTTCACTTAATAAGTAGGTAACAAGTGAGGCAATTTCTTCAGGATGTGCTAGACGATTAAGTGGTATCTCTGAAATAAGTTCATATTTTTCATTTTCAGTCCATAGAGCATTCATTTGTGTTTCTACAGCTCCTGGCGCAATACTGTTTACTGTTAAGTTCATGGAGGCGACTTCTTTCGCGTAAGCTTTGACAAAAGAGATTTGTGCGCCCTTAACTGTACTATACATAACTTCCATAGAGCTGCCAATCAGACCATAGACCGAACTGATAAAAACAATCTGACTAGAAGATTGTTTTGTTAGCGAAGATTGACATAGTTGACACAAGCGAATGGGTTGTTTTAAATGAGTATCCCATAAAAATTGCATCTCTGCTTCAGTCGTATCAGTTAGTAGTTTATAAACTGTTCCACCATGAGCAAATACAATGGCATGAAGTTGAAATAAGGAGTCAACTAGTCGATTGACATCACTTTCTTGACTTAAGTCAGCTTGGATAGCAAAGAAATCCTGTTTTGGATACAATTGTTGTAAGTCATTAATCAATGAGGTGATTTTATTCTCTTGTTGATAATAATGGCAATAAACGGAGTATCCTTTCTTAGCTAATTTTAAAACACAAGCAGAGCCAATATCTCCACTAGCTCCTGTAACTAACACATATCTCATGTCAAACTACCTTTCTTCTGGGTAGATAAAGAAGCGACTTAATGCTTCAGGTCTGATAAATGATTCTTGTACGGCTTTGATGTCACTTAATTCAATGCTATTAATGACAGTGACTAAATCAAATAAAGTTGTGTCACCAAATTTCATTCCGCTAAATTGGTTGGCAATATACTCTAGTGAATCCAATGATTTCAAATGTTTTCCAATCATTTTTTTCTTCGCCAAATCTAAGTTTTGTTTGGTTAATTCAGGACTATTATCTGATTTCAATAAGTAATTAATTATTTGGTTGGCAAAACGCTCAGGCTCATCAGTATCTGAACTGAAATCGGCAAAGTGGAAGCTACGATCAAATGAAAATTCAAATGAGAAGCTATCATCAATTAAGCCACTATTATACATAGTAAGATAATTTTTTGAGCTCATACCAAATAATAATTGTAATAATAATTGAATCGTTGTTTGATATTTAAGGCGTTCAAATCCATCTTCAGGTGGTGTATCAAGTCCTTTTAAGCCAACAACTGCCTTTGGTCGATTAACAGATAGGGTGATACTATCTTCTTTAACAATATCATCCGCTGTTTCTTTCGGGAAATGACGTTTGATTTCAGTTGCTTTTGGAAATTCTTTGGCTGCTTGATTGTCTTTAATAAAGGCCATCATTTCCTCAGGATTCATTTTTCCAACGATAAATAAGTTCATATTACTTGGATGATAAAATGTACTGTAACAAGTATATAAATCATCTGCTGTAATGGGTTTAATACTATCGATTGTTCCAGCAATATCAATATGTAATGGGTGTTTTGGGTACATATTATTTAAAATACCAAAAAATAAACGCCAGTTTGGTTCATCTTGATACATTTGGATTTCTTGGCCAATAATCCCTTTTTCTTTTTGGACAGATTCTTCTGTAAAATAAGGACTTTGAACAAAATCAATTAATGTTTCGACATTTTGCATAACGTTATCAGTACTTGAAAATAAATAACTTGTACGAGTAAAACTTGTAAAAGCATTCGATGCGGCACCTTGACGACCAAATTTTTGGAAGACATCCTCATCTTCTTTTTCAAATAATTTATGTTCTAAAAAGTGAGCAATACCATCAGGAACCGTGATAAAATCTTTTTTTCCAATCGGCACAAATTCACTATCAATTGAGCCGTAATTTGTAGTAAAAAGACCATATGTTTTATGGAAATCTTCTTTAGGCAGTAACATCACTTCTAATCCATTAGGCAACACTTCTGTATAAAGGGTTTCATTAATAGAAGGATAATAGTTTTTTTTCATGTTATTTTCCTCCTTCCATGAAATAAACTGCTTGTAAATTAATAGTTGTTGCCACATCTTGAACGTCTTTTCGAGTGACAGCATTCATTTTTTTGATCCACTCATCTTGAGATAAATCAGCATAAGGAACGTTAGAAAAGAGGTACTGTTGTTCAACAACTGCACGTTGATTATCAGAGGATAACAAATATTGATTGATTAACATTTTTTTTGTTTGTTCTAATAAATCATCAGGAAATTCACCCGTTGTCATGTCTTTTAATTGCTCATTAACTAATCGTAAGACACGTTCACGATTTGAGCTATCAATACCAGTTTGTACAGTTAAAAATCCTCTAAACGGATCAATTGAGCTACTTGCATAATAAGCTAAACTATGTTTTTCACGAACGTTTAAAAATAATTTCGAATGTGGAAATCCACCAAACAGTCCATTAAAGACCATTAATGGAAAATACATGTCATCATGGTAATAAACATCACAGTGATAACCAATATTTAATTTAGATTGCATAACAGGTAGAACTTCACTTTTTTGTTGAATAATATTTTTGAAAGGTTGTTTGTAAAACAGTTCAGTATCCAATTTTTCTCTATCAGAAAAACCGAAATTTTTAAAACATTTTTCCACATATCCTTCTTCAACATCACCACTAACTAGGATATCGATTTTATCGTGTTGAATCATATAATTGTAGTAGTCAGCAATAGATTTTGGTGTTTCAGATTTGATTTGCTCAATATCACCAAAACTTGGTGTTTTTTGATTTTTACTATCTGAAAAGAAAAGATTTTGTAAAGACATAGAAGCGTAAGTTTGTTTATCATCAAAAATTGATTCAATATCAATGATTAGATTTTCTTTTTCACGATTAAATGTTTCCTCATCAAATTTTCCATCTTTAATATTAGGATTAAAAATAATTTCTTTTAAAAATTCGACAGAATCTTCTAAAATAGAAACACCATTGGGCGCGATGTTATCGTTAATGACATTTAAGCCAATACTTAGATAATGCTCATTACCAGTCCGATTAACACTCACATAAAACCCTGCCCCGTATAAATCAGCTAGTTTTTTACTTAATGCTACTTGGTCAGGAAAGTTTAAACTATTTGTTTCCATTAAACTTGCAAGTAACGAACGTTTACTACTAAAAGTCGCATCAAGAGGTGTTGCAAATCGAACGACAATGCGAACAGTTTTATATTTTGTTGTTGGAATAATATGTAAATTCACTTGGTTATTTAATTTAATTGTCATAAAAAAACTCCTTTATTATCGTCATCAAGTGGTTCTTTAAGTATGACGATACACTCTCTAGGTTACCAAAAAAAAGGGTGGTAAGATAGGAAAACACATTGGATTTTATTTTTTTGATTAAAACTTAACAAAATTGTAATGCTCACAATAAATATACATCATTACGATATATTATCATATATTACAACAGTGTTACATGTCAATTTATTATAAATGATTTTTATAAAAAAATTTGCTATAATATGGAAATGATTGGGGGATATGAAAATGATAAAGGAATTTAAGGAGTTTATTGCACGTGGTAGTGTAATAGATATGGCTGTTGGTATTATTATAGGTGGTGCATTTACGAGCGTTGTGAGTGCTATGGTAGATGGTTTGATTACACCAATTATAGGAGTGATTATCAGTTTACTATTTCCTGGAGCTGAAACAGTGGAAGATGCAACAAAAGGCATGACGTTTGCATTAAATGGTGTCACGTTTGATTATGGTAAATTGATTTCAGCAATTATCACATTCTTAATTACAGCATTTGTTTTATTCATTATCGTAAAATCTGTTAATAAAGCAGAAAACTTAATGACAAAAGATAAGGTTGAAGAAGAAGAGGAAGAAACAGCTGAAACAACTGAAGATGTTCTAAAAGATATTCGTCAATTATTAGCAGAACAATCAACTATTAAACAAGAAGACGAAATAGAAAACAAAAATTAAAAATAAACCGCGAGGAGAATAACTCCCCACGGTTTTTTATTTACGTTTTTTTTCAAATAATGGACTAACTGGCTTGTTCTCATGGATACGCTTGATTGCATCGCCCATTAATTCTGCAACACTAACTATTTCGATTTTATCAGACTTTTTCTCTTCTGGCAAAAGGATAGAGTCTGTGATGATTAATTTTTCAATTGATGAGTTGTTGATTCGATCAATTGCAGGTCCGGATAAAACAGGGTGAGTACAACATGCAACGACTTCTGTTGCGCCTTTTTCTTTCAAGGCTTCAGCAGCAAGAGTAATTGTTCCAGCTGTATCAATCATGTCATCGATAATGACACATTTTTTACCTTTTACTTCACCGATAATATTCATCACTTCGGCAACATTAGCTTTTGGACGACGTTTGTCGATAATCGCGATTGGAGATTTTAGATTTTCAGCTAATTTACGAGCACGTGTTACGCCACCATGGTCAGGTGAAACCACCACTACATCATCGCCTTCGTAACCATGATCGATAAAGTAGTTTGCTAGTAAAGGAGCAGCCATTAAATGATCCACTGGAATATCAAAAAATCCTTGAATTTGTGCAGCGTGTAAGTCTAGTGTTAATAAACGAGTTGCTCCAGCAGTTTCTAACATATCAGCAACAAGTTTTGATGTAATCGGCTCACGAGAACGAGCTTTTCTATCTTGTCTTGCATAGCCATAATATGGCATAACAATGTTAATAGTTTGTGCACTTGCACGTTTTAGAGCATCAATCATAATCAGTAATTCCATTAAATGGTCGTTTACAGGGTTACTTGTAGATTGGATTAAGTATACGTGACTACCACGAATACTTTGCTCGATATTGATTTGAATTTCACCATCACTAAACTTTCTTACTTCAGACTTACCAAGTTCCACACCAACTGCATCAGCAATTTTTTTTGCTAAAGGCTTGTTTGAATTTAACGAAAAGATTTTTAACTTTGGATCAAAGTAATGATTAGACATGAGAACCTCCACTTTCTTCTTTTTAACTGAGTATAAACTTACATACAAATATTAGACATATTCTACTAATAAATCAAGTGTTTGCAGTGAAATTATTTATTATAGGGTAAATTTTTAGCATAATCTTCTAGATTTTCCTGACGAGCACGAGCAATACCTAAGTCATTTTCACTGATATTTTTAGTGATAGTAGAACCAGCTGCAGTCATACTATTGTTTTCAACAGTTAATGGGGCAACTAAAATAGTTCCGCTACCGATAAATACATGATCGCCAACAGTTATATGGTGTTTGTTTTTGCCATCATAATTAGCGAATACTGTGCCACATCCGATATTGATGTCTTTACCAAGAGTTGCGTCTCCAACATAAGTTAAGTGACCAACCTTTGAACCATCATCAATGGAAGCATTTTTAATCTCGACAAAATTACCTATATGGACGTTTTCGTTAATCACAGTATTAGGTCGTAGGTGGGCATAAGGTCCCACATCAGAATGATTTCCAACGACTGCTCGTTGTAACGTAGAGGACTTAATTTCGACGTCATCGCCAATGTTACTATCAGTAATAGTAGAATTTGAACGGATGATACAATTATGACCAATCGTTGTGTTGCCTTTAATTATCACACCAGGTTCAATCACAGTATCAGATCCAATAACGACATCTGATTCAATATATGTGTTGTCTGGATCGACAAATGAAACGCCTTGACGCATATGTTGTTCATTGATACGTTGCTTCATTAATTGGTTTGCTTTAGCCAATGCAACACGGTCATTAACCCCCATTGATTCTTCTTCAGAGTCCATGATATATGCTGTGACAACTTCTCCTTGTTGTTTTAAAATACTAATCACGTCTGGCAAGTAATATTCACCCTGTGCGTTATCATTTCCAACTTTTTCTAATGCTTCAAATAAAAATTTATTATCGAAACAATATGTTCCAGTATTAAACTCTGTTACGGCAAGTTCTGCCTCTGAAGCATCTTTTTGTTCGACGATTTTTTCGACTAAGTTTTCATCATTTCGAATGATACGGCCATAACCTGTAGCATCTTCAGCAACAGCTGATAGAATAGTTGCTTTGGCATTTAATTGTTCATGATGGTTGACTAATTTAGTTAGTGTCTCTTTAGTTAGTAGGGGGGTATCTCCACAGATAACCAATGTTGTACCATCTTTGTCTTTTAATAAATCAGACGTTGCTAAAACAGCATGCCCAGTCCCTAATTGTTCTGTTTGTAGAGCATATTTTGAGCGCTCTCCTAATTGTTCTTGTACCTTCTCAGCACCATACCCAACAACCGTTACAATTTCAGTTGTGTTTAAAGGTTCGATTTGTTCTAGAACATGTTCAACCATCGGCTTTCCAGCGACTGGATGCAGCACTTTATATAGAGAAGACTTCATACGAGAGCCTTTTCCAGCTGCTAAAATGATAGCAAATCTATTTTTCACGATATTGACACTCCTTAAGTGTATTTTTAAACACTTTATTTTAACAAAAAAAAGACTTGATATTCAAGTCCTTAAATTTATTAATCTGTGGCGTCTGCACCCATAACAGAAAAATAGTTACCAGGAACAACCGTTATATTTTTAGTTTTTGTATCGACTTCTTTAACGCAAATAAGTGAAGTGTAGTCATCAACCATACGACGACCACTGAACGTTGATTCGGCAAATACAGTGATACCAACAAGCTCGGCTTCGAATTCCTCGATTAAGGCTTTCATTCCATTAACCGTTCCGCCACCTTTCATGAAATCATCTACGACTAACACTCTAGACCCACGTTTTAAGCTACGTTTTGATAACTCCATTTTTTCAATTCTTTCAGATGACCCTGATACATAATTGACACTTACAGTAGAGCCTTCAGTGATTTTAGAATCACGACGCACGATAACAAATGGAACATTTAGGTAATATGATACCGCTTGAGCGATTGGCACACCTTTTGTTGCGACCGTCATAACAGCATCGATGTTTTTATTAGCATACTGCGTTGCAATGATTTGCCCAATTTGTTTAAGTAGTTGCGGTTCTCCAAGTAAATCAGATAGATAAACGTACCCACCAGGAAGTAATCGATCTTGTTCAGATAAGCGTTCACATAATGAATCAATCATTTGTTTTGATTCACTAAATGGAATAGATGGTGTAAAAATAACGCCACCAGCAGCTCCAGCCACTGTTTCAAGAACACCAAAACCACGCTCTTTAAATGTTTTTTTGATAATTGTTAAATCTTCACTAATTGAAGATTTTGCTGATTCATATTTTTTTACAAAATAAGTCAGAGGAGTTAATGTATGGGGGTGATTTAAGATATAAGCAGTCATATCAATTAAGCGTTCACTTCGTTTTATTTTCATTAAGATACTCCTTTTAAAGTTAAATTTAAGTAATATAGACTATTATAGTATGTAAATTTAAAAAAGCAAAGTATTTTTGAAAATAAATAAAAAATGTTCGTGAAAACGAACAGATTATTTGGAAACCTGTCTGTTTTTTTTACGAACATTAGTTAGTAAATTAATTAGAATAAACATCACAATGAAGATTAATGTGATGGTTGCGCCTGGTGGTGTATCTAATTGATACGATGTAACAAGACCAGAAGTCATGCCAATAAATCCAACTACGATACTACTTAAAATAACAGTCGAAAAAGTTTTCCCAATCTTCATCGAGATAGTGGCTGGTAAAATCATAATAGCTGACACAAGTAATGCTCCAGCAATAGGAATCATCACAGTGATAGCGATACCTGTAATAACATTAAATAGCATAGATAGTACATGAATTGGCAGTCCGTCAACATGTGCTGTGTCCTCGTCAAAAGTTAATACATACATTGGTTTCCTCAATACCAAAAATAAACTAACTATAATAACTAGTAAGACAGCTAGTATTTTAACTTGTTGCCAATTGATTGTTACGATAGAGCCAAATAAATACTGTTGAATATTCATGGAATTTTTCCCTTTAGTTAAATTCATTAAAACTAATGCAACAGCTAATCCACCTGACATTAAAATCGCAGTAGATACCTCTGAGTAAGACTTGTAAAGATTTTTAATGTACTCTAAAACAAAGGCAGAAGCAATTACGACAATTAATGTGGTGATTGTTGGGTTAACATTAATAAAAAAACCAAGAGCAATCCCTGCAAGGGAAACATGTGATAAGGTATCTGCTAAAAGTGATTGTCTACGTAATACTAAAAATACACCAAGAGATGGGGCGATTACAGCCATCATAGAAGCAGCAATAAGTGCTCGTCTCATGAACTCATATGAAAACATCTCCATTCGGTCTCCTCCTTTCTAACAAGGTGGATATGTCGATCCATATAACCTTTTATTTCTTCATGATCGTGTGTCACCATTAAAATTGCTTTATTGTGTTCTTTGACACTGTGTTGTAGTAATTTATAAAAATCATTTCGAGAGGATTCATCCACCCCTGTTGTGGGTTCATCAAGTACAAATAAATCTGGATCAGTCGCAAATACACGGGCTAAACAGACACGTTGCTTTTGTCCACCTGATAAATCCCCAATGCGTTTCTTTCTCATATCCCACATGCCAACAGAGTTAAGAGCTTTTTCGACATGTCGATGATCAACGTCATCTAGACGTTTAAACCATTTTCCACGTTGAAATCTGCCCGATTGAACGAACTCTAATACAGTACTTGGAAATCCCGCATTAAATGAGGCGATTTGTTGTGGAATATAACCAATTGTTAATTTTTGTCCATCTATATTGGTAGGGGAGATATAAACTTCTCCTTCATTAGGTTTTAGTAACCCTAGTGTATTTCTTATTAATGTTGATTTTGCCGCACCATTTTCACCAGTTAGTATGACAAATTCACCTGGACTGACCGTATAAGAAACGTCTTCCAACACAGGTTCATCATCATAATAAAAAGTGAGGTGTTTGACGTCAATATAATTCATAGTAACCTCCTTTAATCGTAAACGTTACGTTTTAAAACCAAAAGAATCATAACACTTGTGTCAAAATAAAGCAAGAATAGTTAATCGGTTGTCCATAACAAAACAGATAAAAAGCAGATTAGCTTCTACTTCTTATCTGTTTAATGTCCTAACTAAATACACTTCATCACAAAATCCTTTTAAAGCATTTGCCACATGAACAGCTCGTGAACGTTTTTTACAAAGCGCAAGAACGGTAGGACCGCTGCCACTCATGACGGCTGCATCTGCTCCGAATTCTAACATTTTATTTTTAACATATTTAACAATAGGAAAAACTTCCATCGTGTAAGATTCTAGAGAATTCCCCAAATGTTGAATCATTTCTTGGTAATCTTGGTTTTCTATTGCATGATATATAGCTTTTATATTTGGATGCGAAAGTGAGTCAACTTGTATTTTTGAAAACACGCGAGGAGTGGATACACTGATTTTGGGTTTGACTAGAACAATCCAACACTGTGGCATTGGGTGAGAGAGTGGTGTAACACGGTCTCCAACGCCAGTAACAAGAGCTGTTTGTCCATATAAACAATACGGGATATCTGTACCGATTGGAACGGATAATTTAGCCATTTCTTCCAATGTAGCACCCAGGTTAAACAAACGATTGACCCCTCTAAATGCCGCAGCAGCATCGCTACTACCACCACCTAAACCAGCCGCAACGGGTAAGTTTTTCTTTAAATTTACTTCAACACCTTGAGTAAACCCATATGTTTTTTTCATGATATCAATTGCTTGATAAATATTATTTTTACGGTCTACTGGTAGGAAGCCATTGTCAGTTTTAATAATGATATCATCAGTTGGAATAGCTGTTAAAATCAATCGGTCGGATAAATCAACACTTGCCATAATCATTTCAAGCTCATGATAACCATCATCACGTTTGTAAAGGACATCAAGTCCCAAGTTTATTTTTGCCGGGGCTTTTTCGATGATTTCCATTGACTACCTCCAATTCTTCAAAATATTCTATTTGTTTGATTATACATGAAAAAAGAGTGAATATAAAACAATTTAAGTACTGACTTTAGAGATTTTATTGAATAAAGAAAAAGATAGGAAAAAATCCTATCTTTAACGATACATTTTAAATTTTAAGAATAGATCATTATAGCGCTCTAAATAGGTTTGTCCTAAATCCTCATACACTTCTAAGTGCTCGATAATTTTGTCACTTGGGTAAAACTGTGGGTCACTTGTAATTTCTTTAGGTAATATTTTTAACGCTTTTTTATTTGGCGTAGAGTAACCAATGTATTCGGCATTTTGAGCAGCGACATCTGGTTTTAACATAAAGTTAATAAAATCATACGCACCATCAATATTTTTTGCTGTTTTTGGGATCACAAAATTATCAAACCAAAGATTAGAGCCTTCTTCTGGAATCACATAATGCAAGTGCTCATTTTCTTCTAGCATACTAGCAGCTTCACCAGAAAATGTGACCGCAGCAGCACTTTCACCATTTATCATGTACATTTTGATTTCATCAGCTACAATCGCTTTGACGTTGGAACTTAGTCCATCTAATTTTTTTGAAGCATTATCTAGTTGTTTATCATTTTTACTATTTAATGAATGCCCGTCACTATTTAAAGCCAATCCCATGACTTCTCTAGCTCCGTCAATTAACATCACATTATTTTTTAGTGAGGGATTCCATAAATCATCCCAATGTTTAATCTGACCTTCTTTAACGAATTCATCATTGTATATAATTCCCAATGTTCCCCAAAAATAGGGGATAGAAAATTTGTTTTTAGGGTCAAATGGAATATTTAGAAAACGACTATCTATGTTTTCTAGTCCTTTGATTTTAGAATGATCAAGCGGAATGAGCATATCTTGTTTAACCATTTTTTGAATCATGTATTCACTGGGAATGGTTAAATCATAGGCTGTTCCACCTTGTTTGATTTTGGTCATCATGCTTTCGTTCGAATCAAAGGTTTCGTAAATGACTTTATAGTTATATTCTTTTTCAAATCGTTTGATTAGCGAAGGGTCAATGTAATCTCCCCAATTATAGATAGTTAATACACGACCACCAGAGGCACCACTGTTTTTTTCAAGATTAAAAGAAGTAACAGCTAGAAGGACAATGATAAGAAGAATACCTGAAAAAAGAGCATTGAGTTTCTTCATCTTATTTACCTCCTATTTTTTGTGTTTTTTTCTTTTTGTATTTTGGTTTATTGTCTTTACTGATAAAGTAATACCCAGTCACTAATAAAATAGAAAACAGAAATAGAAGGGCACTTAAGGCATTGATTTCTAAACTAATCCCTTGTCTGGCACGAGAATAAATTTCAACAGATAAAGTACTAAATCCATTCCCTGTTACAAAAAACGTCACAGCAAAATCATCTAATGAATAGGTAAATGCCATAAAATATCCGGCAATAATTCCTGGTGTTAAATAAGGTAAGATAATTTGTCTTAGTACCTGCCAGTTGTTTGCTCCTAAATCTCGTGCAGCATCAATAAGTGATGGATTCATCTCTTGCATTTTTGGCAAGACCATTAAAACGACAATCGGGATACTAAAAGCAATATGAGAGAGTAGTACAGACATAAAACCTAATTGAAACCCAAACCAAGTCCCTAGAAAAGTAAATAGGATTAAAAAACTTGCCCCAATAATAACATCAGGAGACACCATTAAAATATTGTTTAAACTTAGTAATGTATGTCGTACGCCACGTTGTTTGGTGTAGTGAATCCCCATTGCACCAAACGTTCCAATAATAGTAGCGATTAAAGCAGATAGAAAAGCTAGTAAGAACGTGTCTATCACAATGCCAATTAACCTGGTGTCTTCAAAGACAGCTTGGTAATGTTCTAACGTAAATCCGGTAAATGATGTCATCGTTCCACCGGCGTTGAATGAATAATAAATTAGATAAAAGATAGGTGCGTACAGAATAATGAAAACTAAAATCAAATAGAGATGGCTCCAATTAAATTTATGGTTGCTCATTTTTTCTTCGCTCCTTTCTTTTTCTTCTCACCAGTTATCATCATAATGATAAACATCGCGATAATCAGAACGACACCAATGGTTGAACCCATCCCCCAGTTTTGTGTGACAAGGAAATGTTGTTCGATGGCCGTTCCAAGTGTTATCACACGATTTCCCCCAATTAAGCGAGTTAGCATAAATAGACTAAGTGATGGGATGAATACGGCTTGCACACCACTTTTTACGCCATTTAAAGATAGTGGGAAGATGACACGTCTAAATGTTTCAAAATTACTCGCGCCTAAATCACGACTGGCAAACACAAGAGAAGGGTTAATTTCTTCTAAGGCATTAAAAATAGGTAAAATCATAAATGGGATTTCAATATAGGTCGCAACGGTTAAAAAACTAAAATTTGTAAAAAGAAGTTGTTGCGTCCCAATACCAACAGTATCTAAAAAGTTATTTATTCCACCATGGATACTAAAAATCCCAATAAACGCATAAGCTTTTAACAACAAGTTAATCCAAGTAGGCAAGATAATTAACATGAGCCACAGTTGTTTGTGTTTTAATTTTGTTAAAAAATAAGCTGTTGGATAACTAATCACTAGTGTAAATAGGGTAATAAGTAGAGCGTAGAATAATGAGTTAAAGGTCATACTCAAGTAAGTTTTACTTGTTAAATATTGTTGGTAATTACTTAAAGTAAATTGCCCATTAATATCAAAAAATGATTGATAAATAATTAAAATTACTGGTGCAATAACAAATAGAGCTATCCATAAAAAATAGGGAATAGTATAGAATCGTTTTGATTGTGTCACTTATCAACCCTCCTTAGTCGTCATAACTTTCTAATCTGGCATCAAAATCTTCTTCTGATTCATTAAAACGCATGACATGAATGTCTTCTGGTTCAAAAAATAAACCAACTGCTTGTCCTTCAAGTGGCTTCTTAGTTGAATGCACCACCCATTCATTTCCTTCAGAATCAATACAGAAAATTTCATAATGAACCCCTCTGAATAATAAGGTATCAACTGTCGCTTTTAATTTTCCTTGTTCGACAGGTACTAGGGAAATATCTTCAGGACGCATTACTACATCAACGGGCTCATTTTCCCTCATACCACTGTCGACACATTCAAATTGTTTTCCGACAAATTCAACTAAGTTATCCTCAATCATAACCCCTTTTACAATATTGCTTTCTCCAATAAAATCCGCTACAAAACGGTTAATCGGTTCATCATAAATATCAGAAGGAGAGCCGCTTTGCTCGATTTTTCCATCATGCATAACAAAAATTTCATCACTCATAGCTAATGCTTCTTCTTGATCATGAGTAACAAAAATAAACGTAATCCCTAAACGTTTTTGTAATTCACGTAACTCTGATTGCATGGCAGTTCGAAGTTTTAAATCAAGAGCGGATAACGGCTCATCTAATAATAGAATCTCAGGTTCATTTACAAGGGCACGAGCAATTGCGACACGTTGTCTTTGTCCACCTGACATCTCACCGATTTGTCTTTCTTCTAAACCAGATAACTGAACTAAACGTAGAGCTTCACGTACTTTTACATCAATTTGTTCTTTAGGTAATTTTTTGATTTTTAACCCAAATGCCACATTTTCATAAACATCCATATGAGGAAAAAGAGCATAATCTTGGAATACAGTATTTACTTTACGTTTATTTGCGGGAACTTTATTAATCACTTTTCCATCAAATAAAATTTCTCCAGATGTTGGTTCGCTAAAACCAGCAATCAAGCGTAAAATCGTTGTTTTACCACATCCTGATGGACCTAATAAGGTATAAAATTTTCCTTGTTCGATTTCAAAACTCACTTTTTTTAATACAGTGGTGTCGTCGTATTCTTTCACGACATCTTTAAATTCAATAATTGTGTGACTCATTTTCTCCCACCTTTACTATAAATAAGAATTTGTTGCAACAATGAGGAGTTTGCTAACTCCATCGTGAGCATTAGATATTTGGTGCTGGTTGAGTGCTTGGTAATAAATACTTTCACCTTTTGACGCAATATAGGTATCTTCACCTATGGTAACATAGATTTTTCCTTGTAACACATAACCAAATGTTTCGGATTGTGATGGTTCAAATTCTTTGTATTCACCTTTTTTTTCTAGAGTTAATAATATAGGTTCCATTTCGTTTTCATTAGAGTCAGAAACTAACCAATTTATTTCATACCCTTTATCTTCATCAAGATGTATGGTTTGATCTTCTTTAGGATAGACGACTTGTTGTTTTTGATATTTTTCATCAAAAAATTGTTTTGGAGACACACCTAATACTTCTAAAATGGAGAAAAATGTCTCTAGGGAAGGGGAGCTTAAATCCCGTTCTAATTGAGAAATGTATCCTTTAGTGAGATCTGTTCGTTCTCCTAATTCTTCTTGTGTTAAATTTTTTTGTATTCGTAAGTTTTTGATTTTTTTCCCGATAAGTATGGTCAACACCTCCAGTCTAATAGTTTATATATACTAAACTTCAAATGACAGATGTTTATTAATATTAAACTTTTAGTTTACTTTCTGATGGTAGTATACAAGATGATTTTCAACAAATCAATTCATTTTTTTGATATCACATTTTGTTGTTTTTTTATGATAAACTAAGTTTATCAAAGAGATGAGGAGACGATGTAAATGATGGATAAAACATTCAAAGCACTTATTGTTAGTGAAAAAGATGATAGCATTATCTCAAGTATAGAAGATTGGTCAGTTGACAGATTATCAGAAGGGGACACACTTGTTGAAGTTGAGTATTCAGCGATAAATTATAAAGATGCCTTAGCAACGATAAAAAATGGGGGAGTTATTCGGTCATATCCTATGATTCCTGGTATCGATTTTTCAGGAACTATTATAGAAACAACTCACGAAGGATTATCTGTTGGCGATAGAGTAGTTGTAACTGGTCAAGGGACAGGTGTAAGTCACACAGGAGGTTTTAGTGAAATAGCACGTATTCCAGGTGAATGGATTCAAGTTGTGCCACAAGATTTAGATTTAAAAGTAGCTGCGTTTGTTGGGACAGCTGGAATAACAGCCGCTCAAGCGATTCATCGTCTAGAATCTGTTGGTTTAGGCGAAAACAAAGAAGCCAGTATTTTAATAACCGGAGCAACAGGTGGAGTTGGAAGTATGGTGATTAATTTATTAAAAGCTAAAGGATTCAACAATATCACCGCATTAACACGCAAAAAATCGACGGATTATTTGGATTCTTTAGGTGTGCAACATATTATTAGTACCGAAGAAATGCTTGAAAATACTCGTCCATTACAAAAACAATTATTTGATTATGTCATTGATACGATTGGTGGGGCAACACTAGAAGCAATACTACCTAAAATTTCATACGGTGGGGGAATTTCTCTATGTGGAAATGCAAGCGGTATTAAATTTAGCACGACAGTTTTACCGTTTATTTTACGCGGTGTAACGATGTTTGGAATTGATTCAGTTCAATTAACAACAGAAAAAAAATCTGCGTTATGGGATACAATTAAAGAAAGTATCACAAAAGAGATGATTGAGGCGACTATAGCTAATGAAATCTCGTTAGAGGATATCATTCCAGTGACGAAACAATTATTAGAAGGCACGCATTCAGGAAGAACGATTGTCAAAATTAAATAATAAAAAAGGTGGAGCAAAATTAATTGCTTCACCTTTTTTTGTTAGAATGCTAAACTATTTGGTTTAACGTCTGCTGGAATTGGATTCACGTAAGGCGTTACATCTGTTATATTTTTTAGCTCAGCCTTCGCTTGATCAATATATTCAGGTTCTTCAAGCACTTTAACAGCTGTTGCTGCCATTATTTTAGATGCTTGAATCATTCCTTTTTTAGCAATACCACTTTTTCCGTTTGTAACCCATTGCCATGTATGCATGGCGGTATTTTGAACTTCTGTTGCAACGATACATTGAACAGTTGGGACAATCCAACTGACATCCCCCACATCAGATGAACCAGGGAGAGTAACGTTAGTTAATACCTCATTGAATGGGTAAACATAGTCAGCTAATACTTTACCCACATTTTCTTTTAAGACTTTTTGTTCAACAGGTGTAGCAGGTGGAATCATTCTAAATTGTTTTTCTTCTTCAGTTAATGTATCATGAATTGCTTTAGCAAATACTTGATCTTCCTCATCAAATTCCGGTCCACCATAATGCATCATCACGTCTCCCATAATGCGAGAGTACACAACGTTTGGAATATAGTTTGAACAAGCTTTGTCGAAATGTACGGTTACTTCTGTTTCAGTCATAAGAGCCGCGCCTTCTGCAATTTTACATAAACGATCATAAATTTCTTTTGCTTGGCTTCCTTTTGGTGCACGAATTAAATATAAAAGTTTTGCATGATCTTGGACAACACTAGGAGCTACACCCCCAGCATCCATATACGCATAGTGATATCTTGCTTCTGGTGTCACATGTTCACGAAGGTAATTTCCACCGACATTCATCAATTCACAAGCATCAAGTGCACTACGTCCCATGTCTGGAGCATTTGCAGCATGAGCTGATTTTCCTTTAAACTCAAAAGCTGCTTGGATATTAGCTAGTGTTTTTACACCCCAAATGGCATTATCTGTTCCTGGATGCCAACAAATCGCCATATCTAATCCATCAAAAGCACCAGCTCTTGCCATAAATGTTTTTCCAGATCCGCCTTCTTCAGCAGGACAACCAAAATATTTAATTTGCGCAGGGATATTGTGCTCTGTAATATAATCTTTGGTCGCAATTGCAGCAGCAAGTGAAGCTGTACCAAGTAAATTATGTCCACAGCCATGTCCATTTGTGTTTTCTGTATCCGGATTTGCTTCTTTTTGTGTAGAACCTGCTTTTTGAGACATGCTAGGTAGTGCATCATATTCCCCTAAAAATCCAATGACAGGACCTTCATTTCCAAAACTTGCAACAAATGCTGTGTCAATCTCTCCAATATTTGTTTCTATGCTAAATCCTTCTTCTTTTAATACATTAATCAACACGTCTGCTGATTCTTTTTCATGGAATTTTGTTTCGGCAATATCCCAAATTTTATCACTTGTTTGGAAATAAGTGTGTTGTTTTTGAGTAATTAATTTTTCGATTTGTTTATACATATATTATATCCTCCTAATATTCAATGATTACATAAATAGTGTGATACCATAAGATAGAGCAATAGAAAGTGCGGTTATAATTATTCCTGGTATGATGAAACTAAAGACCTTAGTCCGCCCAGTTCTATCTAATTCAACTGCAAGTAACAACGTCGGTTGTGCTGGAATCACAAAGTTAACATTTAGACACTGAACAATAATAATAAGTAACATTGGTGATATACCTAGTGTCAGTGCTAATGGGAAAATAATTGCTGCAACGGCCGTTTGGGCACCAATAATCATCGCAACAAACGCACAGATAAAGATGATAACCCAAGGATAGTCAGCTAGTATCTGTCCGACACTTGATACTAAAACGGCTTGATTTTTTGGAGCACCAAAGATAGTTGAACCAACCCAGCCAAGACCCAATACAATTAAGGTTGCGCCTAAAGCGTTAGCAGTAGCTGGAGCATGTAAAATATCTTTTGATTTCACTTTAAAGAGTATGATATTGATTGCAGCAGACAAATACATAAACATCTGAACTAAGTCAGCAGTTGCAATTCTAACAGGATCACCATCTACATTATACTCTGGTAATAAGCTTGGGAACAAACCTAAAACAATAATGCATAGCACACAAAGTAAGAAAACTATAGTTGATTTTTTAGCAGCAGGAGCTAGTTCAGTTTCTTCTTCTGCAATAATCATATCTTCTAAGATAGATTCATCAAAAGGTAATTTTTTATTAACTAAGCTTAATAGTATACTTAACATGATAATAGATAATAAAGTGGCAGGCAAGGCGATTGTCAGATATGTTCCTAAAGAAATACCATACGCTGCTAATAAGGTTACAACATATGCTGTTGAAGATGATGCCGGGCTACACAGTAGAGCCATGTTAGAAGCTAATACAGAAGAAATTAAAGCACCTTTTGGATTAACTTTTGATTTAAGAGCAGTTTCAGAGATGATTGGTTCTAATGATAAAGCAATCATTGCTGTCCCCATGCCAAAAACGAATAGAAAACAAACAAGTGGTGCAACGATTGTAATCGCTTTCGGAAACTTTTGAATAATTTTTGTTGCAACGCGTATCATATAATCCATCCCACCTGAGGCTTGTAGTGCACCACTTGCTATACCGATAGACATAATGATTAAAACAGCCGTAACAGGTGGTGATGATGGCGGCAATTTAAAAATGAATAGCATGATAAACAAGGCCACAATGGCTGATACCCCAGAACCTAGCGCGCCTCCTTTCATAAGTCCATAAATAATTGTTCCAACCATGATAAAAATTTCAATTAGTAATAATGACATTTAATTCCTCCTAACAATAGAATAATGTGGTAAAAATGAATAATTCTTCAAACCTCCTAAAAAAAGACTTAATTAGGATATATGTGAATATTATCAGTTGCATGTGTGTTTTTTATTCATTTTATATGAATTTTATGTGATTTTTTAAACATTGGAATTAAATTAGTGTTATACTCTAAACGATAAAATAGATAATAGTCTATTGATATTTTTCAAAAAAATGAGTAAAATGAAAATAACTTAAACGGGAATGATGTTCTCCCATAGTTGAAATTTAACTAAAACTGCTAAATAGCTAATGACGTCTACATGCTTTATTTAGGTATGTAGACTTTTTGTGTGAAAAAGAAGGGTGAATAAGATGGGAAAAATAAAAGAACAAGCACAATGGATTGTGTTTGGATTAATAATTGGCATAATCGTTGGTGTGTTAGAAGTTATTTTTGGTAGAGTATTGCTTTTTGTGACTGGAGTAAGGCAAACGTACTTTATGTGGCTTATTTTTTTCTTACCATTTGTTGGGATATTTATTGAATGGCTTTATCAAACATATGGCAAGGAAAGTAAAAAAGGGATAACCCTTCTTTTTGAGGTAGGGCAAGACACGCGAGAAGTGATTCCTTTAAGGTTGATACCAATCGTGACGTTAAGTACATGGCTCACGCATTTATTTGGTGGAAGTGCTGGACGAGAAGGTGTTGCTATCCAAATTGGGGGAACGTTTACTAATTGGTTTACTGAAAAAATTTGGAATAGATTTTTACCCAACTATGGAAAAAAACAGCAGATAGTATTAGTAACAGGTATGGCCGCAGGCTTTGCCGGATTATTTCATACACCTATTGCAGCAACATTTTTTGCAATGGAAATATTAGTAGTCGGAACTTTATCAATAGAGTCTCTTTTATCAGCAAGTATTGCAGCAGTGACATCCAGTTACGTGTCACAGTTATTAGGGTTAACAGTATTTTCATCTACTATTTCAGTCGTGCCTAAACTAACAGTCGGATTGGTTGGAATATTATGTTTATTTGGTGTTGTATTTGGTTTAGTGGGACGTCTGTTTTCTATTGGACTAAAAAAAGTGAAACAATGGGTTCAAGCGATTTCTTTATCACAGTATAAAAAAGTGTTTTTATTATCAATTGTTTTAATGATAGGTTTGATTATAGTTGGAAAGGGACGATATTCAGGTCTTGGAAGTAATTTAGTGGAAGCAGCATTTAATCAAGGAACAGTTTATTCGTATGATTTTATACTAAAACTTATTTTTACGATTTTTACATTAGCAATAGGATTTCAAGGTGGGGAAGTGACACCACTATTTTCTATAGGCGCAACTTGTGGTGTGTTACTAGCGAATCTCTTTGGCTTGCCAATTGAATTTGTCGCATCACTTGGATTTGTATCGGTATTTTCAAGTGCAACCAATACTATTATTGGGCCACTTTTTATTGCAGGTGAAATATTTGGGTTTGAGTTAATTCCATACGCATTTTTTGCTATTGTACTGGCCTATTTGGTAAATGGTAATGATTCAATTTATTCAAAACAAAAAGTATGACGTTTGCTAAAAAGCAACGTCATACTTTTTTTATTTTCTTCCAATAATTCGAACTTCAGGCTCAAGAGACACATCAAATTTTTCTAAAATAACATCTTGAATATATTTGATTAGAGTAACATAGTCAGTAGCTGTTGCGTGATCGATATTAACAATAAAACCAGCGTGTTTCTCAGAAATTTGAGCTCCACCAATCATATGACCTTGTAAACCAGCATCTTGGATTAATTTACCAGTAAAATGCCCTTCAGGACGTTTAAATACACTACCACAAGACGGATATTCAAGTGGTTGTTTTGATTCACGAAGATGTGTTAATTCGTCCATTTTTTCTTTTATATACACGGCGTCACCTTTTTCTAAATTGAATGTAACGGATAAAACAATTCCTTTTAAGGATTGTAAAACACTATGTCGATAAGAAAAATCCATGTCATCTTTGTAGAATGTTTTAATCGAACCATCCTCAAAAATAATATCAGCCGAATAAAAGACGTCAGATAACTCGCCACCATAAGCCCCTGCATTCATGTAAGCTGCGCCACCAATACTTCCAGGTATACCACAAGCAAATTCAAGACCTGTCAAACTGTGTTTCAATGCATCATAAGAGACATCGATTAATTTCGCACCAGACTCAGCAGTAATCGATGTGTCATCGACAGAAACATGATTCATTTCGGTTAACATAATGACGACATCTTTAATGCCACCATCACGAACGATTAAGTTACTCGCATTTCCAAGACAAATCCATTCGATATTTTCTTGTTTACAATAGTCTATCAATTGTTTGACATCATGTTTTGTTTTTGGGAAAGCTAAAAAATCAGCCGGGCCACCTGTTTTTGTATAGGTATAATTTGAAAGTGGTTCGTTTGTTAGTATAGTTATGTTTGGAAAATGTTGAACAATAGTTTTAGTTATCACAATAATACCCTCTCTTAATTCAAATAATCATCGTGTTACTATTTTAACATAAATTTAGTTAAATAGTTGGTGAGTCTATAAAGTGCATGTGCGATTAATCAGATTAAAGGTACAATATCCTAGGGTTTTATGATAAAATATATACACAGAGAAAAATAGGAGGAACGACATGAAGTTGATTTCGTGGAATGTGAATGGATTACGAGCTGTTGTAAAAAAAAATTTTTACGATGATATAAAAAACATAGACGCAGACATCATCTCACTGCAAGAAACCAAATTACAAGAAGGTCAAATAGAGATAGATTTACCGGATTATTATCAGTATTGGAATTACGCTGAAAAAAAAGGATACTCTGGTGTTGCAGTTTTTACAAAAATTGAACCACTTTCTGTTAAAAAAGGAATGGGTGTTGAAGAGTTTGATATGGAAGGACGATTACTCACGCTAGAGTATGATACATTTTATTTGGTTAACTGTTATACGCCAAATGCTCAAGCTGAGTTAAAGCGAATCGACTTTAGATTAGCATGGGAAAAGCAATTTAGAGAGTATCTGGCTAACCTAAATGAAGATAAACCAGTTATTTTATGTGGAGATTTAAACGTAGCGTACCAGAATATTGATTTGAAAAATTGGAAGAGTAACCGTAATAATCCAGGTTTTTCTGACCAAGAAAGAGAAGCATTCTCTCGATTATTAGATAGTGGATTTATTGATACGTATCGTTACTTTTATCCAGATAAAGAAGGGGCATATAGTTGGTGGAGCTATCGTTTTAATGCAAGAAAAAATAATGCTGGATGGCGTATTGATTACTTCTGTGTTGCTAAAGCACTAGCTGAAAAATTGACAGATGCCACTATTCTATCAGACGTCTACGGAAGCGATCATTGTCCAGTAGAATTGTTGATAGATGTAAGATAAGGGGGGAATATGTTGGATAAATGGAAAAAAATTATCGTTTTAGGTTTTGTCATAATTGGATTAGCGAGTTTTTCTGGTGTAGTCCATGCAGCCGATGATAAATTACTATACGATTTGACTTACGATAAGGATAGGAATGTTTTAACTGGAAAGACCACACCAAATGCTAATATCTTTTTAACAAATTTGGCAGGCTCAATTGTTGCCAACGATAAAGGTGAGTTTGAGGTACCAATACCTAAAGGAACAAAAGAAGCTATGATAGGTATGTTAGATGCAGAAGGTGATAAGTCAACAGATGTTCGTTATAATTTTGAAGATGGTAAAGTCATCGAAACAGAAGAAACGAAAGCGTCGGAAAAAGATGACACAAACGATTCAAAAGAAAAAACAGATGATAGTCAAAAAAATTCTAGTGAAGAAAATAAGGTTAATGAACAATCAAGTGCTCAAAGTGAAGACACGTCAAATGATGGTGAAAAAAATACCTCAAGTGATGATGTTAATAAAACAGATTCATCGAAAACAAAAGCGACTGAAACGAAAAAATCAACACCAATATGGGTATGGATTGTCGCTGTCGTAGCAGTTGTCGCTGCTGGTGGAGCTGGATATTATTTCTGGACAAGTAAACAAAAAGCTAAAAAAGGCAAAGGTAAACAAAAAGATAATAAAGCGAAGTCTAAAGGAAAAACAAAAGGAAGAAGAAAGTCAAGTGGAAGTAGTTCGAAAGAACGTTCTAATGGAAATTCTTCTCTCAAATCAGGAAGTAAGAAAAAAGTAGATCAAACAAAACGTAAAAAAAAGAAATCATCTAGAAAATAAAAAAATTCAACGACTGTGTGTTTAAGTCGTTGAATTTTTTTTTGGGAATAAGTAACTCATCACCGCAACATCAATTAATTTATTATCTTCAGATAAAAAAGCCTGTCGTTTAATTCCTTCTAAAACAAATCCAATTTGTTCATAGACACCAATCGCTCGAGTGTTTCTAGTTTGAACGTTTATTTCAATTCGTTTTATTATTTGACTCTCAAGACATAATTCGATCATTTCTTGAATCATCGCAGTTCCTAAACCTAGACCCCAAAATTCTTTTTTTATGGTAATACCAAGTTCTCCTACGTGTTTAAAACAATTTTCTTCTTCGCTGACAATCGTTGCTATACCAATAATGTCTTTATGATTAAAAGCGAGTAAAATAAATTGATTTGGTTGATTAAAAATATAATCTATCTCATGTTCCATTGCATCAACTGACATATTTAATGCATGTGGGCTCACAACCAAATACGGGGTCTCCGTATTAAGAAAACGAATCGCTTGTATTAAATTGGCGGCATCACTTGGGATAGCTTGTCTTAATGTAATATTTATCTCAGTCATAGGCAGCCATCATGTCAGTTATTTGATTGAATCTCTCTTTAGCACCACGATGTTCCACGGTAATAAATCGTGTGTCTTCAGGTGTTTTATGTAGAAAAATTTCAATAAAATCATTATCTAGAGAATCTTTAATAATTTCTCCCCACTCGATTAAGCAAACGCCATCCCCATCAAAATATTCTTCTAGTCCAAGATCACTAGCGTCACCTTCAATTCGATAAACATCCATGTGATAGAGAGGAAGACGCCCTGTATCATACTCACGAATTAAAGTATAGGTTGGGCTTTTAATCATTTGTTTAATGCCAAGTCCTTTAGCAAATCCTTTAGAAAAAGTTGTTTTACCAGCTCCTAATTCACCAGTTAAGATGAATATATCTCCTGGTTTAGCTAGAGAGGCAAGTTGCTCACCAAATCGCTGCGTTTGGTCATCGTTGTTTAAATAAACGGTCATAAACGTACTCCTTTAACAGTTGTTTAGTCATAGTATATCATTTAGAAAAAAATAAAAAAGCACGCAAATCATAAAAGATTTACGTACCTTTAGTATATAGCATTTATTTACTCATGATTGCTTGTCCAGCAGTAATGATAGATAATTTGTAAACATCTTCTTCATTACATCCACGAGACAAGTCAGAGATAGGTTTATTTAAACCTTGTAAGATAGGTCCAATGGCTTGGAATCCGCCTAAACGTTGAGCAATTTTGTAGCCAATATTTCCTGATTGGATTTCAGGGAATATAAAGACGTTTGCTTGACCAGCAACATCTGACTCAGGTGCTTTTTGTTTTGCAACAGAAGGAACGTATGATGCATCGAACTGTAACTCCCCATCAATCGCCATTTCTGGAGCAAGTTCTTTTGCAATACGTGTCGCTTCGGCAACTTTTGTTACTTCTTCTGATTTAGCAGATCCTTTTGTTGAGAAGCTCAATAAAGCAACTTTAGGATCAATATCAAATAATTCAGCAGTTTTAGCACTTTCAACAGCGATTTCTGCTAATGCTTGAGCATCAGGATTAATATTAATAGCACAATCAGAGAAAATATATTTTTCTGAATCACGGTTACCTAACATTAAGAATGCCCCACTTGTACGACTTACACCAGGTTTTGTTTTAACGATCTGTAATGCAGGACGAATTGTATCACCTGTTGAGTGGATAGCGCCACTTACAAGTCCGTCAGCTAAATCCATATAAACTAACATAGTACCAAAGTAATTTTCATCTTTTAAAATAGTACGAGCTTGGTCATCAGTTGCTTTTCCTTTACGACGTTCAATGAAAGCGGCAACCATTTCGTCAAATTTTTCGTAAGTGTCTGGATCAATAATTTCTAAGTTATCAACGCTTAGTCCACGTGAAGCAGCTAATTCTTTAATAACATCTGGGTTTCCAATTAAAACTGGTTCGATTAAGTTATCTGATTTTAAACGGACAGCCGCACCTAAAACGCGTTCATCTGTTGGTTCAGGGAATACCATACGTATATTTTTGTTAATAATTTTATGTTTAAGTTGGTCAAATAATTCCACGAAAACATCCTCCAATTTTCTTATACTTTTTTTCACCTATTTATCATATCATGTTTTTGAACAAAAAGAACAGTATTTTGTTCTGTTTTTTATAAAAAACTTAGACTTTACATAATTATCTTACGTTTTTTTTGTATATAAACAAAACAGTTTTTATGTATAATTAATACAGATTAAGATAACGACCAATCAATTGGTGTTTGTCCTATTTTTTCAAGTGATAAATTTATATTAGAAAATGGTTTTGAACCAAAAAAACCACGATAAGCTGATAGAGGACTGGGATGAGGTGCTTCAATAATAATATGTTTCTCTTGATCAATAAGCTTCTTTTTTTGTTGAGCTGGTTTTCCCCATAAAACAAAAATGATAGGATTTTTTTTATTGTTTAGTGATTTAATTATATCGTTTGTGAAGTTTTCCCATCCTTTATTTTTATGTGAATGAGCTTTTGATTTTTCGACAGTTAGGACAGTATTTAGTAGTAAAACCCCTTGTTTTGCCCAAGGAGTTAAATCACCTGTAGAGGGCATGTTTATTTGGCAATCATCAGCAAGCTCTTTAAAAATGTTAACTAATGACGGTGGAAGCTTGGTGCCAGGTAAAACAGAAAAGCTTAGTCCGTGAGCTTGATTGTCACCATGATAAGGGTCTTGTCCTAAAATAACGACTTTTGTGTCGTTAAAAGATGTGTGGTTTAAAGCACTGAATATTTCTTCTTTCTTGGGGAAAATTGTTTTATTGTTGTATTCATCTTCTAAAAAGCTTTCTAAATTTTCTACATAAGCTTGATTGAACTCATCTTGTAAAACGTCTTTCCAATCTGTTGTAATTAAGTTTTTTAACATTATCGTCACCTCTTTTTTAGTTTATCATAATTTTTTTATTATAAATGTATCTTTCAAAAAAAAATGGTACACTAATAGTAATAAAAGAACTAGGAGGAACATTATGATTAAATTGATAGCATCTGATATGGATGGCACGCTTTTATCATCCCATCTAGATATTTCTGAGTTAAATAAACAAGCGATTAAAACGGCAGCCGAAAACGGTGTCGAGTTTATGGTAGCAACAGGACGAGGATATTCTGAGGCACGTCCAGTATTAAATGAAGCCGGTATTCACTGTGGCATGATTACAGGAAATGGGGCGCAGATATTTGATGAATTTGATAATGTTCTGTACACAGTTAGCATAGATAAAGAGATTGTCAAACAATCAATGGATATTTTAGAAGAAGATAATTTGTATTATGAATTAATGACAACAGAAGGTGTTTATTCAAATAATGAGGCACAACGAATTGAAAAATTTGCTATTTTATTATCTGAAAATATTCCTCATCTAACATTTAAGATGGCTATTGCTATGGCATCAACACAATTAAAAATGTTGCCAGTAAAATATACCGAAGATTATCACATTTTAGTTGACGACCCATCAGTTGAAATTTTAAAAGTCATTGCATTTAATGAAGAAGGTGCTAAGGCTTTTGAGGCAAGTTTGGAAAAATTACATCAATTGAAGGATATCCATGTGACTTCTTCAGGTGCCAATAATTTAGAGATTAATCATGTTAATGCGACAAAAGGTCATGCTGTGAAGTTTATTGCCGAAAAACGTGGTATTTCACTGGATGAGGTCTTTACAATTGGTGATAACTTTAATGATTTACCAATGTTAGAAGTTGCTGGCGTGAGTTTTGCCATGGGAAATGCTGAAGATAAAGTAAAAGAAGTGGCTAAATATCAAACAGATACAAATGTTGACGATGGTGTAGGAAAAGCTATTCTACGTGCAATTGAAGAAAATCTTTAAATAAAAGATTTTAATTAAAGGAAGTTGATAACGATGGAAACATATTACATCAATGAACATGTGCTGTCAGCCAATGTTCGGACAGTGATAAAAAATGCTCAAGATAAACCAATGTATATTTTAGTAGGTCGTTGGGGTGTAAAAGGTGATGTGTTATCTGTATATAATATGAACGGAGAAGTATTAGCGACAGTGAAACAAACAACTTATGCTTTTCCTTCACGCTTTGATTTGTATGATAGACACGAAAAAATTGGCTCGTTAGGACGGTTGATCTCGTTTAATCGTGATATTTATTTAGTGAAACAATTAAACTGGCTCGTTTTGGCTAACGTAAATAAACAGACGTATCGTATCTACTCTTTTAAAGAGCGATTGATGCTCATGGAAAAGCATACAGTTTATCAAGGTGATTACTATAAGTTATCAATTAAAAATGAAACATTAGCACCAGTCTGTATCTGTATAGGAGCAGTGATGGATTATTGGGCAAAGAATAATGAAAAGAATTGGCAAAAGGTGAATTCTTTTTTAAGTCCCAAAGCCTCCTATCAGTCAATGGAATTAATAAGAGAAAAAATAAAGAGCACTTCAAGATGATATTCTTGAAGTGCTCTTTTCTACTATTATAGCAAGTTTATTTTTCCACGACATGCATCAAGTGTTTCTTCATCCCATAAAGAGACTTGTACTTCACCGATATGCACCTTTTCAAGTAGTAACATACATAAACGACTTTGACCAATCCCGCCACCAATTGTTAACGGTAGTTCATTTGCCAAAATTTGTTGGTGGTATGGATATTTTAAGCGATCAGTTGCATTAGCTTTTTCCAACTGTTCTTTTAAAGATGTTTCATCCACACGAATCCCCATACTAGATATTTCCACAGCTGTTTGTAGTGGCTCATGCCAAAACAACAAGTCCCCATTTAATTGCCAGTCATCATAGTCAGGTGATCTGCCATCATGAGGTTTTCCACTTAATAATTTATCTCCAATTTGCATAATGAATGTTGTTGGGTGCTCTTTTACATAAGCTTGTTCACGCTCTTTATCATTGAAATCAGGATATAAGTTTTCTAACTCTTGTGTCGTGATAAACGAGACATTGCTATCAACCTCGATAGATAGAGAAGGGTATTTAGTATGCAAGCGGCTAGAAGTCTCAATGATTGCATTGACAATTTGTTGAACGGTTTGTTTTAAGTAATCTAGATTACGTTGTTCTCTTGAAATCACCCGTTCCCAATCCCACTGATCGACATAGATAGAATGAAGGTTATCTAATTCTTCGTCACGACGAATTGCATTCATATCAGTATAAATACCATTTCCTATATGAAAATCATATTGTTTTAACGCTGTACGCTTCCATTTGGCTAATGAATGAACAACTTCAGCAGGTGTTTCTAGAGCAGGAACATCAAACTGAACAGGACGTTCAACCCCATTTAAATTATCATTTAACCCAGATGATGCATCTACAAATAATGGAGCAGATACTCTTTTTAGTTTTAAACTTCCAGTTAAAGCTTCTTCAAACCAATGTTTGGTTAATCCAATCGCTTTTTGTGTGTCATAAACAGACAGTGAAGACTGGTAATCTTTTGGTACAATTGTTTTTTTCTTCATATAAAACACTTCCTAATCAATGATTTCTAATTATTCTATCATATATCGTTAATAATTGGAAAAATAAATTTATTTTATATATAAACATAAAAGATAAAATTTTATGAAGAATCTAACATGTTTTATTTATATCAATATCAATATAAAAAGTAATCGAACGGATTGTTCAGTCGAAGTTCGTTGGCTGATTGATATAATGCATTATATAGAAAAATAAGGAGTAGAGATATGGAAAAGAAAGTAACTATAACGATTTTATTGTTATTTATACTAACTCAGTTTGTTTCTCCTCTACAAGGAATTACACAACGATTTATCAAATTCGCCAAGTGTTTAAAAAGAATAAGTTACAAAACCCAATTATGTATAAACAAGGTAGATACATTTTAACTTATCCTGTTGAAACACCATTAAATAAATTAAAAGTACTTCTCAAAGAACCTATAATGCTGCACAATATTATGAAAGTTCTTGATATCTATAAGGAACGCTATTTTGCAATGAGTGATTATTTATGGGCAGAAGAGTATAGTCAACATTTTCATCAAATAGTATTGGAATATCTAATGAAAGCCATTAAGCAGAATTGTGTCGACCAATCTATCATGACAAGAATCCTTTATAAATTTAAAGAAGATTTGTTATTAGAAGAGGATTACGTAGAGATTTTTTATTATTATTATCAACAGAACAACCAACATATTCGAGCAATGGAATTTCTAAAGGAAACAGATGAGTATTGGAGAAATGAGTTGGATATTCCATATTCCCATTTTATTGACCGATTAACACCTTAATAAGTGTTTAAAAAGAAGCTGTTGTAGGCTTCTTTTTTGTTTTAAAAAAATTCACAAAATAATTTATGTTATCCGGTTGACATGAAAGCGGATTTAATTTATACTTTGAAATATAGAAAGCGCTTTTTAAAATGAAAATGTTAACCGGTTGTCATGGTCCGGGAGAATATATTATAATTGGGGGAAACCAATATGTTAAAATTTAAAGAGTCATTTAAAAATCCATCTTATCTACAAAGTTCATTAACCTTATTACTATTTTTTGCATCATGGGGAGTATGGTGGTCATTCTTCCAGCTATGGCTGACTTCTGAATCTAATGGTTTGGGATTAAGTGGTAGCGCTGTCGGAACTATCTTTTCAGCCAATTCACTTGTCACATTGATATTCATGTTTATCTATGGAACATTGCAAGATAAATTATATATCAAACGAACATTGCTAATTTTTTCAGCAGTTATCGCAGCACTCGTTGGTCCATTCTTTATCTGGGTGTACGCACCATTATTAGAAAATAATTTCAATTTAGGTATTGTTGTTGGAGCAGTGGTATTATCAGCCGGATTCTTATCATCGGTTGGTATTTTTGAAGCAGTAACAGAACGTTTTAGCCGTTTGTTTGATTTTGAATATGGTCAAGCAAGAGCATGGGGATCATTTGGTTATGCTGTTGTGGCATTACTCGCTGGATTCCTTTTTGTACAAAATCCAAACTTAAACTTCTGGGCTGGTTCATTCTTTGGATTATTATTATTACTAAATTTATTACTTTGGAAACCAAAAGCTGAAAGAGTAGCAAATAAAGAATTTGAAGACAAACAAGCTGAATCGAGTAGTGTTCCTTCATTAAAAGAAATGTTTGGTTTATTAAAATTACCACAATTATGGGCAATTATTATTTTTATCGTTTTTTCTTGGACTTTTTACAATGTATTTGATCAACAAATGTTTCCAGGGTTTTACACTAGTTTATTTTCAACTTCAGCTGCTGGGGAAAAAATGTATGGAACATTAAATGCTGTTCAAGTATTCTGTGAAGCTATTATGTTGGGAGTTGTCCCAATCATCATGAGAAAAATTGGTGTCAGAAATACATTATTATGTGGTGTGACAATTATGTGTATTCGTATTGGATTATGTGGTTTTACAACATCTCCAATTGCTGTTTCTTGTATTAAAATGTTACATGCTTTAGAAGTACCAATGTTTATATTACCAATGTTCCGTTACTTCACCTTACATTTTGATACTAAGTTATCTGCCACACTTTATATGATCGGCTTCCAAATTGCCGCACAAGTTGGACAAGTTATCTTATCTACCCCACTTGGTATTTTAAGAGACGCAGTTGGTTATCAATCAACATTTAGAATTATTTCATTTATTGTTCTTATCGCAGGTGTATATGCTTTCTTCATTATTAAAAAGGATGATCAAGATGTGCAAGGAGATCCATTTGTTAGAGCTTAATATAAAAATAATTATAAAATAAAAGAAAGTAGGAGATTTATTATGACAAAAAAAGAACCAATCGAATTAACTAATTCACGTTATCGCTTAGGATATCATGTTGCTGCACCGTCTGGTTGGATTAATGATCCAAATGGCTTTTGCTACTTTGATGGGTACTATCATGTGTTTTACCAACATTACCCATACAGTGCTGAATGGGGCCCAATGCATTGGGGACATGCAAGAAGTAAAGATTTAGTTCATTGGGAAAGTCTACCAATTGCTTTAACACCTGGTGATAAAGAAGATGAGGATGGCTGTTTCTCTGGTAGTGCAATCGAAAAAGATGGCGTATTATACTTATTCTATACTGGACATCATTATTATGGTGATGGAGATAAAGATCATTTTTGGCAAAATCAAAATATGGCTTACAGTACAGATGGTATTCATTTTACCAAATATGAAAACAATCCTATCATTGCTAAAGAACCCGGAGATAATACACATCACTTTAGAGATCCTAAAGTTTGGGAAAAAGATGGTGTTTATTACATGATTTTAGGTAGTCAAGGTGAAGATGGATTAGGTAGGGCCATTGTTTATTCATCTAAAGATTTATTGGATTGGAAATATGAAGGACCTATTTCTAAAGCAAATGGATTAAAAACAGAAGGCTTTATGTGGGAATGCCCAGACTTTTTCAATCTTGATGGAAAAGACATCTTATTATTATCACCACAAGGGATAGATGCTCAAGGGAAAGATTACTTAAATCTATTCCAAACAGGTTATTTCATTGGTGATTATGACTATAAAACAGCAACATTCACACGCGGAGAGTTCCATGAATTAGACAAGGGTCATGATTTTTATGCAACTCAAACAACTGAAGCACCTGATGGCAGACGTATTGTCATTGCATGGATGGATATGTGGGAAAGCCTATTTCCAGAACAAGAAGATGGTTGGGCTGGAGCGTTGACTATTCCACGTGAATTGAGATTAAAAAATGATCATCTTTATATGACACCTGTAAAAGAATTAGAAGACTTAAGAATAAAAGAAGTTTCAAATAATTCTTCAGTTGTTGCTAAAGAATTATTAGTAGCAGAAGATGCATCATCTAGTGAAGTGCTAGTAGATATTCCTCTTACAGGAACTGATCAAGAAGAAGTCAGCTTTTCGTTAAAAACATCTAATGAAGAATTAGTTTTATTAACCTATTCTAAAGCAACGAATGAGTTTATTTTAAAACGTAGTGACAAAGATGACTTAAGATATGGTACAATTCAACCATGTGATAAGCTGTCATTACGAGTGTTTATTGATACAAGTTCGATTGAAATCTTCATTAATGAAGGGGAGCTTGTGTTTACTGAACGTTTCTATACAGGAGAAAAAACAGATGTTTGTGTGACGGTTAGTGAAGAAGAAACTATCTCTTATACAGTTTATCAACTAGATTATAATGCAGTTTCTTATAACTAAGGAGGTTTTATTGTGTTAATTGGTAGTATTGAAGCAGGTGGAACAAAATTTGTCTGTGCAGTAGGTGATGAAGATTACCGAGTAAAAGACCAGATAACGTTTCCGACAACGACACCAGAAGAAACATTAAAACAGGCGGTGGAGTATTTTAAACAGTTTGATATTGAGGCACTTGGAGTAGCATCATTTGGACCAATTGAAATCAGAAAACATTCACCTAAATCTGGCTATATTACAACTACACCAAAACCAGGTTGGAAAAATGTTGATGTTCTAGGTTATTTACAGAAAGAATTAGATGTGCCAATGTCTTGGACAACAGATGTTAATGGGTCAGCATATGGTGAATACATTATGTCGACTTTATCAAATGAAAAAATTAATTCGTTGGTTTATTACACTGTCGGAACGGGTGTCGGTGGTGGAGCAGTGATTAATGGCGAACTTCTAGGTGAAGCAGGACATCCAGAGATGGGGCATACATTTGTAAAACGTCATCCGGATGATTTAGAGTTTAAAGGTATCTGCCCATATCATGGTGACTGTTTAGAAGGATTAGTTTCTGGACCAACATTTGAAGCGCGTCTTGGTCAAAAAGGTGAAACAGTGCCATTGACTGATCCAGTGTGGGATATTATGGCTTATTATCTAGCACAAGCAGTGATTCAAACAACCTTGATTATTCGCCCAGATAAAATCGTATTTGGCGGAAGTGTGGCAAATGAAACATTACTTGAAAAAGTTCGTCAAAATGTGGCTGAACTCTTAAATGATTATGTTGAATTACCACCTCTAGACAAATACATTACTCGACCATTAATTAAAAATAATGGTTCAGCAACATTGGGTAACTTTGCTTTAGGATTAATCCAATTACAAGAATAATACTAGTGAAAAGGCTTTTATAATGAATTGTTATAAAGGCCTTTTTTATGCTATTCTAGACAGAGAATAATGATGAGGGGTAGTTTTATGAGACCAAAGTTAGAAGATGTAGCCAAAAGAGCAAATGTATCAAAAACTACTGTATCAAGGGTATTAAATAATAGAGGGTATTTAAGCCAGAAAACCATTGATAGAGTGCACGAGGCTATGGAGGAATTAAATTATCAGCCAAACGTTGTGGCAAGACAATTGTATAATAAAAAAACAAATATTATTGGACTAGTCTTTCCAACTGTTGCCAATCCATTCTTTGGTGAATTAGTTGAAGCACTTGAGAAAAAGTTGTATGAAGATGGGTACAAAGTTTTGATAGGTAACTCAATGAATAATACCAAAAAAGAGTCTGATTATTTGAATCAATTATTATCAGAGCAAGTAGATGGCTTGATTGTTGGAACGCATAATCAAGGTATTCAAGAATACAAATACCAAAACTTACCGATTGTTGCGATAGATCGTGTGATGAATGAAGATATTCCTGTGATTGAGTCTGATAATTATCAAGGTGGAAAATTAGCAACAACAGTTTTAATAGAACAAGGAGCTAAACATATCATTCATACTAATGGTCCTGTTGAATTAGAAACGCCAGCTAAAAGACGTCGGGAGGCTTATGAGGATACAATGACAGCACATGGATTGTCACCACAAACAGTAACAGTTGATTTTAATATATCGTATCAAGAGAAAAAAGGTATTTTTTATCAATTATTTGAAACATATCCTGATGTTGATGGAATATTTGCCTCGAATGATATGGATGCGGCACTGATTTTACAAATAGCAAAAGAAAAAGGGATTCGTGTACCAGAGGATTTATTATTAGTTGGTTATGATGGAACGATTATGACTCGTAGTATTTTGCCGGATTTAACAACAATTGTGCAACCGATTGATGAGATGGCAGAGATGGCTATCAGTATATTAATGAAACGAATCAACAAAAAAGAAACAGAACATGAATACATTTTACCAGTTACGCTATGGGAAGGTAAGACGTCAAAAAAAGACATTCATTAATAGAGGGATGTCTTTTTATTTTGCATTTAAAAAGCGTAAAGCTGTAAAAAATGCAGTAGAAATAATCACTGGAGGCAGTATAAGGACTACAATCACTGGTGGTATGATAAGAGAAGTGGCAATATCAATTATGGTTGAAACAAGATAAAAAATTGAGCCTAAAACGATGTATAGCCATGCTTCAGAGCGTAATAAAAAATTTTTGGACCGCTCTATTAAATGAACTGAAATTTAAAATGTCTCTTTATGATTTTCAACAAGTGACAGATTGGTTTATAAAATTATTGAGGGAAAGACAATCCGATTTTCCTCTTAAATTAACAAATGACGATATAGAGACTTATAAAACTAAATTAAATGCTCTTTTATAATGAGTGAAATTGTGTCATGATAGACAAGGTATGACAGTTATAAAGGAGATTAATAAATAATCATGAGAAATATAAAGATGACAATAGAGTATGATGGAAAAAGATACCAAGGTTGGCAACGATTAGGTGATTCAGACAAAACAATTCAAGGGAAAATAGAAAATATTATTCATCAAATGACCGGTGAAAAACTTGAAATTGTCGGGTCTGGTAGAACAGATGCTGGGACACACGCAAAAGGGCAGGTAGCAAACTTTAAAACAGAATCTGATTTATCATTAGATGATATGTTGGATTTCTTTCACCAATATTTGCCTCAAGATATTGTTGTAACACAACTTGAAGAGATGCCTGAAAGATTTCATTCAAGATATAATGCGAAAGGAAAACAATATAGTTACTATGTTTGGAATCAGCGTATTCCGTCAGCTTTCTATAAAAACTATAGTATGCATGTTCCTGAAAAGTTAGACATGGAAAAAGTTGAATTAGCTTGTGAGAAATTAACAGGCACACACGATTTCCGTGGATTTTCAGCATTAAAGAAAACGAAAAAATCAACGACACGCACGATTACTGAATTATCTGTTAAACAAGAAGGCGCTATTCTTCATTTTACCTTTGTTGGAGATGGTTTTTTACATAAGATGGTTCGTATTATGATGGGCACGTTACTGGATGTGGGAACAGGAAAAATGTCATTAGAGGATATTGACCAAGTATTTGATACGAAAATCAGAAGTAACGCTGGAGACACGGTTCCAGCACAAGGACTATTCTTAGATGAAGTATTTTATTAAATAAATGAAAAAAGGCGTAACTATGACTAGCATAGATACGTCTTTTTAGTTAATTTTTTTGAAAAATCGAATACCAGTCAAAATGGTTGCAATTAAACAAATTACAAAAGAGGTCATGTAAACAGCATGCATGCCATAAATAAAGACATCTGGACGACCAGAAATATAGGTAGTGACTTTTTGTCCATAATTATGACTCATGGCTGCATATAAGACAGTGGTGGAAAGAGATATCCCAATAACCATACCTAGGTTTCTAGCCAGTGAGTTTAAACTACCAGCGACCCCTAAATCTTTTTTCTCGACGTTACTCATGACGAGTGTATTGTTAGGTGCTTGGAATAAAGCATTACCTAATCCGACAAAGATAGATGCAAAAACAAAAAAGATAAGCGATGTCTGTTGTCCTAATACTAAATAAAGGACTTGCGATATAGTGATTAAGATAAGTCCAACAAAGGTTAATAACTTGGCACCAACTTTATCCGTGATATATCCACTTACAGGTGAACCAACTATCATGGTAAAAGGAATAACCATCATAAGTAGCCCTGAGAAACTTGCAGAATAACCTCGTGTATTTTGTAAATAAAATGGAATCACAACATTAGTGAAAAAGTTTGTGACAAATATCATCGATGCTGTCAATAAACTTAGAGTGAATACTTTATTTTTGAATAATGAAAACTGGATTAAAGGGTTATCTCTGTTTATTTCGACACGGTAGAAAAGAATCATTGACATGAGTGCGATGATGATTAAAATGATTGGCAGAGTATGGACATAACCAAGTTCTTGCCCAATAAAAATTCCACCAAATAACGTGAGAATGGTTGTGGCAAATAATAAGAATCCAAGAAAATCAATTGGATTCCCTGATTTAGTTGAGTCTTTTGGTAATACTTTTTGTCCAAGAATAATCGTAAGCAGCCCGACAGGAACATTAATTAGAAAAATATATTCCCAGGTGAATTTAGCTAAAATGACACCACCTAATCCTGGCCCCATAATAGACCCAAGTGAAACAAAAGCCCCAATCATTCCCAATGCACGACCACGCTCGCTGATAGGAAAAACTTCTGTAATGATGCCAGTGTTTGTTGACATGGTCATGCTTGCTCCAATTGCTTGAATAATACGAGAGAACAGTAATAACTCAAATGTATGTGTGACACCACAGAGTAATGATCCTATAACAAAAGTTAATGTCCCGATACGGAAAATTTTGATTTTCCCTATACTATCCCCAATTTTCCCGAATAAGGGAAGGCACGCACAGACGGTCATTAAATAAATTGAAACAATCCATTCTGTTTGGTTCATAGGAATCCGCATGTCTTTTGACATGACAGGTAATGCAATATTGACAATACTTCCGTCAAGTGTTGACATAAAGGTAAATAAACCAATAGCGACTAATACTAGCCATCTATTTTTATTTAGTGTTTGATTTGTTGTATCCATAAATTATTCCTCCGATAAATATAAAATAGTCGTTCTTTTTAAACTGATTTGTGACAACAATTAAACACATTCATTATCCACTTAACTATCTTACTACAAACTTTTATTTTTGGGGGAATATTTTATTTAAACAGAACTTTTTAGTTTATGATAAACTAAAAAGTAAGATCATATAAGTAGGAGGAATTGCTATTGGTAGAGGGTAATGAAAAAGAAGTGGTTCATCAATTAGGTGAATATATTCGAAAAGTGAGAAAAGAGTCAGGCTTAACGATGGAACAATTATCAAAAAAATCCGGCGTCAGTGTGCTATCAATTGGAAATATTGAAAACGGACGTACAAATCCAACCATTAATATTTTATGGAAATTATCTCGAGTACTAAATATCACGCTATCTCAGTTGATAGGTTACTCTACATTAACGAATACTGTTTCAAAAGATAGTAGCACATATTTTATGAGTGATTTGACGAAAGGTTGGTTAGTTCAACTACTGTTTCAAGAGGATAATATCGAAGTATTCAGAGTATGTTTAAAAGCTCATTCAGTAAATACAGCACAACATCAACCACAAGATTCAGTCGAAGTGTTAACAGTTATGAAAGGAAAAATCTCCATAAAAGTTGAAGGGAAAATGTATCATTTAGAAGCGTTTGATACGATTAATTTTCGTTCAGGTATGATTCATGAATACATTAATGACACAGATGACGATGTACTACTGAACATTGTTGTGAAATATTAAAAAGTATATTATGATATATGTTTATATATTATAATATACTTTTTTGGTTTAAGGAGAACCATGATGGAGAGAAAGATAAATAGTGCGTTGTTGTTGGGGATAATATTTGTGGCGATGAATTTACGATCGCCTATCACTTCAGTCGGTCCTTTAGTCGGCATTATTTCAGAAAAATTATCCTTATCAGGTGGGCAAGCTGAGTTGATTACGACGATACCACTAATGGCTTTTGCTATTATTTCACCGATAGCACCAAAATTAGCCAATAAATGGACGATTGAGCGAACTATTTTTGGTACGTTGATGGTATTGATTGTAGGGATGTTTCTAAAAGCAATACCTCAATTAGTATTTTTATTTTTAGGAACAACTTTACTTGGTGCTGCTATTGCGATTTGTAATGTATTGATTCCAGGGATTGTTAAAAAAGAGTTTCCTGATAAAAGTGGCTTAGTAACAGGAATTTATTCAGTTAGTATGAATTTAACAAGAGCGATTGCATCTGGTATTAGTATCCCATTAGTAAAAAAGTGGGTCTTGATTGGAACGTTGCTTTAGGAGTGTCGTCAGTATTAGCACTTATAGCATTTATTTTTTGGCTTCCTCAATTAAAGCGTCCCGATAAAGATGTCACTGAAATAAAACCAGAAGAAAATTCATCTATTTGGACATCATCATTAGCTTGGTCAGTAACATTGTTTATGGGAATTCAATCATTTATTTTTTACGTATTAGTCGCTTGGATGCCAGAAATGTTAGTAGATAAAGGATTATCAACTGCACAAGCTGGTGGAATGTTGTCATTATTACAAATGACACTATTACCAGTCACCTTTAATGTGCCAATTATTGCCGAAAAAAGGCCGAATCAAAAAAGTTTTGTGTGGGTAGCCTTTTTATTATTTGCTTCAGGTATTGTAGGGTTTATGGGAAATAATATGACGATTGCGACGTTTTCAATTATGGGGATCGGTGTCGCTGGAGGGATAGCATTTAGTTTATCTATGATGTTTTTCAATTTACGAACAACGAGTGCCAAACAAGCTGCTGAATTATCAGGTATGGCTCAATCTGTCGGTTATTTACTAGCTGCAACTGGCCCCTTTTTATTTGGTTTTTTACATGATGTTACGAATACATGGAAAACGTCTCTCATTATTTTGTTAGTCATGACAGTCTTATTATTATTTGTTGGGTTAAATTCAGCAAAAAATAGAGCGATTAAATAATACGTTTTATATTGATATGTTTGATAATCTGTTTTCAAAATTGTTTATATATAAATAATTCAAAAAGGATAGTGATAGACAGTAAGATGTGGTAAAATTAGAAAAAAATGAGAAGAGGAGTGTGTTGTATGGCATTAGATTGGAATAATTTAGGGTTCGATTATATCAAAACACCATTTAGATATATTTCATATTGGAAAGACGGCGAGTGGTCTAAGGGAGAGTTAACTGAGGATAATATGTTACATATTAGTGAAGGCTCAACCGCACTTCATTATGGACAACAGTGTTTTGAAGGATTAAAAGCTTATCGTTGTAAAGACAGCTCAATTAATTTATTCAGAGTAGATGAGAATGCCAAACGAATGCAGGTTAGTGCAAGACGTTTGATGATGCCTGAAGTACCAGAAGAGATGTTTATCGATGCTGTAAAACAAGTAGTGAAAGCTAATGAAGAGTTTTGTCCACCATATGATAGTGGAGCGACACTTTATTTGCGACCATTATTAATTGGGACAGGTGATTATATTGGCGTGGGCCCTGCACCTGAGTATTTGTTCACGGTATTTTGTATGCCAGTAGGACCTTACTTTAAGGGAGGACTAAAACCGACAAACTTTATCATTTCTGATTATGATAGAGCGGCACCTCAAGGGACAGGGGCAGTAAAAGTTGGGGGAAATTACGCAGCGAGTTTATACCCAGGGAAAATCGCAAAAGAGCGAAACTTTTCAGATTGTATTTATCTTGATCCAGCAACGCATACAAAAATCGAAGAAGTTGGTTCAGCAAACTTCTTTGGTATAACAAAAGATGATGAGTTTGTCACACCATACTCTCCATCTATCTTACCAAGTATTACAAAGTATTCTTTATTGTACCTTGCAAAAGAAAGATTGGGTTTAAAGACGAGTGAGGGAGATGTATATCTCAAAGATTTAGATAACTTTAAAGAAGCAGGAGCTTGTGGAACAGCAGCAGTTATCTCACCAATAGGCGGTATACAAGTTGGAGATGACTTCCATGTGTTTTATTCTGAAACAGAAGTTGGTCCAGTAACTAAAAAGTTATATGATGAATTAGTAGGAATCCAATTTGGAGATATTGACGCACCAGAAGGATGGATTACAAAAGTATAATTAGAAAAAGATTAAAAAATAGTGTTGACATCATGAGTTAAATCATGTAAATTTATAACCATAGATAAATAACGTTCTGTTGATTAGGAAAGTATACTTTGATGCTTTTTAGAGAGACTCTGGTTGGTGAAAAGAGTTAAGTTCAGATAAGTAGAAAATGGCCTATGAGGAAAGGATATCGATAAGTAGGTATTCTCGGAGATTGTTTCACCGTTAAAAGAAACGCCGATAGATTTTTTGTCGGGCTAAGGGAAGAATAAATTCTTCTAAACTAAGGTGGTAACACGATAACTCGTCCTTTTACATAGTTCACTATGTAAAGGGGCTTTTTTATTTTTATAGACATACGATGATATGGTAAGTAGGTTGATTTTTATTTTTTACAGAGAACCTCGATTAGCTGAGAAGAGGAAAAATGATGTAACTGAAAATGGCCATTGAGTAATTTGGATTCGAGCAAAACATTGTAAGAATGCAACGAGCGCAACCGTTAACTTGCTAGAGTATGATAGTACTTGATAAGGATTAATTTGTGAGAATTAGTCAAATTAGAGGTGGTAACACGCACAAGCGTCCTCAAGAAAACAAATGACAGGGTTTGTTTTCTTGAGGATGTTTTTTTATAAATGAATTTGGAGGAAATAAAATGATTGAGTTGAAAGATATATCAGTAACATTCCATCAACCAGACAGACAAATTAATGCTGTCAAAGATGTTAATCTAACTATAGATAAAGGCGATATCTATGGCATTGTCGGTTTTTCTGGTGCAGGAAAAAGTACGTTAGTGAGAGTGATTAATTTATTACAACGACCGACATCAGGTGAGGTCATTATAAAAGGAGAAAATATCACGAATTTAAAGGGAAAAGATTTAAGAAGGAAGAGACAGTCCATTGGGATGATTTTCCAACATTTTAATCTAATGGCAAGTCGTACTATTTTTGATAATGTTGATTTTTCGCTAAAGTATTCAGGAAAATCAAAACAAGAGAGAAAAGAAAAAGTAACAGAATTATTAGAATTAGTTGGTTTATCTGATAAACATGACGCGTATCCAAGCCAATTGTCAGGAGGTCAAAAACAACGTGTTGCTATTGCAAGAGCTTTAGTAAATGACCCAGAAATTCTTTTATGTGATGAAGCAACAAGTGCTCTTGATCCAAAAACAACATTACAGATTTTATCCCTATTAAAAGAATTGAATAAACGGTTAAATTTAACCATTGTACTTATTACCCACGAAATGCAAGTGGTTAAAGAAATATGTAATAAAGTCGCAGTAATGGAAAATGGCGAGATTGTTGAAAAAGGAGACAGTGTCACGTTATTCAGCCAAGCGGAAAAAGAATTGACTCAGACATTTATTCGAACAGCTTCACATATTGATCAAGCCCTAGAAACGATATTGAATAGTAAATCATTTATTGATTCATCCAACGATGTTTGGCTAATTGAATTATCTTATATAGGAAGTCAAACCAATGAAGCATTAATTTCACAACTGTACAGTCGTTTCCAAGTATCAGCCAATATTCTTTATGGAAATGTTGAAATTATTCAAGATGTTCCATTGGGAAGCTTAGTGGTCAGTTTGTCAGGTGACATTGATAAACGACAAGAAGCAGTAGCGTATCTTATTGCTGAAGGCGTGAAAATTACAATAGTTAAAGCAGATGAGCCAGTTGAAGTGGAAGGAGTGAATCATTATGCAAGGGTTAATTGAAAAGTATCTACCAAATGTGAGTCAAATTCCAGATGAATTTAAGCAAGCGACTATAGAAACATTATACATGTCGTTTTGGACAGCCATTATTGCGGGAATATTTGGTTTGGTATTTGGTGTTGTTTTAGTCGTCACTCGACCAGGTGGATTATTAGAACAAAAATATTTGTATCACCTATTAGATAAAATTGTGAATGTGGTTCGTTCTATACCATTTATCATCTTACTGGCTTTATTAAATGTTGTGACACGTGTCATTGCAGGAACAACAATTGGCGCAACAGCAGCACTTGTACCACTTGTTGCAGGAGTTGTCCCATTTTTTGCAAGACAGATTGAAGTCGCGTTACTCGAAGTTGACCCGGGAGTTATTGAGGCGGCTGAAGCAATGGGAACAAGTCCTTTAGGAATTATTTTTAGAGTGTATTTAAAAGAAGGCTTACCAGGCATTGTCAGAGTTTCAGCTCTCACGATCATCAATGTGATTGGGTTAACAGCGATGGCGGGAGCAGTTGGGGCTGGAGGGTTAGGAAATCTAGCCATATCAAGAGGTCATAATAGATTTCAAAGTGATGTCACTTGGGCATCATTGATTATTATTTTATTAATTGTATTTATTTGTCAGGGAATTAGTAACTTTATCATAAAAAAAATAAGCCATTAACAATCAAAAGGAGAATGAAATATGAAAAAATTTGTCGGATATATCGTAGCAGTTGCAGTATTATTAGTTATTACAGGGTGTGGTTCAGGGAATAAAGGGGCAACATCTAAGTCAACAGACGGAAAAGAAGAGACAGTGAAATTAGGTGTTGTCGGATCAGACACAGATGTTTGGGATAATGTACAAAAGAGATTAAAAGATGAAGGCATTAATTTAGAATATGTAAAATTTACTGATTACAGTCAACCAAACGTCGCTTTAGATAGTGGTGATATTGATTTAAACTCATTCCAACATCAAATCTTTTTAGATAACTTTAATAAAGAACATGGGACAGATTTAGTATCAATTGGTAATACAGTGAATGCACCTTTAGGAATCTATTCAGAAAAAATTAAAGATGTTAAAGAACTAAAAGATGGAGATACAATCTCTATTCCAAATGATGTAACAAATGGGGGACGTGCGTTATTACTTCTTCAAACAGCAGGGTTAATCAAAGTTGATCCAGCCAAAAAACAATCACCAACAGTGAGTGATATTACAGAGAATAAATTGAATTTAAAAATTGAAGAATTAGATGCTTCTCAAACACCTCGTTCTTTACAAGATGTTGCAGCAGCTATTATCAATAGTGGTGTGGCAGTAGATGCTGGGTACAATCCAACGAAAGATGCGATATTCTTAGAACCAGTAGACGATACATCAAAACCATATGTCAATATTATTGTGGCAAGAAAAGAAGACGAAGATAATGAAACATACCAAAAAATAGTAGATGCTTATCAAACAGAAGATACGAAAAAAGTGATTGAAGAAACATCTAAAGGCTCAAGTATTCCAGCTTGGGATACATTTGGTAAAAAATAAAGATACTTAAAGGAGAAAAGGACTATGACAAGAGCAGAACAATCAGCAATTATAAAAAATTATATTAAAAAACAATTACCTATATATAAAGATCTAGCATTAGACATACACGCTCATCCGGAAGTCAGTAACTATGAAGTTTACTCATCAGATGTATTAATCAATCAATTAAAAAAAGAAGGATTTGATGTAACAAAAGATGTGGCAGGACATCATACGGGATTTGATGCACGTTATAAATCTAAAAAAGATGGTCCAACATTAGCATTTTTAGCAGAGTACGATGCTTTACCTGGTATTGGTCATGCTTGTGGGCACAATCTATTTGGAAATTATTCCGCGCTAGCTGCTAGTGCGTTAAAACAAGTGGTAGATGAAGTTGGTGGAGAAATAAGAGTATATGGAACACCTGGTGAAGAAGGTGGGGAAAATGGGTCAGCTAAAGGTAGTTTTGTAAGGGAAGGATTTTTTGATGATGTTGATGCAGCTCTTTGTGTTCATCCAGCGCATAAATATGGAAAAACAGCATTAGGATTAGCCAACGATCCAGTAGATGTTGAGTTTTTCGGGATTGCCTCACATGCTGCAGCTGCTCCTGATAAAGGGGTGAATGCATTAGAAGCCTTAATTCAAGTATTTAATGGTATCAATGCATTAAGACTTCATTTACCAAAGGATGTGAACATCCATGGTATTATCACAAATGGTGGCGTGGCTGCAAATGTTGTACCAGAGTATGCTTCGGGTCGATTTTACTTAAGAGCTTCTAACAGAGCCACTTTAGACGATGTTTACAAAAAAGTTGAGAATGTGATTAAGGGTGCAGCACTTGCAACAGGTACTGATTATAAATTTGGTTTGTTTCAAAATGGGGTAGATGACATCATTGTGACACCAGCATTTGATGAGGTATTTGTTAGTCATTTTGAAAAAATTGGTATTCCAGAAGAAGAAGTATATAGTGGTGAAAGGCAGAATCTTGGTTCTTCAGATGTTGGGAATGTGAGCCAAGTTATTCCAACGATTCAACCAACTGTCTCTATATCTAATGAATACATTGCAGGTCACTCTGAAGAATTTAGAGAAGCAGCTAAAAGTGAAAAGGGATTAGATTCTATAGGAATTGCAGCAGAGTTATTAGCTGAAACAGCACTGGATTTATTATTAGATGAAGAGTTACTAAATAAAATAAAAGAAGAACACAAAGAACAAAAAATAAAAGGGAACTAAAGAGTTAATTTACAAACAATTTACAAAGTTACGATAGAGACTTTACACTAGCGTTGTATAGTAAGAGTGTAGTAATTGTCACTAAAGATGGTGTTATTACAATCGGCTTATAATTGGTATGTTAATAGTTAAATGACTTGTCAAGGAAATAGAACAACCTGACTTCTTTAACTATAGAAAACACTATCCCCTAGTTGTTTTTTGTTAATTTTCTTCTAATCAACAAGTCGACAAAAAACTGGATGATGAAAATCATTCAGTTTTTTGAGTTATTAAGGACTATTAAGGACTATTAAGGTATAATTGAACTATTGAATCAATTAGGAGGTCATAAAGATGAAAATAGGATATCATGGTCACTCGGTAATTAGTATAGAAACAAATGACGGCACGCGATTAATAGTTGATCCATTTATCACTGGAAATGATTTGACAGATTTAGTACTAGATGACGTAGAAGTAGATTATATTTTTATAACTCATGGTCATGCAGATCACATAGGTGATATGGTATATTTAGCTAAAAAAACGAAAGCCCAAGTTGTGGCAATTCCTGAAGTATGTCATTTTGCGACGAGTCAGGGAATAGAAAATGTACACAACATGAATATCGGTGGAAGTTTTAACTTTCCATTTGGGCAAGTAAAAATGGTATTTGCACAACATAGTTCTGGCTATGAGTTTAATGGTGAGATGATTTATATGGGTGAGCCTGCCGGATTTGTATTTGAGATTGATGGCACAACGATCTATCATGCTGGAGATACGGCCTTTTATAGTGATTTATCATTGTTAGCTGATGATTTTCAAATCGATGTAGCGTTTTTACCGATTGGTGGCAACTTTACGATGGGAATAAAAGATGCAGTGAAGGCAGCTAAAATAATCAATGCCAATGTTAATATCCCAATTCATTACAATACGTTTCCAGTTATAGAACAAGACCCAAAATACTTTGTTAATTCGTTACCTAAAGATAAGGGAAAAGTGCTTCAACCAGGAGAATTTATTGAATATTAAAAACGATATTAGAACAGTTTTCTATAAAGCTGTTCTTTTTTAGTACTGTAAATGTAACTTTTTTTACGAAACATAAATAACGAAAACTTTCCCGTTGCATTGTGGACAAAAAAAGTCTATAATAGCCAAATGTAAGAAATGAGAGGAAGTGATATACCTTGAAGCTAACCAATGCAACGGAACAAGCTTTGGCGATTATGGCATTATTGTCAACTCAGGAAAAAGATGTTCCTGTGTCATCAATAGCAATTTATCAGAAATTATCTGTTTCTTCTTCATATATTAGAAAGCTACTAAGAAAACTCGTGGTATCGAATATAATAGAAGGTGTTTCTGGCAATAACGGTGGATTTTATATAAAAAAAGATTTATCAGAAATTACGTTATTAAATATTGTCGAAGCAATAGAAGAGCCATTTCATTCATTTCCCAAGATAGGTGTTTTGGAGAGAGCGTTCAGTGATTTTACTGAAATAGCTCAAACAGGTGATAAACAGATAGCAGATTGTTTTGCAAAAGCAGATAGAAAATGGAATGAAGAATTAGGAAGAATAACAGTCAAAGATATATTATCTGATGTATTTCGAGAATATGGCGAAATACCACATCGAAATTGGAATGATTTTATAGAGGATGAGGGGTCAGTTCAATGTTAAATAGAATAAAAAATGTATGGGATTTATTTGTACTAGATTGGAAAAGGATTTTTCATAACAAGCTGACGTTTGTTTTGATAATTGCATTAATGATTATCCCATCGCTATATGCATGGTTTAACATTGCAGCTTTATGGGATCCTTATTCAAATACTGGTGGTATCAAAATTGGTATCTATTCAGACGATCAAACGGTTGATTTGAAAGGTAAAAAAATAAATATTGGTGAAGAGATAGTTGAAAATTTAAAAGATAATAAAACAATTGGATGGCAATTTGTGTCATCAAAGCAAGAGCTTGATGATAAAGTGAAAACTGGTAAGTATTATGCAGGAATTTATTTACCGAAGAACTTCACTGAAAATTTATTAAGTTTTACAAAAGGTGAAATTGATTATCCTGAGATCGAGTATCAAGTGAACCAAAAAATTAATGCCATTGCACCAAAAATTTCTGATAAAGGTGCAGGAACCATTCAAGATACAATTTCAAAAGAGTTTATTGAAACAGCGAGTAAAACATTGCTAGAAGTATTTAATGAAATTGGATTTAATCTTGATGCAAACTTGCCTTCTATTAGAAAAATTACATCTAAAATTTTAACGGTGGATGAAAATATTGATGAAATTGATGGCTATACAAAAGAAGTGCTACAACTACAAGCTAAAATGCCAGAATTTAAACGAAAACTTGATATGGCAAATGAGTTTGTTGATTATATTCCTGAATTAAATAAAACAACGGACAAAGTGGTGGCATTAAATGGTAAATTACCAGAAATTGCACAGTATGGGCAACTTGTTTATGACGTTCAAGGAAATATTCCAAAAATAAAAAATGCCGGAACTCAGTTAAACAAAGCTGACAATGATATGGATAAAATTGTGAAGATGATGGATGATGCCATTAATGAAGCAACAAAAGGGCTAGAAGTGATTGCTACAGCACAAAAAGTATTGCCAGACGTGACGGAGTTGATTAACACAGCTGATGGTATGATTCCAGATTTACAAAAACAATTGACTGAAATTGCTGAAGTATTACCAACTGTAACAGAAGGATTGACACAAGGATTGGAAGTGTTAGATACCCTATCTAAAGTATCAGCTAAATTAGCAGCTGATATTGCTGCGTTAGATACTGCAACACACACAGCGCAAATTCATGATCAACTTGTAAAGTTGGATAAACAATTAAGCACACAACTACAAATTATTCAGTCATTAAAAGAGACATTGACTCAATTATCAACCTTACCAAATGCACCTGATTTTTCTAATGCATTGGCGCAATTAGCTGATTTAGAAAATCATGTGAGTCACGCTCAATCAAACGTTCAATCTATTTTAGATAATTGGGAAAGCTACGCAGACGCACCAGCTAAATTACAAGCAAAACTAACTGAAATCAGCAATACATTAAATCAGATTGTTGTATCAATTAACCCGCAAGAAATTGAAGCACAAGTTGATCAAACATTAAAAAATGTTCAACACATGTTAACATCCGCTGGGAATATTACTGGTACAATTATTGATAACAATACAATGAAAACGTTGGATAGTTTATTAACAAATACAACAGGTATTATTAATGAAGCGATAGGATTCTTAAAAGATTATCAAAAAGAGATGCCAGCGATTCGAGATGAAATTCATACAGCTAATGTGATGTTAAATGGCAATATGAATTTAATTATTAATGGTATTAACCAAGGGGCGGATTTCTTTAGAAACGATTTTCCCGTTGTACAAAGTAAAATGAACAAGGCAACATTATTTATTAAAAATGACTTACCAGGTATTGAAGACGACGTAAAAGAAGCGATGGCTAAGGCAAATGAAAAAGCACCTAAGTTAGAGACAGCATTAAATGCAGCTGAAGTCATGATTAAAGAAGATTGGCCAAATATTAAAGAAGGCGTTCAAAAAGCAGCCAATGCCATCAGAAAAGGTGAAAAAGACATTGATTTAGATGAAGCATTGAAGTATCTAAAAGGTGATGCCAATGCCGAAAGTAAATTTATTTCAAGTCCTGTTAAACTAAAAACAAAAGATGTATACCCTGTTCCTAATTATGGTTCAGCGAGTACACCATTCTATACAGCTCTTTGTTTATGGGTTGGGGCAGTATTATTCTCAAGTATTGCATCAACTAAATTCCATTTAGAAGAAGAACAAGTTGGAAAATATTCAAAACGTCAACAGTTCTTAGCTCGTATGGGAACATTCCTTGTAGTTGGATTCTTCCAAGCATTGATTGTAACAGTTGGGAACCAATTACTTTTAGGAACATACACAAAAAATCCAGTTTGGAATGTGATATTTGCTTTAATTATTGATTTGGCCTTTATGATGATGGTGTATGTGCTAGTTGCTTTATTTGATAATCTTGGTAAAGGAATTGCCATTATTATCTTGGTTCTTTCTATTTCAGCAGGTGGAGGAAACTTCCCAATTGAAATGTCCGGTCCATTCTTTAGAGCAATTAATCCTTATATTCCATTTACATATGCTGTGAATTTACTAAGAGAGTCTGTGGGAGGTATCTACTGGCCATCAGCACTCACAGCTATTACTATATTAGTAAGTATTACTATTGGCTTTTTCGTAGCCGGATATATTTTATATCCTCGTGCTGAAAAACTATTTAAAAAAGTTGGAGATAACCTTAAAGAAGGACGAATTCTTCATTAACATTAAATTATATAAAAAAGAATCTAGAATAACTCTAGGTTCTTTTTTGTTATAAATAAAACAATAATGTATTTAAGAAAAGGTTAACAAAGCATAAAATGTGGGTATTTATCAATAAATTAAATAACAATAAAAAGTAATTTGCAACAAATTAATAGTAGCAGTATACTAAACAAGAAAAAATAAGGATTGCCGTAATGACAATCAAAAAAGGGGAAAGAAAGATGAGTAAAGTTGCAGTAGTTACAGGTGCAGGTCAAGGGATTGGTTTTGCCATTGCAAAACGATTATATGAGGATGGCTTTAAAGTAGGGATTATCGATTATAACGAAGAGATGGCACAACAAGCGGTTGAAAAACTAGGTGAAAACGCGTTTGCTACTACAGCAGATGTATCAGATAGAGAACAAGTAATCTCAGCTGTTAACGCGATTGTTGAAAAATTTGGTGACTTACATGTTATGGTAAACAATGCAGGTATCGCACCAACAACACCAATCGAAACAATTACTCCAGAACTTTTCAAAAAAGTCTATGACATTAATGTTGGTGGAGTTTTATGGGGAACTCAAATCGCAACAGAAGTGTTCCGTAAATTTGGTCATGGTGGTAAAGTAATTAACGCAACGTCTCAAGCTGGTGTTGTAGGAAACCCTAATTTAATGCTTTATAGTTCATCAAAATTTGCGGTTCGCGGAATGACTCAAATCGCGGCACGTGATTTAGCTGAAGAAGGAATCACAGTAAATGCTTATGCACCAGGGATTGTTAAAACACCTATGATGTATGACATTGCTCATCAAGTTGGTAAAAATGCAGGAAAAGATGATGAATGGGGAATGCAAACTTTTGCTAAAGACATTGCAATGAAACGTTTATCTGAACCAGAAGAAGTAGCAAGTGTGGTATCATTCCTTGCAGGACCAGACTCAAATTACATTACTGGTCAAACAATTATTGTAGATGGTGGAATGCAATTCCATTAATAGTTACTTATAAATTAAACTCTCTTAGAAGAAATGCTGAGGGAGTTTTTTATTGCAAAAAAAGAGTGCTGATTAGATAGTCAACACTCTTTTATCTATTAATTTTCAATTTTATGGATATCAATAATTGAACCAGTATGAGCATCTGCTGTAAATTCATATTGGACAAGTTGTCCTTCTTCAATACGAGAAATACCACCTGTATAGACATCTGTTTTAATAGCAAACTTATCTAAAGGTTCTTTTTTAAAGTGAATCCAAGATCCTTCAATTGGTCCATCTTGTAGAAAATCAGATTTTACTTGTTCTAAGATATCATCTGCTGAAAGCACTTTGTTGTCGTTGTACCATTTTGTGACTAAAGCACCAGCAACGGCACCTAATGCTAAACCAATACCTAAACCAGTTGTTAAGCCATAATGATAAACTTCTTTTGTTTTTTGTTTTTTATGAAACATGTCGTTACCTCCTATGGTAATACTGATGTTCTTATTGTAGCATAAATGAATCAAATAGGAAGAAAAAAAGAAGCAAGAATTAAGTGATAGGTTTTTGCGTATGCGGTCATTATGTTATAATTAAGTGAAGAAGAAAGAGAGGTGAACTACTAATTATTTAATTAGTAGATAATCATGGATGATAAATTATTTAATCGTATAAAAACATTAACGGAAATTCAAAGTGTCAGTGGTCTTGAAGATAACATGCGACGTGTTATGGCTAAAGAGATGACACCTTTTGTTGATAAAGTGGAATATGATGGATTAGGTGGTGTGTTTGGTATTCGTAAAAACAAATCAAACGAAGCACCCCGTATCATGTTAGCGTCTCACATGGATGAAGTTGGTTTTATGGTGAGTCAAATTTTAGAAAATGGGTTATTTAGAGTCGTTCCTTTAGGTGGATGGAATCCTTACACTGTATCGGCACAACGTTTTACTTTACAAACAAAAAAAGGTGACTACCCAATTATTTCGACATCAGTTCCACCTCATTTATTAAGAGGAGCAAATAAGCAAAAGGGAATAGATGTTGCGGATATTTTATTTGATGCAGGATTTGTATCAAAAGAAGAAGCAGAAGAATTTGGCGTACGTCCAGGAGACGGGATTGTTCCTCAAGCTGAAACAATTAAAACAGCAAACGGTAAACGACTCATTTCAAAAGCGTGGGATAATCGCTATGGTTGTACACTGGTGTTAGATGTTTTAGAAGAATTATATGGTCAAGAATTACCAAATACCTTAATTGCAGGAGCAAACGTGCAAGAAGAAGTTGGGTTACGTGGAGCAAAAGTATCGACTCACAAATTTAACCCTGATTTATTCTTTGCAGTGGATTGTTCACCAGCTGATGATATGTCAGGTAAAAAAGATGCAAACGGTCAATTAGATGAAGGATTCTTATTAAGAATATTTGATCCAGGAATGATTATGTTAGGTCGTATGCGTGAATACATCCTTGAATTAGCAGAAGATAATAACATTCCATATCAATACTTTGTTTCAAAAGGTGGAACAGACGCAGGTGCAGCACACTTAGTCAATGACGGGGTTCCAAGTGCGGTAATTGGTGTGCCAGGTCGTTATATCCATACTCATCAAACAATGTTTAGTATCAAAGACTATGAAGCTGCAAGAGAAATGGTCTTGAAATTAATCACAACATTAGATAAAACAGAAGTTGATACAATAATATACGGAAAGTAGTGAAGATATGTTAATCCCAACAACGTATGAAGAATTAGCTAAACCACTTGAAGAAGGAAAAACCATGCTATTTTTTACAGCTGATTGGTGTGGTGATTGTGTCTTTATTAAACCAGACATGCCAGAAATTGAAGCAAGTTTTCCTGAATACACGTTCGTTCAAGTGGATAGAGATGTGTTTATCGATATTTGCCAAAAATGGGGAATATTAGGTATTCCAAGTTTTGTGGCAATCGAAGACGGTAAAGAACTAGGTCGTTTTGTTAGCAAAAACCGTAAAACGAAAGAAGAAATTATGACGTTTATCAGTGAATTATAAAAGGAGGAGATAGTATGTTAGAAGCACAAGAATATCGTTCAATTTTAGTCGGAACAGATGGTAGTGAACAAGCGCAACAAGCGTTTGAAAAAGCTGTATCCGTGGCAAAACGAAACAATGCAGAAATTGTCGTTGCTCACATTATTGAAAATAAATTATATGGTGGAACGATGGCATTCTCTACTTTTTCTCCAGATATTGTCCAAGAAGAAACAAATCAAGCCAAAGAGTTGCTTGAAAGCTATAAAAAAATAGCCAAAGATTTAGGGTATAATCGTGTGAAAGTAACATTAGAATTTGGGTCTCCTAAAGTCATGATGGCGACAGAATTACCAGAGAAATACAACACAGATTTAATTATGGTTGGGCAGTCAGGACTTAACGCAGTGGAACGATTGGTTATGGGAAGTGTGAGTGATCATATCATTCGTACAGCACCGTGTGATGTGTTAGTTGTTCGACCAGAATAAAAACGAAATGAATGGTGAGGAAAAAATTAATGATTGTTAGTTATAATTTAAAAGCTGTAGGTGATACATTAATCATTGTGACAGCTCAAGGGAAAAATAAAGAGGTTTCAGTTATTAAACAAGGAAACGTTGCTTGTATAGTCGACAAAGAAACAGAACAAATTCTTGGATGGAATATTTTTGAAGCATCACATCATATTACAAATTTAAATGGAAATGGCCAAATCGAGTTATCACCATCACAAATTACTGAACTGAACTTGGCATTAAAAGAGGCGGGATTTGCTCATGAGTTTGAAGTAGATAATTCGCCAAAATTTGTTGTAGGATATGTTCACACATGTACACCACATGAAGATTCTGACCACTTAACAGTCAATGATATTGAAGTTGATAATGGTGAGCATTTACAAATTGTATGTGGTGCACCAAATATTAAAGCTGGCTTAAAAGTAGTTGTAGCAAAAGTTGGTGCCATGATGCCAGAAGGATTAATTATTTGGCCAGGAGAATTACGAGGTGTGGAAAGTTTTGGTATGGTATGTTCAGCAAAAGAATTACATTTACCAGATGCGCCTAAAGAAAAAGGAATTTTAGAATTAGATGATAGCTATGAAGTAGGGGAACGTTTTAATTTACCTCAATAGTTAATTGTTTGTAAAATTTTGAGTTAATAATTGTTGTTTGAATTAGTATGAGTTAAAATAACACATGAGACATATTAAAGGGGGGAATTGCAATGAGTTTTATTGATGAAACAGTCCAATTTGATTTTGGGGATAATAATAAACGTGAAGTAAGTGAAACGTTAGCGATTGTCTATATGGCATTGAAAGAAAAAGGTTATAACCCAATCAATCAAATTGTTGGTTACTTATTATCAGGAGACCCAGCCTATATTCCACGTTATCAGGATGCTCGTAATTTAATTCGTCGTCATGAAAGAGACGAAATTATGGAAGAATTGGTAAAAAACTATTTAGTGCATAATGGAATCAATCTATTATGAGAAAAATGGGATTAGATGTAGGATCTAGAACTGTTGGTGTTGCAGTAAGTGACCTATTAGGTTGGACAGCCCAAGGGTTAGAAATTATAAAAATTAATGAAGATGAAGGCGAATTTGGGATTGAGCGTGTTGCGGAGTTAGTCAAACAATATGAAGTCGAGGAATTTGTTGTTGGCTTACCTAAAAACATGAACAATACCATTGGACCAAGAGCAGAAGCAGCGATGGCTTATGGTGATTTATTAAAAGAAACCTTTAATTTACCAGTCGTTTATCAAGACGAGCGATTGTCAACAGTCGCAGCTGAGAGAATGCTAGTCGAACAAGCCAATACGTCTCGAGCGAAACGTAAAAAAGTGATTGATAAATTAGCTGCTGTGATGATTCTTCAAAATTATTTGGATAAAAAGGTTTAATAGCCTTTTTATCTTTTTTTTTGTATAATAAAAGAGAAGCAAAGTTAAATAGAAAAGAGGAATATAAAATGACAGACAAACATGAACATAACCATGATCACGATCATGTACATGATGCAGATGATTTAATTACATTAATTGATGATGAAGGTAATGAGGTACTATTCCGTATTCATTTAACAATTGATGGAAAAGAACAATTTGGTAAAGAGTACGTATTATTATATGATGCAAGTACACCAGAAGGCGAAGAAGTTGAGTTATTAGCATATGCTTATGAACAAGCTGATAATGAAGCAGAAGGCCGTCTAATGGAAGTTGAAACAGAAGCTGAATGGGATATGATTGAAGAAGTCTTCAATGCCTTCGAAGCCGAAGAAGATTAAACATCTTAAAATAAGAGCTAAACCCTTGATATGATTGGGTTTAGCTTTTTTATTATATGTTTTGAAAACCACCTGCTATACGGGTGGTTCTAGAGAGTTTTTAGCATGGTATTAAAAAATACTCCTAAAATGATAAGATAGATTAGGTTTCCCGTCCACAATTTATCAATCATATAGTAGGTTCCTTATGAAAAAGGGCAATCAAAGTTTATTACTCACAACATGGAAATGTCAGTATTATATCGTTTTTGCACCTAAATACAGACGATAAATTATTTATTGAAAATACAAACAGAGTATCGGAGAAATTATGAGACTGTTATGTGAGAGAAAAGGCGTTGAAATAATAGAAGCTAACGCATGTAAAGATCATGTTCATATGTTAGTAAGTATTCCACCAAAGGAATCAGTTTCAGGATTTATGGGATTTCTAAAAGGAAGGAGTGCTATGCTAATTCACGAGTAAAATGGAAATTCGAAATATAAATATGAAAATAGAAGTTTTCGGTCGAGAAGCTATTATGTTAGCACAGTAGGTTTAAATCAAAAGAAAATACAAAAATATATTCGAAAACAAGAAGCGGTTGGCAGTCTTTTAAAAGCCCTCTTTAGAGGGTATGCGGGTAGTGAGCTCTTCTAGTGCTATGAAAAATCTACCCGTTTTCACGGGTGGATAGTTACTTTAGGCATAGAAAAAGGGACATTCTTATTGGTAAAATTAAGTCATCCATAACTAACATTACAAAGGACAATATCCCTATGAATAATACAAGAAAACTACTCAATTTAACAGATGATTCTTTTATTTTTAATGAGGATTAATTGTCTCACGAATCGAGAAACAACCGCTCAGTTAACATGATGATTAGTGAATAAAGATAAAGAATGCAAAAATGTATATTTTATCAATCTATAAAAAACGGAATGTATCAAACCATTAGTCAATTGCCTGAATTTGAACGTCGCCAATTTATCTAAAACTTCACAGAGAACGTTACCTTTGTAGAAACTGTGGATCAACTTTTAGTGCATCTAATTCTCTAGTAGACGACTATTGTCACATTTCTAAAAAACTTAAATACCAAATTACATTTGACTTAAAAGAGAATCGATCACGTAAAAAAATCGCAAAATGCCGCTGTGTTTCTGAAAATACTGTTAAACGTGTGTTAGTATCATTTACTAATAATTAGCAACCGAATTTTAACTTCTCGCCCACGGCTCTTGTGTAGATGAGTTTAGCTCTACTTTTGATTGTCGTGTTGGAAGGAGCTTTATTTGTGCTGATGCGACATCTAAAAAATAATCGATATCTTACCTGATAAAAGATTACAAAAGTTAGTTCTTACTTTATGAAGTATTCCAGAAAAGCACGTTTAAAAGTAAAATTTTTGGTCATGAGCATGAAGCTAAGTTACAGTCAACTGTTAAAAATAGTCTTTCCAAACGCCAAAATCAAGAAGAAAAAAAGCTGTATTGAAGGTTAAAGCGTTATTGGAAACACCTTTTAAAGGAAAATTCTGAATGAAACTATAAACACTCTTATTATCGTCCTTTATTCAAGAATTGAAGTATACTTATAGAACCAACGATTATGTCTTATTTTTAGAGTGATGTTCATAGATACCTGTTTTACCAAAGTATTTTAGAGATAAATTCAAGATATTTGGTAAGTTCTCCTAATAAGTCATGAATGTCTTTAAATACTCCTATTCAAATGTTTTCTTAGAAGGCATTAACAATAAAATTAAAGTGATTAAACGTGTGGCCTATGGCTATCGAAACTTTCTACTATTCAAACGACGTATCTTTTTGATTCAAAATCAAGTTTTTCAGGTTAAATAAAAAAGCGAGAGAAATTTCGGCTCTATAATTTAAAGGACTGATGAATCAAAATCTGATTTATCAATCCTATATAGTTTGTTTTATTTAAAAACATGTCGTCTATCTAGTAAAATTTAAGTACCAAACAAAAATATTAGATAGAAAGGGCGACATGTCATGAATAGTCATTTTAAAAAATGCTAAGAATAACAGATAATAACTTGGAGTTAACTAGTACAGAGGAAGCTAATATTAATGGAGTTAACACGTTAGTTATCAGAGGTACTTATTCTCCTGTACCTTCGGCTTGTAAGAAGTGTCGTTCCTCTGTTATTGATAAAGAAGGAAACACTAATATTGTGAAGAATGGGAAAAAAGAAGTCACTATTCGTCTATTGCCTTACCAAAACTTACCGACTCTTTTAAAGCTAAAAAAACAACGTTTTTATTGTAAAAACTGTTGCCACAATTGGACCGCTCAATGCTCTATTGTTGATAAAAACTGTCATATTAGTAAATTTACCACTTTAAAAATATTAGAACTATTAACTGAAAAAATCTCTATGACATTGATTGCTAAAGTATTCCAAGTCTCATTACCGACTGTTTCAAGACTACTTAAGTCTGTTGAAGCCCAACTACCACATCAACTAAAACCTCGTTGTTTTCCCGAAGTTTTAATGGTAGATGAATTTGGATCACATACTAATAGAGAAGATAAAATGAGTTTTATTTGTGCTGATAGAAAAACAGGAGAATTAATTGACATACTACCTAGTAGAAAATTAAATAAACTGACTGTTTACTTTAATCGTACGCCATTGGAAGTACGATTAAAGTAAAATTCTTAGTGACTGATATGAATGCTACCTATTTTCAATTAACTAAAAACGTCTTTCCAACTGCTGATATCATCATTGATCGATTCCATGTTATAAAGCATCTAAACACTGCTTTTAATGAATTTAGGGTGCGAGAAATGAAGGTCTTGAGTAGTCAAAATAAAAAAGTCAGAAGCGAATAAACTAAAAGCAAATTGGAAATTAAAAAAAAATCAACTAACTATTTCTATTTCTGATTTCAAAACCTGGAGAAGGTCCCTTCTCCTAAGTATCCACTTTTAACAGAATCAATGATGATTGATCGACTACTCTAATTCTCTTCTAATCTAAAAGAGGCTTATGATACTTTCCAACTACTAACGTATCATTTTAGAAATAAAGAAGCTTCATCATTTTTTGACTTGTTGAAAAACTTGCCTACTAACTTAGATAGACAATTTAAAGACAAACTAGAAAACTTACTTGTTTATGAAGAAGGCATTCGCAATGCTCTTATTTATGATTTTTCCAATGGGAAAATTGACGCCAAAAACACCCATATAAAAACACTTAAACGAGTGTCATATGGATTCAAATCATTTAGTAATATGAGAATAAGAATTTTCTTGATAAACGTCCTAATAAAAATTAAATAACAAAAAAAGATGATAAATATGAGATTACTCTCAAATTCATCATCTTGTAAATTTAACTCATCAGTCCTATTTGACAAAGAGCTATTTAAAAAAAGACTGTAACAAGTTTCATCAGAATAGGGAAAAGAAAAAGATAGGCTAACAATGAGTAGGTTAATGAAGAATCCGTAAAACCAACATCTACATGTTTTTCGCCAGCTAGGATGGCTACTGTATTCGAAACAGGAATACTAAATTGAAGTAAACATATAGCGCCCATAGTATTTGAAATATGAAATAGATGAGCGAATAAAAGAACGATTAAAGGTGTAATGAAAAATCTACCAAAAAGAATCCCCAATACTTCTTTTGAAAACGTCAGATTTTTAATTCCAGTGCGAAAAATGGTTGTTCCAATAAACAGCATGGCTAAAGCTGATGTGGTATTTCCGATATAGCCAAATAATGATTTAACAAAAAAAGGTAGAGGGATATTTAGCACAACGAGTAAACTAGCGATGATAAATGCAACAATTGGTGGACTAAGTAATTCTTTGATAGTTCGTGATAAATCAAACGGTGTGTGTGTATGAGTGCTCAGTTCACTATCTCGGTTGAGAAGAGTAATACCGATTGTCCATGTAGATAAACTAGTCACCACATAAACGAGTAAAGCATAAGGAAGTCCTTTATCACCATATAGACCTAAAATAATCGGCATCCCAATAAAAGCGGCACTTGGTGAAGCAAAGCATAAGGTGAACGCTCCTTTTTGTTCTTTAGATACTTTAAAAAGTGAGGAACTAAAGTAACCAATGAGAAGCACGAAACAAATAACGAGGATTGGAAAAAAAGATTCTTTAAATAAGTTTTCTAGTTTTTGTTTGTTAAAATCACGCATAATTCGAAGGAATATTTCTAAAGGTAGGGCAAAGTTAATCACAAAGAATGAAAGGGCAGAACTGACGTCATTTGTGAAAATACCTCTTTTCGCCAATATATAACCCAGTGCAATAATAATAAACAAAACAAGAATCGTTGAATAGCTTGTTAACATAGAAGTCATCTCCTTACGATAGTCAATTAATAGTTTAACTTAGAGATGAAACACATTGATTAATATTATAAGAAATTTCTATATATTTTGTGTGTGGTTTTAATTATAAAAGAGGAGGGAAACTCTGCTCTTTTATAATTCAACATTAGTTAATTCTTGTTTTTGGTAAATAGCTAACTCATTTATACCGTGTTTCTTTAGTAAGGAACCCATCTCTTCAAACCCAAGTTCGTAATCTTCAGCAACATGAGCATCAGACCCTAGTGTAAACAACTTTCCACCTAATGAAATGTATAAAGGGATGGCATATTCATACAGCGCTTTATTTCCATATTTGATAAAACTTTTAGCATTTAATTCAAATGCCATATCTTTCTCAATGATTGTTTTAAAAATATCAATCAAATACGGTTCAGCATATTTTTTAAATTCATCAACAGATAAGTCTAATCGTCTCATTCCGTAATCAAAATGGGTTAACACGTTAGCGAAATCTGCTTTTTTCACGGCATCTAACATACGAGAATAATAATCATCAATTAAATCGACAACCTCTAGTGCTAGAACATCATCATCCATATAATCAAATCTGCCATTTTGATGAATGCTAAGTAAAATAATATCATAGTCCTTTTCATTTAAAAAAGAAGTAATTCTATCATGCTGATAGTCAACATAACCTACTTCAATTCCTTTAAGTAACGTTGTCTCATGTTTTTTATCTAATGACTCAATCTCCTTTTTATATGCCTCGAATTCCGGGATGCTATCAGCACCTTTGACATATGGATTATCAAAATCTAAATGTTCTGTCGAAACGAAGTAAGTAGGAGAATAAGTTTTTAAATAGTTTTCAAAAGTTTCGTTTGAATCAAACAAATGGTGTGTGTGCAAGTGTTGATCGTAGTAGTTCATAAAAAGCCTCCATAGTCTGTATTTATAAAAAAGCTTTAAAATTGGATTCATTCCAGTTTTAAAGCTTTTTTATATATTATGATGAGTAACAATTAACTGATTTTTTCCATTTCGTTTTGCATCATATAGAGCTGTATCTGCTAAAGTAAATAAATCATTTGTACTAATTTCGCTATCAGAATATGGATTTTTACTAATAATAGCTAGACCACATGATAGATTAATATCAATTGACTGATTATTAAAACTAAATTCCACATGATGAATGCTAGATAACTTTTTTTTAAGGTAACTTTCAGGATCGTCAATTGGTGCTTTAAAGACCATTGCAAATTCATCTCCTCCAATACGACATATTCTAGGAGATTCAGTTGGTGCTTTATCTTTAGTCAAAAAATTCGCTACATGAGTTAATGCCTGATCTCCGGCTAGATGCCCATATTTATCATTTATAGATTTAAAGTTGTCGATATCTATAACAGCTACACCGCAAGATGATTGGTTTATAATTAAGTCATTATAAGCATGATCTAAGAAAAAATAAAAGGATTCTTTATTATATAATTTTGTGAGATGATCATAGATAGAAGCAGTTCTGTAAATATGTACCCTCTTTGAAATAGAAATAGAAGAGTCAATTAACCAAGCTGTAAAAAGAAAAACGAGGGAAAAAATAGTCATGTATACGACTAAGTTCATGAATTTGTCTAAATGCCAAATTGGATAAAAAATAATAGAAAATATAATAAATCGAATAGTTAGCGCAACTATTAAAAATGTAAAAACAGCCCTTTTTTGAGGTAGAAGCTGTTTTTTAATAATAGAAGCTAATATTACAAGTGATAACGTTAGAAAAACATTATTAAAATACTCATACGCAAAAGCACCCCTAAGAGAGTATTGTATCAATTTAAGAATTATTAAAGTGGTACCATTCGTAACGCCAATTAAAATAGAACCATAATAGATAGAAAAGAAAATAGGAAGATATCTTACATCTACTGAAATACCCCTATATAAAGGAACCGGTATTTTATTTAAAGAAATAAAAAAGCATAAAATACCAACGATTACTCCTAAAATAAGTTGATGTGTCTTAGTTAATGAAAGCATACCCGAAGTATTAATAAAATCAGTCTCGAGCTGGCTGTCCTTTAAGGATTGTCTGATGGATAGAAAGTAGAGTGTCAAAGAAATACTGACGATAATAGACAAATTTACCAATATTGCATTAACAAAATTAAGCATATTAAAGCTCCCTAATAATAATTATTGTTTAAATAAGTAATAACTTTTTCATCTAATTGATGTGTATTGTTTATAGCTCTACGAATAGTTCCCCAATCCGAATTTGAAGGAATATCATCAATGACTACTAATTTATCTTGTGGTAATAATTCAGAGTCAAAAGTACTCACTATAATATCATAGCTTAAAAAATACTCTTTAGGAATATCCTCAATAAAAATAACTGATTTCATATATGGTTCAATAATTGCTTTGTTTTCAAAGTTCTTGTGAATCATTTTCGATAAAAAGTCTGAATGATCTTGCCCTAAACTACTCATGACTAATATTTTAGCTTTTTGTTTTTTTGTTTCTAAAAGAGTAGGCAAGTCAGTCCATTGGATCATCATAGTACAGAGAACTTCATAAAAATAATCTGTATGCCAAGGAAAATTAGTCGACTTTTCAAGTTTAATTAGTTCTTGTTCAATCACTAAAGACATTGTCGGGAATAATTTTTTAATAGCTACAGCATTATAAAAATTTTTATTGAAAATAATATAGTTTGGAAAAGGATAGATGGTATGTTGTAAATAAATATGTTTCAGTGACTTTTCTATTTTATCAGATAATTTATTTGTTAATGTAAAATCAAAAACATTACGAATGTTTTTCATCAAGCGTTTAACTTCCTTTGTTATGTGAAGATATTCTTCTTCCGAGTGCCAATTAATTAAATGATAGTAAAGAGAAAACATTAAATCATAAATCAGTTGGTCATTGACGACTAAACCATAATATTTCACAATCTCTTCCAAATCATCTGATTTTCTATCAATAGAATGATACATTTTTTTTGTAAATATTCCTTTATCGTAACCTTCAATAAAATATTCTTGACTTTGACGAGTAAGCGAAATACATAAAATGTAGCTTATTAATAGGATGTCTTTTTCAGAAACATCTTCATTATAGTAATTGATAATATCTTTCACAAACTGAATTGTTTTCTTTTTATCTGAAGGAAAAGGCCATTCGGTTATTTGATAGGCTTCAAAAAAATAACTAGTATAGAAAAACCGTACAAAAAATTCATCTTTTCCAACAATTCGACATGGTTTTTTTTCTAAAGTCAGTCCATATTTACTTAATGATTTAGAAATATCACTAGTAATTCTATAAAGAGAAGATTCACTGATAAAGAGCTTTTCTCCCCATTTTTCAATGCTCAATGTAGTATCAAAGAAAACTGATTCAATTAAGCGAAATGCTTCAGAATTTTTTAAAACATAGCGATAAACAACCTCAATATGGCTACTGGGTTGTGTTTGAAGCCTAACCCCATTTTTTTTTGACGTTTCAATTAATAGATGGGGATACCAATTTTCTTTCAGGTAGCTTACGTCGTTATTTATTGTTCTTAGTGAAGCATTATTACTTTTTGCCAATTCGTTAGAACTAATCCAATCTGAGACTTCATTTAATTGTTCTAAAATATGAATTCTACGTTGAGTGGGTGTATCAAGAAGTTCGCGCATAGATGTATTCCTTTCATAATAAGTGCATATATATTATAACATTTTACTAGATCCGTCTCTTATTAAGATACCTTATTTTGTATAAGAAATCTACTTAATAAAGAAGAGTTGGCTTTATATTAAGAATTTATTAAAACACCATTAAATATGTATGTTTGGTTATTTTTCAACTGTAATTTATAAACGTTTTTTATAAAATCTGTTACAATGACAGTATGATTAATAGCAAGGAGGCTTATATAATGTTTTACCCGTTTTTTGATAGTACGTATATTCTAGTTATTATTGGGATGCTTATTTCGATGTTGGCATCAAGTTATGTCAACAGTACTTATCGGAAATTTGACAAAGTAATGAACAGAAAAGGTTACACAGCAACAGATGTCGCTCGTTTGATTTTACAAGACTCTGGTATCCATAATGTTGGTGTGCAACAAATATCAGGAGATTTGACGGATAATTACAATTCAAGTACGAAGATACTGAGTTTATCACAAACTGTAGCAGATTCAAGATCTGTTGCAGCAATAGGTGTTGCAGCTCATGAGTGTGGTCATGCGGTACAGGACCAAAAACATTACGCACCATTAAAGTTAAGAATTGCTTTAGTCCCTGTCGTGAATTTTGGTGCTAAAATATCGATTCCATTAATCTTGATTGGTGCTATCTTCTTCAGCGCAACACCAGCTTTGGTGACAATTGGTTTATGGTGTTTTGCCTTAACATTTTTATTTCAAGTCGTGACATTACCAGTTGAATTTAATGCATCTAAACGAGCACTAGCTATTTTAAGTGATAATCATATCTTAGATGATGATGAGTTAGCGATGGCTAGAAAAGTTCTTATTGCAGCAGCCTTAACCTATGTGGCAGCAGCAGTTGCTTCATTACTCCAAGTACTACGTCTATTTCTATTATTTGGTAACAATAATAGAAACTAGAGTGAGAGAATAAGTAGATAATAAAGAGTCAAATCAGTCATATTTTTTAATGAAATACCTGTTTGCTCTGAAAATTTATCTAACTTATATTGTAACGTGTTACGGTGAGTATAGAGCTTTTTAGCACTTGAAGTGATGTTACCTTGCTCTTGCCATAAGGTTTTTATCATTCGTATCGTTTCTTCATCGAAATTCGTTGTATTGTATAAACTAGTCATCAAAGGACTATCCTTGATGGCTTTTTTTGTTAAATACTTAAGAGCAACATCTTGAAATTCAAACACATCATTTGCATGAAACGAAGTATTATATAGTTTGAAAATGGTCGTTTCTTCATTAAAGCAGTCGATAAAATCATGAGATATAGCTTGGTATTTTCCAACAAAAATAGTTGCTTGAATTAAAAACTCAGCTTCCAGTGTTAGTATCATTGATTTAATGTCTTCCTTTGAGTAGAAGATACTTGTTTGTTCTTCGACAATAATGGCTGTGGTGTCATCAACAAAGAAGGAATCTACTACACAGTCAAATAAACTAGAAAAATGGGCTAGCCAACTATCTTTGTTACTCGTATTTTTCCTTAAATTCATTTGAATAATACGGTAATGTTTAGGTGTACTTGGTAATTCACCATGATTAAATAAAATATTATACCAAACATGATTATTTACCTGTTTTTTGGGTTGCTTGTTTATCAGTAATTCTGTAATTAATACAATCTCTCTAGGAGATAAATCATCTTTATTTAGATAAAAATAGCCACTATCAAGAGGGATAACTAAATGTGTTTTTGTCTCTCTATAGACTGATTCAACTGTGCCGTTTGGAAATAAGGCTTGAAGAGATTGACTGTCCAAAGTAACTCACCCTTTATTTTTCGTTAAAGCTATTCTATCATAAATATGGGCACCAAAATTATTTTTTTATAGAGGGGTTAATCATGTTTCTAAGAGAAGTAGTACTGTCAACTGATGACAAAGAAAAATTTATGAAAGAAGCGCTAATAGAAGCAAAAAAAGCAGAATTAATGGGAGAAGTTCCAATTGGTGCTGTTGTGGTATTAGATGGTAAAGTTATCGGTAGAGGACATAATGTCCGTGAGTTTTCACAAGACGCAACGACGCATGCAGAAATGGTTGCAATTAGAGAAGCAAATCGAAACGTGGAGAGTTGGCGGCTCGAAAAAGCGCAAATATTTGTTACGCTTGAACCTTGCCCTATGTGTAGTGGTGCGATTTTACTATCCAGAATTGACCAAGTTTTTTTTGGTGCAATGGATCCTAAAGGTGGGACAGTAGGATCATTAATGAATTTGTTACAAGATAATCGATTTAATCATTTTTGTTATGTAGAGAAAGGGATTTTAGAAGAAGAATGTTCGTCTATTTTAACCAATTTTTTTAGAACAATTCGTCAAAAAAAGAAAGAAGAAAAAAAGGCTAGCAATATAACGCAAAATGTTGTACAATAATACTTGCCGTTATGGCTAGGACAATGGTGGGCCGATGAAGCGTGTCAGATCTGGAAGGAAGCAGCACTAAGTTGGTGCCGCCATGTGTCTGAATTTAATATAAGCCTTGAGCTTATTTTTTTTGCCTTAAAAATAATCCCACAGATAAATTTTTTCTGTGGGATTTTGTTATTTATTTAGTCTTCATTAGGGTCATCAATAGCATCTTGATGAGTTTTATGAACTGTTCCAGGAACATGATCAGGACCAGCATACAATGTATACAGTTTTAAAGGTTTGTCACCGATATTTTCTACATTATGCCACATATCAGCAGGAACGAAAATCGCATCATCATCTGACACTTTTTTAACAAAAGTTAAATTATCTTCTGCATCTCCCATTCTACAAAGTCCTTTACCTTCTTCAATACGTAAAAATTGATCAATGCCATGATGAACTTCAAGGCCAATATCATCACCTGGTTGGATAGACATCAACGTCATTTGTATTTTCTTACCAGTCCATACAGTTGTGCGGTAATTATCATTAGCCAAAGTCCATTCTTCAACATTTTCTACAACAGGTTTTTGTCCTCTATCAGTAAAATCAAACGTCATTTTTTATTCCTCCAATGTTATTTTATATCTCAATCATATCATAAATTTATCCGTTTTCAAGTAATTAGTATCATTTGATAATTATTATAATTTAAATGTGTAATATTTTTAACCCCCTAATAGTTAGACTTCTATAGAATAAAGGCTTTATATGAAAGGGTTTTATAAAAAGTATTAATAAAACTAATAGTTTACATAATTTTTGTTAAGTAGTAATGTTTGTGAAAACGGATTATTATTTGGTTGTAAGCAGGAAATAACAAAAAATAAATTTTTGGAGGAACACAACATGTCCTATATAGAAGAATTGAAAGAGTTTTATCCGTTAGATTTGTATGCCTTCTCAAGAGGGTTAACTGAAGGTGAATTCACTGTTCTTAAAAATTTACGAAAAGTTCTAGAAGAAAAAGTAAAACCGGTTATTAATGAGCACTGGGAAAAAGCTGAATTCCCATTTGAAGCGTTCGGTGAAATTGCTAAAGTTGGTGTAATGAACAGTTCATTATTATTTGAAGGGCGCAAAGGTAAACGTAAACCAAGTGAATTATATAATGCCTTTTTATATTTAGAACTTGCTAAATTAGATGCTTCAATCGCAACATTTTATACAGTTCATGGTGGATTATGCTACAATACAATCTTAATGGGTGGTAGTGAAGAACAAATCGCTCATTACGCACCAAAAGTGGCGTCATTTGAATGGCAAGGATGTTTTGGTTTAACTGAACCAGATCATGGATCAGATATTGCGGGTGGACTTGCAACAACTGCTGAGAAAAAAGGCGATAAATGGGTTATTAACGGAGAAAAACGTTGGATTGGTGGAGCAAACACTGCTGATATCTTACCAATTTTTGCTCGTGATAAAACTGATAACAAAATTAAGTGTTTCATCGTACCTGGTGGTTCAAAAGGGCTTAGAGTTGATGTTATCCAAAATAAAGTAGCATTAAGAGAAGTTCAAAACGGACATATCTACTTAGATAACGTTGAAGTTGACGACAGCACTCGCTTAGCAAATGTTAATGGATTTAAAGATGTTGCCCGTATTTTACGCGCAACACGTGCTGACATCGCTCATTTAGCAATGGGTATGACTTATGGTTCTTTAGAAGCTGCACTTAAATATGTTAAAGAGCGTGACCAATTTGGTAAAAAAGTTTCTTCATTCCAATTAGTTCAAGAAAAATTAGCCCGTATGGAAGCAAACGTTGTCGCAACATTAGCATACTCTGTACAATTAGCTAACTTGCAAGAAAAAGGTGAATTCTTAGAAGAAAACTCTGCATTAGCTAAAATGCATAATGCATTAAGAATGAGAGAAACAGTTGCTTTAGGTCGTGAAGTATGTGGTGGTAACGGAATTACATTAGAAACGGACGTAGCTCGTTTCTTCGCTGATGGTGAAGCAATTTACTCTTACGAAGGAACTCACGAAATCAACGCACTAATTGTTGGACGTTACTTAACTGGACAAGGTGCATTTGTTTAATCTTTAATCATTAAATTAAATTTTCCAATTATCAATAAAATTTTGAATTAAATAAGAGTATAAGCTGCTAAATTAGTCATGGATTTAGCAGCTTTTTTATGTAAAAAACGCGTTTGTGTTGCCTTTTTTTGAGTGTATGAGTATTCTTAAAACATAGGAAAGTAAAGGGGATAAAGGTATGGATATTCAACAGTTGTATTATTTTATGAATATTGTCGAGTGTGGATGTAATTTGTCGTTAGCTGCAAAAAAAATACATATTACACAATCAGCTTTGAGTCAGTTGATAATAAATTTTGAAGCAAATGAAGAGTTAGTGTTATTTTACAGGAAAAATGGACGTTTGGATTCTTTGACACCAAGTGGGGAAAAGCTATATGCTTACGCCCAACAAATAACAAAACTACATGAACAGATGAATGATATGGTAAGAAAAGAGGCGGCAAAGCAAAAAGGAACGATTCGTATAGGACTTCCTTCGCTGATTTTACGTATTTTCTTTTCTTCATTTTTCCCGAAATTCACTCTAGCCAACCCAGATATTCAAATTGAAATTATCGAGGGTGGTAGTAATCAGCTAAGAAAAATGTTGTTTCAAAATGATTTAGACTATGCTATTTTAATTGAGCCGACAAGTTTAGATCCGAAAGCATTTGAAGAACATGTCATTCAAATTGATGAAATGACAGCATTTGTTTACCATGATCATCCACTGGCTTATAAAAAAATGTTGAATTGGGAAGATTTAGAGCCTTATCCAATCGGTACCTTCAATGACAGCTTTACTACAAATGAATTAGTAAGAAATAAATTAGCAAAAATAAAAAGTAAGGCGAAGATTATGTTCCAATCATCTTCGTGGGATTATCTAGTTGAAGCAACACAAGAATCTAAAATAGTAACAGTATTGCCATCACCTATTGAACGCACGATGGACAAATCGCTATTTAAAGAGATTCCGTTTAAAGATCCCATTCCGTTTAACGTCTTATTATGTCGCCCGATAAAATCAAATTATTCAGAAGTTGAGAGTAAAGTGTATGAATCAATATTAAGTTATTTCTATCAACCAATAATTTAAAGTATAATAAGAGAACACGAGACGAGATTAGTCTTTTGTTCTTTTTATTTTTAAAAGAAACAGTTAATCAATTATTAAAAAAATTTATAGATAAAATGGTACTGTTTGGTAAAAGTATGTGATAAAACCTTGATTTTTAAAAGTATAAAACAACTATTAGTTTAACTAATAGTTTGAATTATATTTACTTGTTAGATTTTTACTAGAATTAAGGATAAAATAATAAGTGTAAATGAAGCGCTTTATTAATTGACGCTATAGGAGGAAACATAAGTGAAAGAAGTAGTAATCGTATCAGCAAGAAGAAGTCCAATCGGAAGTTTTGGTGGAAGCCTAAAAAACATGAACGCAGTTGAATTAGGCAAAAAAGTTTTGGAAGCATCACTTAAAGATATTAACCTTGATCCATCATTAGTTGATGAAGTTATTTTAGGAAATGTTTTATCAAGTGGATTAGGTCAAAACGTTTCTCGTCAAGTGGCGATTAATGCTGGCATTCCTCAAGAAAAATCGGCTTTTACAATTAATAAAGTCTGTGGTTCAGGATTAAAAACAGTCGTTCTTGCTGCTCAATCTATCATGTTAGGTGACAATGAGATTGTTGTTGCTGGCGGAACTGAAAGTATGAGTCAAGCACCTTACATTTTAGAAAGTGAACGCTGGGGTAAACGTATGGGAGATGCTAAAGTAATCGATACAATGTTATCAGATGGTTTAGTAGATGCTTTCCACGGAATTCATATGGGAATCACAGCAGAGAACATTGCAGAAAAATTTGGTTTCACAAGAGAACAGCAAGATGAATTTGCAGCTAAAAGCCAAAACAAAGCTGAAGCAGCCGTAACATCAGGTCGTTTCAAAGAAGAAATCGTTGAAATCGAAATTCCACAACGTAAAGGTGAACCAGTCATTTTTAAAGATGATGAATTTCCACGTTTTGGTTCTACAGCAGAAAAATTATCAAACTTACGTCCAGCATTTAAAAAAGACGGGACAGTTACAGCAGGTAATGCTTCAGGCGTAAATGACGGTGCAGCAATCTTAGTATTAATGTCACGTGAAAAAGCAGATGAGTTAGGTCTAGAAGTTTTAGCATCAATTGAATCATATGCTTCTGCTGGTGTGGATCCAACGATTATGGGAACTGGACCAATTCCTGCAACTAAAAAAGCATTGGAAAAAGCTGGTTTAACAGTTGATGATTTAGATTTAGTTGAATCAAATGAAGCATTTGCGTCTCAAGCAATGAGCGTAGCGCAAGAATTAGGATTAAATGAAGACATTACAAACGTTAATGGTGGCGCAATTGCTCTAGGACATCCAATCGGAGCAAGTGGTGCACGTATCTTAGTAACATTACTACATGAAATGAAAAAACGTGATGCGAAAAATGGTTTAGCAACACTATGTATTGGTGGCGGACAAGGTATTGCTTTAGTTGTTAAACGTGGCTAATTATTGAAGTAAAGGAGTCAACACAATGGATAAAAGAAATGAGTTGGTATTACAAGTGACTGATTACTCTCATCAAGAGCTTGCTAAAGCAGCAAGATATTACGACACCGTGGACAAATTTCCAGAAGAACAAATGATTCATTTGTTTAGTCTGGCGATTCTCCCTAGTTTGTATAAAAATCTAAATGACTTAACGTACCATGATTACTTAAGTGTCATTCGCCTAGTCTCAAAGAATTTCCCCGCACTTGGAAGTATTTTGTTAACTCAAGAAAGCCATTGTGTTTGGCCTATTTCAACATTTGGAACAACACAACAAAAAGAACGCTATTTAGAAAAAGCATTACATGGAGAAATCTATGGATGCTTTGCTCTAAATGAGCCAATTACAGGTAGTGAGATTGAAGAAATGAAAACAGTTGCACACCAAACTGAAACAGGATGGGTGTTATCTGGTAATAAAGATTATATCTCCAACTCACCAATAGCGAGTGTTTTATTAATTGCTGCAAAAACAATTGCATTGGATGGAACACAAGGATATGCCATCTTTGTTATAGACAAAAAAACAAATGGCTTAAAAGTTGGCGAACTTGAAGAGAAAATGGGTATTAAGGCTCTTCCAGTAGCAAGCGTTCAACTTGATAAGGTTCAATTGACTGATGATAATCTACTTGGTGGGGTGGTAAATGGCTTACCACAAATCGACTCAATTTTAAATAGAAACCGCTTAGCAGTTGCAGCTCAATCGCTAGGTATTGCTGGTGGGGCATTAGATAGAGGGTTGAAATATGTTTCTTATAATAGAAATTTAGGAAAACGCTTAATCGATATGGCTTCGATTCAATATAAACTAGCTGATATTGAAACAGGGATTTATTCTGCCAGATCATTATTGATGCAAGTCATCAATTCAAGGCAAGAACAAGACGAGAGAATGGTTGCGATGACGAAACTGACAGCGTCAAATCTCGCTATAGAAACAACTGAGAGCATTATTAATATGAGTGGTGGTTATGGGTATATGCGAAATAACGACATTGAACGTTTCGTGCGTGATGCTAAAATCACAGCCATCTACGGCTCATCTTCAGATAGATTAAGAAGTATCATAGCAAAACCATGGGTAAATAAAAAATGTAAAGTAAAGGAAGAATAAAATGGATATTAAAAATGTAATGGTTGTTGGAGCAGGACAAATGGGTAATGGGATTGTTCAAGTATTAGCGACAGTTGGATACAACGTTTATATGAACGACATTAACGATACTGCAACACAAAACGGATTGGATAAAATTAAAAGGTTTCTAGAAAAGTCAGTTAAACGCGGATCTAAAACAGAAGACGAAGTAAAAGAAATTTTAGATAGAATTACCCTATCAACATCTTATGAAGATGCAAAAAATGTTGATTTAGCAATTGAAGCAGCTACTGAAAATAAAAAAATCAAATTAGATATTTTTAGACAGTTAGACGTGATTGTACCAGAACATACAATTTTAGCCACAAACACATCTTCTTTATCAATTACTGAAATCGCTTCAGTAACAAGTAGACCAGAAAAAATAGTCGGAATGCATTTCTTTAATCCAGTACCACTGATGAAATTAGTTGAGATTAACCATGGTCTGGCAACAAGTGATGAAACAGCAAAATCTATTTTAGATGTAGCGAGCAAAATGAGAAAAGTATCAATCGATATTAAAGATTCACCAGGATTTGCGGTAAACCGTATTTTAATTCCTATGATCAATGAAGCCATTTTTGTACTAGGTGAAGGCATTGCAACAGCAGCAGAAATTGATGAATCAATGACATTAGGTGCAAATCACCCAATGGGGCCTTTAGCTCTAGCTGACTACATTGGTTTAGATACATGTTTAGCTATCATGAACGTATTATATGATGGATTTAATGATTCTAAATATCGTCCAGCTCCACTACTTAAAAAATATGTTGAAGCAGGATGGTTAGGTAACAAAACTAGAAAAGGCTTTTACGACTATAAAAAATAATGGGAGGAATCAGTTATGAAATCATATAAATATCTAAGTTTATCTGTCGAAAACGGTGTTGGAACGTTAAAAATTGAACGCCCTAAAATGTTAAACGCATTAAGTACAGGTGTTTTAGAAGAAATTAGTAAAGCAATTGATGAAGTCAGCTCTCGTCAAGATATTGATGTCTTACTTGTTACAGGAACAGGTGATAGAGCATTTGTTGCAGGAGCAGATATTGCTGAGATGAAAGACAAAACAGTTTTTGAAGGACGTGCGTTTTCAGAAATTGGAAATGATGTATTTATGAAATTAAGTACATTAAGACAACCGACAATTGCTTGTGTCAATGGTTTTGCACTTGGTGGTGGATGTGAATTAGCTTTAGCATGTGATATGAGAATTGCTTCAGATAATGCAAAATTCGGTCAACCAGAAGTTGGTTTAGGAATTATTCCTGGATTTGGTGGAACACAACGTTTATCTCGTTTAGTTGGTACAGGTATAGCAAAAGAATTAATCTTTACTGGAAAAATTGTTTCAGCTGAAGATGCACTAATTATGGGATTAGTTAATAAAGTGGTTAGTTTTGATAGTTTGCAAAACGAAGCAATGGAATTAGCAAACCAAGTTAAAAAGAATGCACCACTTGCAGTAGAATTAAGCAAAGAAGTCATTGATGCAGGAATTGAAATGAGCTTATCAAATGGATTAAGACTTGAAGCAGAAGTATTTGGCTCGCTGTTTTCAACGAAAGATCAAACAGAAGGCATGGACGCTTTCATTAACAAACGTAAACCTAAATTTGAAAAAAACTGAAAATTCAGAAAAAACTGACAATAATAAGGAGAGTTTAACCATGAATTACGATAACTTATATAATGAAAAAATAAAGTCAGCAAAAGATGCAGTCAGCGTCGTTGAACCAGGAGACGCGATTGTTTTCCCTATAATGCCGGGTGAACCACCCGCATTATTAGATGCTATTCGTGAAATGGATACATTAGAGGGTAACTCTTTATATCGTATGCTACCTAGTTTTCCAACAGTTGATGTAGAAAAATCAAAATTACGCCAAATTTCAATCTTTTTATCAGGCATGGATAGAAAAGGAATGAATGCAGGAAACATTGATTTGCTACCAAATCATTTTTCTGACATCCCTTCTATTTTGAAAAAACGTGAAGGTGACAAATTAATCATTATGGCAACAGTATCGCCAATGGATGAAGATGGAAACTTTTCATTAGGTACTAGTCCATCTTACGTTGCCTCATTAGTCGAAGGTGCTAAACGAATTGTTTTAGAAGTGAACGAAAATATGCCAAGAACATTTGGTGAAAAAAATACAATTCACATCAGCCAAGTCGATGCTTTAATTGAAAATAATGTTGAGTTACCAGAACTTGTTAGTCCAACACCAAATGAAAAAGATTTAGCTGTTGGTCGTGAAATTGCGAAAAAAGTAAAAGATGGTGACACATTGCAAATTGGTTTTGGTGCAATGCCTAATGCTGTAATGGAATATTTGACAGAGAAAAAACATTTAGGATTGCATACAGAAATGCTTCCTGAAAAATTAGTTGACTTAACTGAAAAAGGCGTTATTGATAATAGTAAAAAAGAAATTCATAATGGTAAGTCAGTTGCGACTTTTGCCATCGGAAGCAAGCGACTTTATGAATTCATGAATAATAACCCAGACATTTTAATGTTACCGTGTGACTACACAAATAGTTTTGACACAATTAGTCAGATGAAACACTTATTTGCGATTAATTCTGCTATTGAAGTGGATTTTCTTGGTCAATGTAACTCAGAACGAGTGAAAGGGTTTTATTATTCATCAACTGGTGGCCAATCTGATTTTATGAAAGGGGTACGTTTAACAGAGAGTGGTACTGGAATTATTTGTTTATACTCGACAGCTAAAAATGATGAGATTTCGACAATCGTACCAACTTTATTTGAAGGGGCTCCTGTGGCAACATCAAAAAATGATATTGATACAGTTGTAACTGAATATGGTAGTGCAGAATTAAAGGGGAGTACAATTTTTGAACGAACTGAAAGATTAATCAATATTGCTCATCCTAAATTTAGAGATGAATTAAAAGCAAAAGCTAAAGAAATGAACTATATGTAATCAACTACTAGGAGGAAATCAGATGGATACATTAACGTTTCATGATATGACATTAACCTGGTTAGAAGGTGGAATGACTTGTTTGGATGGTGGAGCGATGTTTGGCGTTGTACCAAAACCAGTCTGGACAAGAAAATATCCAGTGAACGAAAAAAATCAGATTGAGTTACCGACAGACCCTATATTAATTCAATATCAAGGTAAAAATTACTTGATTGACGCTGGTGTAGGAAATGGAAAATTTACGGATAAACAAAAGAAGATTTTCGGTGTTGCTTGGGAGTCTGAAGTTGAGTCATCTTTAAAAGAATTAGGATTGACTTTTGAAGACGTTGACGTTCTTTTAATGACTCACATGCACTTTGACCATGCAACTGGATTAACTAAACCAACTGACGATGGTGGTTATGTATCTGTCTTTCCAAATGCAAAAATATATGTTCAAGCCATTGAGTGGGAAGAAATGCAACATCCTAATATACGCTCGAAGAGTACTTATTGGGCCTATAATTGGGAACCAATCGTAGATCAAGTAGCGATTTATGATGACGAAATTGAAGTGGCTCTAGGAATTACAATGATACATACAGGTGGACATAGTAATGGACACTCTGTCATTAAACTTGAACAAAATGGTGAGACGATGATTCATATGGCAGATATCATGCCAACTCACGCTCATCAAAATCCTTTATGGGTACTCGCTTATGATGATTACCCAATGACATCCATAGCAAATAAAGAAAAATGGTTAAAAGAAGCATATGAAAACAATTATAAATTTATTTTCTATCATGATGCCTTTTATCGTATGATTCAGTGGGACCAAGAGGGTAAAGAAAAGGTAGACACTCTAGAGCGTTCTAGAGAAAGAATTATAAGGTAAATGTAAAATAGGGGGAAGTATTTTGGTAAAAAAAGGTTTAGCAGAAGTAATAGGGACATTCTTTTTAGTCTTTATTGGTACAGGTACAGCAGTCTTAAGTGGTAATGTCGTTGGAACATTAGGTATTGGATTAGGTTTTGGTTTAGCTATTATGGTTGCGGCTAATACAATCGGTCAAATTTCTGGGGCACATTTAAACCCAGCTGTGACATTAGCATTTTTAGTGAACAAACGTATGGATGTCAAAGAATTTGTTGTTTATGTTGTTGGACAAATGATTGGCGCAATACTCGGTACTGGTCTATTAAGATTAATTTTAGGAATGACTGATTTAGGTGTAGAGAACTTAGCTCAAACAACTTATCAAGATATTTCAACAGCTGGTGCATTCATCATTGAAATGACACTAACAGCCATTTTGGTATTTGTGATTATGTCTGTAACAAGTAAAAAAGGTGAAACATCATATAATGGTTTAGCAATTGGTTTAACTTTAACAATGCTACATTTTATCGGTGTACCATTAACAGGTATGTCAGTTAACCCAGTTAGAAGTATGTCACCAGCCTTATTTGTAGGTGGCGATGCTATGAGTCAATTATGGTTATACATCTTAGCACCATTAGTTGGTGGATTGATTGCGGCAGTAATTGCAAAAACATTATTACAAACAGAAGAATAATATCTTAAAACAATCATGGTCAATAGGCTGTGGTTGTTTTTTGTTTTCATCTAGAGGTTAAGTATTAGTTAATAAATCTATTAGTCTGTTATAAAATGATTAGTAAACGCAATGGTTTGTTTTATAAGTTGGATAATTAAGGTTTTTATCTAGTTTTTTACAAAAAATGTACACTTTATTTATAAAAACTCAGATTAAATGAAAAGAATACTGATGCATGTTATGATAAGGAGGAGAATTTAGTTGTAGGAGGAATGCACATGGCAAAAGAAGAAGCAGTCAATAAAAAAAATGATGAACTAAAAAAACTGTCTAATCTAAGTGTTCGAGAGTTGATGATGGAGTTTCGAACCTCACCTGATGGACTTAGTTCAGAAGATGCTGAAAAACGGCTAGATGAATTTGGTGAGAACAAAGTGAATGTGCAAAAAACTAAACCTTGGTATAGAGTGTTATTTGAATCATTCATGGATCCATTTATTTATGTTTTAGCAGCATTATTAATCGTTTCAGCTTTAACAAAAGATTTTGAAGCGGTTCTTGTGATGACTACGATGATTTTAATCAGTGCTTTTATTCGTTTTACGCAAGACTTTAAAGCACAAAAAGAGTCACTGTCATTACAAAATTTGGTGAAACATACTAGTGCGGTTAAAAGAGATGGCGAGATAAAAGAACGTCCAATGGAAGATGTGGTACCTGGAGATATTGTGTATTTATCAGCTGGAGATATGATACCAGCAGATGGGGTTCTTATTTGGACGAAAGACTTGTTCGTTAATCAGTCTTCTTTAACAGGGGAGTCAATGCCAGTTGAAAAATTTGAGTCAGATAAAGTCGATGTAAAAGTTGATGAAGATACTTCAGCGATTGATTTAAATAATTTAGTATTTATGGGGACAGATATCTTGAGTGGTCAAGGTGAAGTCATTATTTTAAGAACAGGTCAAGATACATTCTTTGGGGATATTGCGAAATCTGCTAGTACAGCCCGTGCGTTAACAAGTTTTGACCGTGATTTAAATCGTATCAGTAAATTATTACTAAAGATGGTCACAGTATTGTTCCCGGTCGTATTTTTGATAAATGGTTTATCGAAAGGGGATTGGACACAAGCGTTCTTCTTTGCGATAGCAGTTGCAGTTGGGTTAACACCAGAAATGTTGCCAATGATTGTGACTAGTAACTTAGCTAAAGGGTCACAAACACTAGCTAAGAAAAAAGTAATTGTAAAAGAATTAAATGCTATTCAAAACTTAGGGTCTATGACCGTTCTTTGTACTGATAAGACAGGAACTATTACAGAAGATAGAGTGGTATTAGTAGAACATGTTAGTCCTTTAGGTGATTCAAATCAAAAAGTATTAGATATGGCCTATCTCAATTCAAACTATCAAACAGGTTGGAAAAACTTAATGGATCACGCCATTATTAATTATTATGAAACCAATCCAGATAAAATGATAACAGATAAAATTGAAAAAATAGATGAGATTCCATTTGATTTTTCTAGACGTCGTTTGACAGTTGCGCTAAAAAGAGACGGCCATCAACTGATGATAACAAAAGGAGCCGTTGAAGAGATGGCGGCAATTTGTTCATCTGTTGAAATTGATGATGAAATTGTTCCGCTCACTGATGAGTTGATTGAACAAATGTCAGATGTAAACAGACGAATGAATGAACAAGGGATGCGTGTGATTACTGTTGCTTATAAACGAGATGTCCATAACACGCCAACTTATGCTGTTAGTGATGAGTCAGATATGATACTGGTTGGGTTTGTTGGATTCTTAGACCCAGCAAAACAATCAGCAGTTACAGCGATTTCTTCATTGCATCAACATGGAGTCAATGTAAAAGTCTTAACCGGAGACAATGAAATTGTGTCTCGAAAAGTGTGTCGTGATGTTGGCATTGAAGTTGATAAATCATATATTGGAACAGACATAGACACTATGGATGATGACGAATTAAAACAAGCAGTGAATGAAGTGCAACTATTTGCGAAGTTAAACCCCATGCAAAAAGCACGAATTATTAATACGTTAAAAGATCAAGGTGAAACAGTCGGGTTTATGGGAGATGGGATTAATGATGCTCCAGCGTTAAGAGCGGCAGATGTTGGGATTTCAGTTGATACTGCGGCTGATATTACAAAAGAAGCAAGTTCCATCATTCTTCTTGAAAAAAGTTTAGTTGTATTGGAAGATGGTGTGTTAGAAGGACGTAAAGTATTTAAAAATATGATGAAATACATCATGATTACGATTAGTTCAAACTTTGGGAATGTCTTTTCTGTTTTAGTTGCGAGTGCTTTTTTACCATTCTTACCAATGTTATCAATTCAATTATTAATACAGAATTTAGTTTATGATATTTCACAACTTGCTATGCCGTGGGATAATGTCGATGAAGAGCAAATTATGAAACCAGTAAGATTTGATATAAAAAATCTGTTGCATTTCACTCTTTTTATTGGCCCAATCAGTAGTATTTTTGATATTATCACGTTTGCTGTAATGTGGTTTGTGATTGGAGCTAATACAGTTGCACAGCAAAGTGTTTTCCAATCTGGTTGGTTCTTAGTTGGATTATTTACGCAAACACTGGTTGTGCATGTCATTCGTACGGAAAAAATTCCATTCATTCAAAGTATAGCCAGTCCGCCTATGTTAATTATGAGTAGTTTAGCAATTGGTTCAGGATTATTTATTATTTTATTTGAACCACTCAGACAAGCATTTGATTTTGGAGCACTACCTAGTGAATACTGGATATGGTTAATAGGAATTAGTTTTTCATATCTTGTTTTACAACAATTAATCAAAAAAATATACATTAAAAAATATCATGAATGGATATAACGTGAAAAAAATCACTTTCTTTTAAAAAAACAATAATGTTTTCTAATAAAAAAGAACTCTTACGTGTTAGGAGTTCTTTTTTATATCTCCATGATTTTATGCGTTTGTTTTTTAGTTTAGAAAATAAAGCTAGATAAGATAGCGTTTTTACAAAAGGTGATATATAACAGATTTTCATATTAAGTAATACAGTTTTGACTGTTTTAACATAGGATAAAAAGAATGAACTAAAATAAAACTAGAAAGTGATATTTTTCACTATGTTTTCGGTGCGTCATTCATTAAGTTAATAAAGCAAAATAATTCAAGCGGATTGCTTGCAATGTGAATAAAGTCATGTTAAATTGAATTTGTCAAATTGAAAAAAAGTAATACAGTTTTTTTTCCTGTTTGAGAAACCAATATGATTACGTAAAAAAAGAGAGGAATGTGTAACAATATGGCTAAGAAAAAAGTAAACCCACTTGATTTTGCAGCATTGATGGAAGACATTAACGCAGATTTTCCAACGATTCAAGTGTTAGATAAAGAGGGTAAGGTTGTTAATAAAGATTTATTACCTGATTTATCAGATGAAGAATTAGTAGAATTAATGACAAGAATGGTATGGGCAAGAGTTTTAGATCAACGTTCAACTGCATTAAACCGTCAAGGACGTTTAGGATTCTACGCACCAACAGCTGGTCAAGAAGCAAGTCAATTAGCAAGTCAATTTGCTATGGATAAAGAAGATGTGTTATTACCAGGATACCGTGATGTTCCACAATTAATTCAACATGGTTTACCACTTAGAAATGCATTTTTATGGTCAAGAGGACATGCAGCAGGTAGTGAATATGCTGAAAGCTTAAAAGCTTTACCACCACAAATCATTATCGGAGCACAATATGTGCAAGCAGCTGGTGTGGCTTTAGGTCTTAAAAAACGCAACAAACCAAACGTTGCATTTACTTATACGGGTGATGGTGGTTCTTCACAAGGTGACTTCTATGAAGGAATCAACTTTGCAGGAGCTTACAAAGCAAACGCTGTATTCTTTATTCAAAACAATGGCTATGCAATCTCAACTCCACGTGAATTACAAACAGCAGCTAATACATTAGCTCAAAAAGGTATTGCAGCTGGTATTCCAAGTATTCAAGTAGATGGTATGGATGCATTAGCAGTATATAAAGTAACTAAAGCAGCTCGTGAATGGGCAGCAGCAGGAAACGGACCAGTTTTAATTGAAACATTAACATTCCGCTATGGACCACATACATTATCAGGGGACGACCCAACAAGATACCGTACTCAAGAAGTTGAAGATGAGTGGCATGCAAAAGATCCATTAACTCGTTTCAGAATTTACTTAACAGAAAAAGGTTTATGGTCTGAAGAAAAAGAAGAACAAATTATTGAACAAACTAAAGAGGAAATCAAAACAGCTATCAAAGCAGCTGATGCCGCACCAAAACAAAAAGTTTCAGATTTCTTGAAAAACATGTTTGAAGTAACACCTAAATTAATCCAAGAACAAATTGACACATTTGAAGCAAAGGAGTCGAACTAAATCATGGCACAAAAAACAATGATTCAAGCAATTACAGATGCTTTAGCAATAGAACTTGAAGCAAATCCAGATGTATTAGTATTTGGTGAAGATGTTGGTAATAACGGTGGGGTATTCCGTGCCACTGAAGGATTACAAGAAAAATTTGGTGTAGATCGTGTATTTGATACACCATTAGCTGAATCAGGTATCGGTGGTTTAGCATTCGGTTTAGCTTTAGAAAACTTCCGTCCAGTAGCAGAAATCCAATTCTTTGGTTTCGTATTTGAAGTAATGGATGAAATTATCGGACAAATGGCTCGTACTCGTTACCGTATGAGTGGTACTCGTAATATTCCAGTTACAATCCGCGCACCATTTGGTGGTGGGGTTCATACTCCTGAAATGCATGCGGATAACTTAGAAGGTTTAATCGCTCAATCACCAGGTGTACGTGTGGTTATCCCAAGTAATCCATATGACGCAAAAGGATTATTAATTTCATCTATTCGTGACAACGATCCAGTTGTTTTCTTAGAGCACATGAAATTATACCGTTCATTCCGTGAAGAAGTTCCAGAAGAAGCTTACACAGTTCCTTTAGATAAAGCAGCGGTAACTCGTGAAGGGACAGATGTTTCAATTATTACTTACGGCGCAATGGTTCGCGAAGCAATCAAAGCAGCAGAAGCGTTAGAAAAAGATGGCATCTCTGTTGAAATCATCGACTTAAGAACAGTTGCACCATTAGATGTAGATACAATTATTGCCTCTGTTGAGAAAACAGGACGTGTTGTAGTCGTTCAAGAAGCTCAAAGACAAGCCGGAGTTGGCGCTCAAGTTGTTTCAGAAATTTCAGAAAGAGCGGTTCTTTCTTTAGAAGCACCAATTGGACGTGTGTCAGCACCTGATACAGTTTATCCATTTGGTCAAGCAGAAGGTGCATGGTTACCAAATGCATCAGATATCGAAGCAAAAGTAAGAGAAATTCATTCATTCTAATTAATCGAAATTAACTGAATGCACAACAGAAGGAGAGAAATAACAGATGGCTTTTAAATTTAAATTACCAGACATTGGTGAAGGTATCGCAGAAGGCGAAATCGTTAAATTGTTTGTTAAAGAAGGCGATACAATCAACGAAGACGATACGTTATTAGAAGTACAAAATGATAAATCAGTAGAAGAAATTCCTTCTCCTGTAACAGGTAAAGTACTAAAAGTTCTTGTTTCAGAAGGAACAGTAGCAAACGTTGGTGACGTATTAGTTGAAATCGACGCACCAGGACATGAAGATGAGGAAGAAACAGTCGCTCCAGCTGAAGAAGCAACTGCACCAGCGGCAAGTGCTCCTGCAGCTAGTACAGGCGGAGTATTCCAATTCAAATTACCAGATATCGGTGAAGGTATCGCAGAAGGGGAAATCGTAAAATGGTTTGTTTCTGCTGGAGATACAATCAATGAAGACGATACATTATTAGAAGTACAAAATGATAAATCAGTAGAAGAAATTCCTTCTCCTGTAACAGGTAAAGTAGTTAACGTATTAGTACCTGAAGGAACAGTAGCAAATGTTGGTGATGTATTGGTAGAAATTGATGCACCAGGACATAACGATGCTCCTGCAACAAGTGCAACAGCTACTGAAACGCCAGCAGCTGCAGCTCCAACTGCAAGTACACCAGCAGCATCAAGTGAGCCAACTGGTAAACCAAGTGCTCGTGTATTAGCAATGCCATCAGTACGTCAATATGCTCGTGCTAAAGGTGTTGATATTACGTTAGTAACACCAACAGGTAAAGGTGGACGTGTGGTTAAATCTGATATTGATAACTTTGGTTCAGCTCCAGTCGCTCAATCAGTTGAAAAAGTTGCTGTATCTGAAGAGAAAGTTTCTGTTGCACCAGCAGCTGAAGCATCTAAACCAGCAGCACCATTTGTTGGTATGCCTGAAGTTGAAGTTCGTGAAAAAATGACTCCAACACGTAAAGCAATTGCTAAAGCGATGGTAAACAGCAAACATACAGCTCCTCATGTAACATTACATGATGATGTTGAAGTATCTAAATTATGGGATCACCGTAAGAAATTTAAAGCTGTTGCAGCAACAAGAAATACTAAATTAACTTTCTTGCCATATGTTGTTAAAGCATTAACTGCAACTATGCAAAAATTCCCAACATTAAACGCATCAATTGATGACGCAACAAACGAAATTGTTTACAAACATTACTATAACATTGGTATCGCAACTGATACTGATCATGGTTTATATGTACCAAACGTTAAACAAGCTAACACTAAGAGCATGTTTGATATTGCAGATGAAATTAACGAAAAAGCAGCTTTAGCTATTGAAGGTAAATTAACTGCAGCTGATATGCGTGATGGTACTGTAACAATTAGTAACATTGGTTCTGTTGGTGGCGGGTGGTTTACACCAGTTATTAACTACCCAGAAGTTGCTATCTTAGGTGTTGGTACTATTACACAACAACCTGTCGTAAACGAAGATGGAGAAATTGTTGTTGGAAGAATGATGAAATTATCATTAAGCTTTGACCACCGTATCGTTGATGGAGCAACAGCACAAAAAGCAATGAACAATATTAAACGTTTATTAGCTGATCCAGAATTATTATTAATGGAAGGATAAGGTGAATAGTTAATGGTTGTAGGAGATTTCGCATTAGAATTAGATACAGTAGTAATTGGTGCAGGACCTGGTGGATATGTTGCCGCAATTCGTGCAGCACAAATGGGCCAAAAAGTAGCAATTATTGAAAGAGAATACATCGGCGGCGTTTGTTTAAACGTCGGATGTATTCCATCAAAAGCACTAATTAGTGCAGGACACAAATATCAAGAAGCAATGCATTCAGCTATCTTTGGTGTAACTGCTGATAATGTATCACTTGATTTTTCTAAAACTCAAGAATGGAAAAACAACCAAGTAGTTGCAAAATTAACTGGTGGTGTTGAATTCTTACTTAAGAAAAATAAAGTTGAAATTATCCGTGGGGAAGCATTCTTTGTTGATGAAAACACTCTACGTGTTATCGATGGTGACCATGCACAAACTTATTCATTTAATCATGCTATCGTTGCAACTGGTAGTCGTCCAATCGAAATTAAAGGTTTTAAATTTGGTGGACGTATTATTGATTCAACTGGTGGATTAAGCTTAACTGAAGTTCCTAAAAAATTAGTGATCGTCGGTGGTGGCGTTATCGGTGCTGAATTAGGTGGAGCATATGCTAACCTAGGTGCTGAAGTAACAATTTTAGAAGGTTCTCCACAAATTTTACCAACATTTGAAAAAGATATGGTTAAACTTGTTGAAAAAGAATTTGACAACAAAGGTATCAAAGTTGTAACAAAAGCAATGGCTAAAGAAGCTGTTGACAATGGCGATAGCGTGACTGTAACTTATGAAGTTGACGGTAAAGAAGAAAAAGTTGAAGCAGATTACGTTATGGTAACTGTAGGTCGTCGTCCAAACACTGATGATTTAGGTTTAGAAATCTTAGGCGTTGAGATGACTGATCGTGGATTAGTAAAAGTTGATAACCAAGGACGCACTAACGTGAAAAGTATTTTCGCAATTGGTGACATCGTTCCTGGAGCTGCACTTGCTCACAAAGCAAGTTATGAAGCTAAAATTGCTGCAGAAGCCATTGCGGGTGAACCAGTAGCAGTTGATTATCGTGCAATGCCAGCTGTGGCCTTTACAGATCCTGAATTGGCAACTGTTGGTATGACAGAAAAAGAAGCAAAAGAAGCTGGGTTAAACGTGAAAGCATCTAAATTCTCATTAGGTGGAAATGGTCGTGCGTTATCATTAAACCAAACTGAAGGATTTGTACGTTTAGTTACAACTAAAGAAGACAACGTGATTGTTGGTGGACAAGTTGCTGGTATTAGTGCTAGTGATATTATTGCAGAAATTGGTTTAGCTGTTGAAGCTGGAATGAATGCTGAAGATATCGCTTTAACTATCCATTCACATCCATCATTATCTGAAGCTGTTATGGATACAGCTGAGTTAGCATTAGGTATGCCAATTCACATGTAATTTTAAATAAAGCATTGTTTGTTCGGACGTATAAAGCATCTCTTTTCAGAGGTGCTTTTTTATTTTTAAAACGTGTATTATTCAAAAGTATATGTTATGATAATTTTCTTGGAAAAGAATTAAGGGAGAGAAAAAGGTGTTACTTAGTATAAAAAAGAATGAGTGGGTAGGGAACCCACGTGAAAATATTTTTGCTGGATTAGTGTCATCGGTCGCAATTTTACCTGAAGTAATAGGGTTTGCCATTATAGCAGGAGTGCATCCAATGTCGGCATTATTTGCTTCAGCTATTACCTTATTAGTCATTACGTTAACTGGTGGTAGACCTGCTATGGTATCTGCTGCAGCCGGATCGATGGCTTTAGTAATTGCAGGATTAGTACAGTCGCATGGGCTAAACTATATGATTGCTGCTACCATATTAACAGGTATATTTCAATTTATTTTAGGTTATTTGAATATTCATAAAGTCATGAAATACATACCTAAAAGTGTCATGATAGGTTTTGTTAATGGATTAGCGATTTCAATTTTTTTAGCACAAGTTCAACAATTGCCTGAACAAAATGTGATTGGCTATGTCATGGTTATTGTTAGTATATTAGCTATATATTTACTACCCAAAGTGATTAAAGTTGTGCCACCAGCCCTTATTATTATTACGGTCATGACTATCTTATCATTTGTTTTTAAAGGAAGTTTCTTTACTGTTGGTGATTTAGGAGATATGTCCTCACTCGATGTATCGTTTGGCTTACCACTTGTACCAATGAGTTTAGAAACACTGTGGATAATCTTACCAACAGCCATTTCATTAACGTTTATCGGACTAATGGAAACACTATTAACAGTTCCTATAGTAGATGAGATGACAAACTCAACTAGTGATAGTAAACGTGAAGTGAAAGCACAAGGACTGGCTAATTTTATTACGGGATTATTTGGTGGCCAAGCTGGATGTGCGATGATAGGGCAAGCTGTCATAAATGTTAAATCAGGTGGACGGACACGTTTGTCAACATTTGTATCAGGTACGACACTATTACTGTTTATTTTTGTATTAAACTCACTCATGATGGTGATTCCAACGGCAGCTTTGATCGGGATTATGATAACAGTTGCAGGGGATACATTTGATTGGAAAAGTTTACAGTTAGTAAAATCATGGGAAATGATTGAAAGTACTGCGATGGTAGTCACTGTCGTTGTTATTGTTTACACAGGAAACTTAGCAATTGGGATTTTGTGTGGTGTCGTATTAAATGGATTACTTATATTATTGACAAAATTAAATAAAAAATAGTAAAAAGGCAATGAGAACTCATCATAATTTTTATATCACAGAGAGAAAAACTAAAAAACTAAAGAGTTTGTTTTGTTATTATCTATTGATTTTGCAAGAGCATTATGTGAAACCCGTTGTGTTTATGATTATCATACTATAATTAATATATTAGAAATAGAACAACACCAGTTCATAGAAAGAAGGGGTTAATTTAGATAGTGATGGTTATGAAAAAGTTGGGGAAGATATGAAAATTAGATGGATTTCATAATTAAATTCTTGACGAAACATCAAAAACCTTGTATCATACTTTTTGGGCACTCTTGAGAAATAGAGGCAGATAGACTTAAATTAAAGCTCCCTTATTCATACGAATAGGGGGCTTTTCTTTGTTTTTTATAAAAGTATCTTCCCCAAGAAATATATGAAAAGAGGCGAATGTTATGACAAAGTACATTTTTGTAACAGGTGGAGTGGTATCTTCAATTGGAAAAGGGATTGTAGCAGCATCGTTAGGTCGATTATTAAAAAATCGTGGATTGAATGTAACTATTCAAAAATTTGATCCCTATATTAACATTGATCCTGGAACAATGAGTCCTTACCAACATGGTGAAGTATTCGTCACTGAAGATGGGGCAGAAACAGATTTAGATTTAGGTCATTATGAGCGATTTATAGATATTAATTTAAATCAACACTCAAATGTGACCACAGGAAAAGTTTATTCTGAGGTAATCAGAAAAGAAAGAAAAGGAGAATATCTTGGTGCGACAGTCCAAGTAATCCCACATATTACCAATGAAATCAAAGAAAAAATGATGGCAGCAGCTGATACAAATGAAGCAGATGTGATTATCACTGAAGTCGGTGGAACAGTTGGGGATATTGAGTCTTTACCATTTTTAGAAGCACTAAGACAGATGAAAGCAGATGTTGGTAAAGATAATGTATTATATATCCACACAACATTGATTCCTTATTTAAGAGCAGCAGGGGAAATGAAAACCAAACCGACACAACATAGTGTGAAAGAATTACGTAGTCTTGGGATTCAACCAGATATTCTAGTTGTTAGAACAGAAGAAGAAGTACCACAAGAAATGAAACAAAAGTTAGCACAATTTTGCGATGTGCCTGAAGAAGCAGTTATTGAATCAAAAGATGTGAAAACATTGTACGATATTCCACTAAATTTAGAAGCACAAGGATTGGATGATATTGTGTGTGATCATTTAGGGATTGAAGCGCCTAAAGCAGATATGACAGAGTGGCAAGAAATGGCAAAACACGTGCTAAACTTAAAACACAGTACACGTATTGCATTAGTTGGGAAATATGTTGAGTTACCTGATGCTTATTTATCAGTTGTGGAAGCACTAAAACATGCTGGATATGAACATGATACAAACATCGAAATTGAGTGGATTCAATCAGAAAATGTCACAAAAGAAAATGTCTCTGATTATTTATCAACAGTAGACGGTGTTCTTGTGCCAGGTGGATTTGGCGACCGAGGAATTGAAGGAAAAATCGAAGCGATTCGTTTTGCAAGAGAAAATAATATTCCATTCTTAGGTATTTGTTTGGGTATGCAAATGGCCTGTGTTGAATTTGCAAGAAACGTCTTGATGCTTGAAGGAGCAGATTCAAAAGAAACTGCACCAGAAACGCCTTATAACATCATTGATTTAATGTTAGATCAAGAAGGTGTAGAAGATATGGGAGGAACGTTACGTCTAGGAGCTTATCCATGCGAGTTGAAACCAGACACTAAAACACGTGACTTATATAATGGTGAAGAGTTAATCAGTGAACGTCATCGCCACCGTTATGAATTTAATAATGCGTTTCGCGAGTCATTTGAACAAGCGGGGATGGTCTTTTCAGGTGTTTCACCAGACAATCGTTTAGTTGAAATAGTTGAAATTCCAGCAAATGATTTCTTTGTTGCAAGTCAATTTCACCCAGAGTTCAAATCACGTCCAAACAGAAGTCATCCGTTATTTAATGGATTTATTAGAGCTAGCTTAAATAACTAGAACGTTAATAAAAAATACATATTATCATGATATACTTAGATTATAAAAAATGAGTATGATAATGTATGTATTATATTAATGATTAGTTTAGGGATAAATTATTAAAAGGGCAGTAGGATTAACATTGTACTAAAGAATAGTAAAAATTTGTCATTTTTTATGATCCAGATAAACGACACAAGGTATGTTAAAAAAATTAGAGAAAAAGTTAAGTTAAGTGTTAATCATTGTTGGTTGCAACTTTACCATTTATCCTAACTTTTAAGGAGGAAAACCATGAAAAAGCTAGGATTTGATTCTCAGAAATACATTGAAGAGCAATCAAAATTTATTTTAGAACGTGTAAATAATTATGATAAATTATATTTAGAGTTTGGTGGTAAATTAATCGGCGATAAACATGCAAAACGTGTGTTGCCAGGTTTTGATGAAGACTCAAAAATCAAAATACTACAAAAATTAAAAGATAAAGCAGAAGTCATTATTTGTGTGTATGCTGGAGATATTGAGCGCAATAAAATTCGCGGTGATTACAACATCACATATGACATGGATATCTTAAAATCAATTGATGAGTTTAATGAGTATGGCTTATCTGTTAACAGTGTGTTAATCACACGTTACAGTGGCCAACCTTCAACGAAAATCTTTATTAACAAATTAGAAAAACGAAATATTAAAGTTTATACGCATGAAGCAATTGACGGTTACCCATATAACATTGACCAAATAGTCAGTGATGAAGGCTTTGGAAAAAATCCATATATTCCAACAACAAAACCAATCGTGGTTATTACGGCTCCAGGAGCTGGTAGTGGGAAATTGGCAACAAGTTTAAGCCAAATTTATCATGAAAATCGTTTAGGACGAGTGGCAGGGTACTCAAAATTTGAAACATTTCCAGTTTGGAATATCCCATTAAAACACCCGTTAAATATCGCTTATGAAGCGGCAACTGTGGATTTGAAAGATGTGAATATGATTGATTCATTCCATTTTGAAGCCTATGGTGAGGTTGCAGTTAACTATAATCGTGATATCGAAACATTCCCAGTTATTAAGCGAATTATTGAACGAATCACTAACCAAGAGTCAGTCTTTAAATCACCGACAGATATGGGTGTAAACCGAGTTGGCTTTGGTATAATTGATGATGATGTGGTTAAAGAAGCTTCAAAAGAAGAAATTATTCGTCGTTGCTTTGATACAGAGTGTTTTTATAAACGTGGAATGGTTGACGAGGACGTGGTTAATCGTATTCAACTTATTATGGAAGAGATGGAACTTAAAAAACAAGATCGTCGTCCAGTACTTCCTGCAAGAGAGTATGCTGACAAGTTGAAAGAAATGACTGAAGGTGAAGAGGCTGTTAACCCAATGTCAGTTATGGCGTTTGAATTATCAACTGGAGAAATTGTAACAGGTCGTACATCAGATTTGATGGATGCCTCAGCTGCTGCTATCTTAAACTCAATTAAACGTTTAGCTAATATTTCAGATGACATTTTATTATTGTCTCCTGTTATTTTAGAAACCATCCAAAAAATGAAAGTGGACGAATTAGGCAATAAAATGACTGCTTTAAACGCCAATGAAGTCCTAATTGCGTTATCAATAAGCGCTGTAACGAACCCAACAGCTCAACTAGCTTATGAACAATTGGCTAATCTTGACGGAGTTGAAGCACACTCAACCGTTATGCTGAACAAAGATGATGAACAGGTTCTTAAAAAATTGGGCATGAATGTGACCAGTGACCCAGTCTTTTCATCAGAAAATCTTTTCTATATCTAAAAGTAAATACTTGAAATAATAAGCAAACCTAGATACACTATGTGAGTTAGGTTTACTTGTTGTTTTTTGAAGGGAGAAATGAACAATGAAAGACAGTAGTATGAGAAAATCTTTTATATCAGTCATCATTATTTTTATAGGAACATTGCTAATATTAACCTTGTCAAGAACGATAGCAGGGACAAATGGTTATATCTATTTTTTTATTTCAGTATTTTGGTTTATTGGTTTATTTTTAAGAGATATTAACACAAAAAAAGAAATGTTATCACATCAATGGAAAGACTTTAAAAAGATGAAATGGCGCCATATATTATACGTTGTGATCACATTAATTTTAGCTTCATTTATTATTCAAATCACTAGACCGTTTTTTAATCAATTTATTCCAAAAAATCCGGTGTATAGTTATGCTTATGATATTAATACAGCATTAGGACTTTTGTTTTCTGTATTAGCTGGTATAGTTGATTTAATTGTAGCCTTTGTTGAAGAAATAACTTATCGCTATGAAGGTATGTATGTATACAAATCTAATAAGATGTTAGTATCTATCATGTTAATTTTATCTAGTATATTATTTGGTTTTTCTCATTACTATAATTTTGGTGGCAGTTTTATAGCTAGTATGCCGTATGCTTTCGCTGGTTTGGTATTTGGTTTAATGTATTTGCTATCAAAAAATATTTGGGTACCAGTTATTGCCCATTTATTGTTTAATAGTACAGCTATTTTATCTAGTTTATTTTTAGTGATTGTTAAGTTAATTAGTTAAGAAAGGTGTAAGCATCATGGAAGAAATGTATCGTCTAATAGGTTTTATTGCGATTATAATTGGTATTATTTTTGGTATATTAGCTCAATCGTGGGTTAAAACTAGGTTATTATTATTTAGAGATACAAGCATGGTTAAACAATATATAATAAGTATTATTTTTATTATGATAGGAATATATTTCTTTTATATAAGCGGTTCTTTTAATTGAATAAACATCTATTGAGGCGACTGTATGTTATAGTCGCCTATTTTTTTATGTATTTTTATAAACAATTGAGTTGTGAAAACGATTCTCATTTGCTATAATGATTTTGAGTTTAGGTTAACCTAAAAAATATTTAAATTAATCCAAAAAATAGAAGAGGTGAAAGAAATGCAAGAAGAAGCATTGGCAATGTCTTATGAGTATTTAACTCATGAGCCAATAGATGTACAACATATATCAGTATCATATCAAGCTAAAGTAGCTTTAGAAGATATCAGTTTATCCATTGAGCCTGGAAAAATCACAGGGATTATCGGACCTAATGGTGCAGGCAAGTCGACTTTTTTAAAAAGTATTATCGGACTGATTAAAACAGATAGTGGTCGTGTCACGATAGGTGGGCAGTCCATTGATTTAATCAGAAAGAAAGTGGCTTATGTTGAACAACGAAGTGCCATTGATTTAACTTTTCCAATAAAAGTTGATGAAACGGTCATGTTAGGCACATATCCTAATTTAGGATTATTCCGTCGACCTAAAAAAGAGGATCGAGAAAAAGTAAAAGAGTCGCTTGAAAAAGTAAAAATGGAGAACTTTGCAAAACGACAAATAGGAAACCTATCAGGTGGACAATTACAACGCGTGTTTATTGCAAGAGCTTTAGCACAAGATGCAGATATTATCTTTTTAGACGAACCATTTGTAGGGATTGACATGGTGAGTGAAAAATTAATTGTTGAACTATTACAAGAGTTGAGAGATGAAGGGAAAACAATTGTGATTGTTCATCATGATTTACATAAAACCAAAGAGTACTTTGACAACTTAATTATTTTAAATAAAAAGTTAATCGCCAGTGGTCCAGTATCAAAAACATTTACGACTTCAACAATCCAACAAGCTTACGGGGAAACAATGGGTGAAATTGTAATTAAAGGAGTGAATGACTAATGATACAACATTTTATTGAAGGTTTAGTAAAATATGATTTTCTACAAAACGCTTTAATCACGTCTGTCATTGTAGGTGTTGTATCAGGTGTGATTGGGAGCTTTATTATTTTGAGAGGAATGTCTCTGATGGGAGATGCGATTTCTCATGCAGTATTACCTGGAGTTGCGGTGTCTTATATGCTTGGTGGTAGCTACATGATAGGAGCATCAATTTTTGGAATAATGGCAGCAGGATTGATTGGCTTTGTGACACAAAAAAGTAAATTAAAAAATGATACAGCTATCGGGATTGTCTTTAGTTCATTTTTTGCTTTAGGGATTATTTTAATCTCATTTGCCGAAAGCTCGACCGATTTATATCATATTTTATTTGGAAATGTTTTAGCAGTTAGACCAAGTGATATGTACACAACATTAGCTGTTGCAGTTGCAGTCATTTTATTTGTGGTTTTATTTTATAAAGAATTATTAGTCAGCTCGTTTGATCCAGTCATGGCACAAGCCTATGGACTAAAAGTTCAAGTCATTCATTATGCTTTAATGTTTTTCTTAACACTTGTTGCAGTGTCATCTCTACAAACAGTAGGAACTATTTTAGTAGTTGCTATGCTTGTGACACCTGCTGCTACAGCTTATCTGTTAACGGATAAGCTATCAACGATGATTTTAATTGCTAGTAGTTTAGGTGCTATTAGTGCCGTGATTGGCTTATTCTTTAGCTATTCCTATAACTTAGCTTCAGGAGCCACTATTGTTCTGACCACGGTTGTATTTTTTATCATTACGTTTATATTTTCACCAAAACAAGGATTTATTTTTAAAAGAAAAGAGGAAGTTGTCATTGAAGAAGTCTAGTCTTATTTTATCAAGTATTCTTGCCGGTTTAATGGTATTATTTTTAGCTGGTTGCTCAACAGGAAGTTCCTCTACAGAAAAAAATGTAGATAACGATAAATTAAAAGTCGTTGCAACGAATTCGATTATTGCAGATATGGTTGAAAATGTTGGTGGGGAACATGTTGAAGTTCACAGTATTGTTTCAAGGGGTACAGACCCACATGAATATGAGCCACTTCCTGAAGATATCTCAAAATCAACCGATGCGGATGTTATTTTTTATAATGGATTGAATCTTGAAACAGGTGGCAATGGTTGGTTTTTAAAGTTAATGCAAACCAGTAAGAAAAAAGAAAATGAAGATTATTTTGTTGTCAGTAAAAATGTTGAGCCAATGTATCTAACAAGTGAAGGTCAAGAAAGCGAACAAGATCCTCATGCCTGGCTATCATTAAAAAATGGGATTATCTATGTGAATAATATTAAAGATGTCCTAGTGGAAAAAGATGAGAAGCACAAAGAAGATTATGAAAAAAATGCCAAAGACTATACAGAAAAATTAGAAGCGTTACACAATGAAAATACCAGTCGATTTGCAGATATTCCAAAAGATAAAAATCTGCTTGTAACGAGTGAGGGCGCATTTAAATATTTCTCTAAAGCATACGGGGTAAATGCAGCGTATATTTGGGAAATCAACACAGAAAACCAAGGGACACCTGATCAGATGAGTCAGATTATTGATAAGATTAAACAAACAAAAGTGCCTAATCTATTTGTTGAACAAAGTGTGGATGCTCGCAGTATGGAGACTGTCTCGCGAGAAACAGGTATTCCAATTTATGATACGATATTTACTGATTCATTAGCAAAAAAAGGTGAAACAGGAGATACTTATTATGAGATGTTGAAATGGAATTTAGATACCATTCATGAAGGGTTAATGAAATAACGAAAAACACTCTATTTAGCTGCTAAACTAAATAGAGTGTTTTTTATTTATTTAACAAATTTTGTCTATTTTTCTTAAAGGTGATGTAGCCCATTAAACAAAATAAAAAGCAAATACCAAATGATACAAATTCAAATATAGGATTTTCATAGAAACCACCAAACAGAATAATTAATCCACCAACAATAGCTAAGATAGGAGAAATAAGTCCTGTGAAGGTTTCTTGGATGTCTTTATCTAAATAAAGTTGAATGACTTTAAAGTAAAGAGCCATATACCACATGTAACCAAAAACAATGGCAATTTCCCCAATATCACCTAGTCCCATTAGTTGGAACGCTTGTGTGATGTAGTGAATGATAAACCAACCACATCCAGTTAATAGGGCAATAATAGCTGAAGTACTAACAAATTTTTTATGATGATAATTGTTTATAATTTTTTGACTGTTTGGTAACATATTTTTTGTTGCTAAAGCATAAGGCATACGAATATGTCCTAAGGTTACGCCATTAATGACACCAAATAGCGCAACTAAGATAAAGAGTAAAATCACTTTTTGGCCAATATGACCAAATAGCATTTCACCAATTTCCATGACAGCACCTTCACCCATTGATAAAATATATTCTGGTCCTAATATATGTGTCAATCCTAAAAAGTAAGACAGATAAACGACCAATACAATAACTGGTCCAAAACACAACGCTTTTTTCATCGTTTGACTACCACCTTTTACTTCGTGAGAAATAGATAGAGCAATAGGCCAACCATCGTATGAAAAAGCCATTGGAGCTAAGGCGGCTAACCAACCAAGTCCAACATCTGTTGGCTCAATAAGTGTGGCAGTAGTAGGGACAGTGGGAACATCTTTTGTCCAGAAAATAGCGATTAATCCAATACCAATTAAAGGAATTAGTTTCGTGATGGTTGAAATAATTTGAAACCATCCAGCAAATTGACTAGATACGATATTTAATAGATAGAAAAAAACCATATAGCAAAATCCAATACCCATTTGATAGGGAAGAGTTTGTGGCAAGTTCAGTAATAGTGTTGTATAAGTTCCAGCGGCCCATGAAACCACGACACCAATAGTTGGAAAGTATAAAAATGTTTGATACCAACCAAAAGCACTAGCTACTGGTTCTGAAAAGAATTCTTCAAAATAAGCAACCATTCCACCGTTTTTAGTGGTGCGTTCAGCTAGGTTTGTCAAAGATAGGCTACCAAATATAATACATAATGCCCCAATGATAAAAACTAACACACCTAAGAAAATGTTACCTCCGGTAAAAGCTAGGATGTTTCCTACCTTAAAAAAGATTCCAGACCCTACACAAATACCGATAATCATCGCAATTGCGGTCCAAAGACCATATTGTTTTTTCTCGTCGATAATAAAACCTCCATTTCAATATTAGCAATATATCATAAATAACAATTAATTCAATGAAAATTTCATGAATTATAAAGAAGTAATGAGAGAGTTTTAAATGATGAGATATGTTAAAATTAAGGAGATAAATAAAGGGATTGAGGTGTTTATATTGAGTCTCCAGTTTGTATTAAATACAGCAGATGAAGACATTGTAGAAGACTTACTAACCATGTCAGGTGAATGGCTAGATAAATCTATGCATCATGAGGTATTTTATTTAGTGCCTAACCATGTCAAATTTGAAACAGAGATTAACGTGCTGAAAAAAATGCATACGCTACCTAAATTCAGTACACAACAATATATGGCAAGCATGAGACTACAAGTGTTTAGTTTTTCTAGGCTTGCGTGGTATTATATGCAGCAAACAAAAAGTTATCAAGCAACTAGACTAAGTGATTCAGGGAAGTTTATGTTGATTAGAAAAAGTTTGATCACATGTAAAGATGATCTAGCCTTATTTAAACGTGAAGTAGATCGTCCAGGATTTATTCAGCAGTTATTAGATTTGTTTAATGAATTGCAACAAGGCAATATTTCCCCGTTTGAATTAAAAGAGGTAATAGAAAGTGTGGATACTCTTGAGTCAACGAATCAAGAAGACTATGTCACAAAATTAGTGGATATTCAGTTAATCTATCAAACATATCAAGATATGTTGATATCACATCATATTGCTGATAAAGATTTATTGACGGAACTCGCTTTATTTTTACAAGATAAAGATTTATCACATGTTCAATTTATTGTATCAGGATTTACTAACTTTACAGCGATTGAAAAACAACTAATCGAGACTTTAATGCGTGTTGCTGGTGAGGTGAAAATGAATTTTGTTCTAGATCAGGCACCAAAGGACAATACACTAGATAGTTATCAATTATTTTATAATACATCAAGAATGTATCAAGGCCTTTATCATGTAGCAAGAGAAAATAGTATTCCTGTGATGTTTGATTACCGAAAAAAAGTAGCCAATATGACACCAATGAGACAACTTGCAAGTGAATGGCAAAACCTCCAAGAATTAGTCCCTAAAAAATTAGAAGACAATCTTGTAACGAACGTATTATCATTATGGAGTTGCACAGATACATATCAAGAAGTGAAAGCAATCGGAACAAAAATTAGAGAACTAGTTTCTACTGAAGGATATCGTTACGAAGAAATTGCCTTAATTAGTCGAGATATCGACACGTACACGTCTGAAATTATGTCAGTATTTGGTGATATGGACATTCCTTATTACATTAATGAGGAAGAAGACATGGTAAATCACCCGTTAGTAGAATGGCTACGTTCACTCTTTAAAATGGATGAGTCGTTTTATCAATACAAAGATGTCATGCGTTTTTTAAGAACAGAGCTGTGTTTTCCTGATGTTGAATTGACAAAAGATTTTGAAACGTGGGAAGAAAAGATGCAAGCCTTTAGACAAGCGGTTGACTACACTGAAAATGTGGTCTTAGCTTATGGCTATAGTGGATCTGACTGGATAAAAAAATCAGATTGGGAATATGTGACATATCAATACGATACGGATGAAGAATCTTTAGACAACGAGCAAATCATTCAAGAGCAATCCAATGATATTAGGCATTTAATTCGTGATTACTTGCCAAATTTTTTCAAAGAAATCAAACAAGCAACAATCAATAAAGAAGCTATCGTATTGTTTTATCAGTTTTTATTAGCTATTGGGGTAGATAGACAATTACAAGCGATGCAACAACAAGAAATAGAACGTGGTAATTTAACCGAAGCAAAAAATCACGAACAAACATGGCAAGCATTAATGGATTTAATGGATGAATATTATAATGTATTAGGTGAAGATGTTTTTGAATTTGAGATATTTAAAGAAATCTTACTTAGTGGGTTAGAAGGGGTTAGCTATAGTAAAGTCCCAACTTCGATTGATGAAGTCGTGGTAACATCTCTTGATAGAGTACGTGCTAAAAAATATCGTACGACGTTTATTTTTGGTGCCACAGATCAAGTGCTACCTAAAAAAATTGATAATAAAACATTGTTAAGTAATGAAGAAAGAGATGTCTTTTCACAATTACTAAGAGCAGATAGCTTTTTAAATAATAGTTTAACTGAATCCATGGCAAACGAGCCGTTCATTTTTTACTTAGCTTTATTATCAGCGACAGAAAAAATTGTGCTAAGTGCACCGAAAAATCGCGATCAAGTAAAAGATGTCAAAGTCTCACCATATGTTGAGCAATTAAGTCGTCATTTTGCTATACCAATCGAGCATAGAGAAGCAGGATTAGTAGCTGATGAAACATTAATAGACTCTATTTCTACAGATAAAATCCTACTAAGTGATTTAATAGGGGCGTATAGAACGTATGAAGAAAATAAAGAATGTGTACCGTGGTTATTCTTACAATTAGAAAAACGTGTTCACAAAGAATTACCAGTGGCGTCAAAACGATTGTTTGCTAGTCTGACACATAAAAATATTCCAGAAACATTGGATAATCATTCAGTTGATACACTATATGGTGACACGATTTATGCGTCTGTTTCTAAAATCGAGAATTTTTACCAGTGTCAGTACAAATACTTCTTACGTTATGGTCTTGGTTTACAGGAAAGAGAGCAGTTTGAGTTATCACCAGCTGCGGCGGGAGAATTTTACCATGAAGCACTAGATTTATTCTTTAAGGAATTGATTAAACAAAAAGTACAACTGACAAATATGACGGATGACGAGGTCAATCGTTTGGCACAAACAGTGTTACAAGAAGTGCTGGGAGATAAGCGTTTTTCTATTTTATCAACGACCAATCGTATGAAATATGTGTCTTATCAGCTTGAAAAAACAATTCAGCGAGTTTGCTTATCGTTAAAAGAACAAGCAAAAAGAAGTAATATGACACCAATTCAAACAGAAGTTTTATTTGGAGAGTCTTTGAAACAAGCTGGATTAAATAGTTTAGAAATTGTTTTAAATAATAAAAAGAAAGTCAAAGTTAGAGGGAAAATCGACCGTTTAGATAAAATGGTCTTGGAAGATGATATTTATTTGAGTGTTGTGGATTATAAATCAAGTAAACATAATTTTGATTTTGTTGACGCTTATTACGGTTTAGCTATGCAGATGATTACGTATCTTGATGTTGCCTTAACCAATGCTGTTGAATTAGTTGGACAAACGGCAAAACCTGCTGGGGCATTATATATGCATATCAAAAATCCTGTCATCAGTGTTGACGAAAAATTTTCACTTGATACCTTAGATGAAAGGTTATTGGAGGAATACAAGTACAATGGTTTATTGGTTGAAGATGAGTTGATTTTAGAAAACTTAGATAAAACCATAGACCCACAAGTTAAATCATTAGTGTATCCTTATCAGCAACTAAAGAGCGGCAAAATGAAGTCGACAAGTTTTATTTCGTCTGACGACTTATCTAGTTTAGTCACGCATAACCGTGAAAACTTTAAAGAAGCAGGCGAAAAAATATACGAAGGTAGTACAAAATTAAACCCAGCTTATAAAGAACAAAAGAGGATAGCATGTGGATTTTGTCCTTATCGTAGTGTCTGTCAGTTTGATGTGATGCTACCAGAAAATAATTATCATCGTTTAGAGTCACTAGACAAAGAAATAATTATCGAAAAAATACAAACAGAGCTAAAGGAGGAGACAAATGAGTAAAGTGAATATCCCGTTAAAACCCGAAAGTAGTCATTTTACAGACAAGCAGTGGCAAGCTGTTTATGATTCTGGGGATAATTTGTTGATTTCTGCTTCTGCTGGTTCTGGTAAAACAACGGTGTTAGTAGAACGTGTGATTCAAAAAATAAAATCTGGTGTCAATGCCGATGAGTTATTAATTGTAACGTACACTGAAGCAGCAGCAAAAGAGATGAAACAGCGAATAAAAGTGGCAATCCAATCAGCCATTACCGAAGAAGTCGATACCAAGCAAAAAGAACATTTGGTCAAACAATTAGGTTTATTACCTACAGCTACGATTAGCACATTGCATGCTTTTTGTTTACGAGTCATTCAAAAATATTATTATTTGATTCATATTGATCCAGTTTTTCGATTACTAACCGATGAAACAGAAAATCTCTTGTTAAAAGAAGATGTTTGGGATGAATTAAGAGAAGAATTATATGGTGAGGAAAGAGAAATTTTTTATCAATTAACAGAGAATTTTTCAAATGATCGCAATGATAATGGGGTTATGGAACTCATTTTTTCTCTACATCTTTTCGCTCAAGCCAACTCAGAGCCACAAAAATGGTTGGATGGCTTACTCATTAATTATCAGTTAAGTGATAGTTTAGTGGCGTCATCACTGTATCAAGACTATATGAAACCTCAGCTGATGAACCAGCTTGTGTTAAGTCAAGCGACTGTTGATGAGCTAGTTAATCGTTGTCAAGGTGATGAAGAATTGAAAAAAACTCTCGAAACAATGATGAGTGATAAAGAAATGATCGATACACTGTTATCTTTATTCTCTGATGATCGATTGGATGAGTTTTATGAGTATCTAGCTAGCATATCTTTCTCACGAATTAAAGCACCATCTAAAAAAACAGCCTCTGAAGAAGTGATGGAGGAGTACCAAGAGATAAAATCAACTCGTGATGAAGTGAAAGATAGTATCTCAAAAATACGTAAACAATACTTTAAGCAAAGTCCAAAAGAGATGTTAGAGATACTAGAAGTTTCACTACCATTGATTCACGAGTTAATCCATGTAACCAAACAGTTTATTGAACGATTTACAAAAGAAAAAGACACACGGCATGTGCTCGACTTTAATGATTTGGAACATTTGACACTGGCTATTTTACGTAAATTTGAAGACGGTAAATGGGTCGAGTCGGAAGCATCGACTTATTACCGTCATAAATTTAACGAGATATTAGTTGATGAGTACCAAGATATTAACCGACTACAAGAAACGATTTTATATTGGTTACGCCGTCCTACAAAGAATGAAGGAAACTTGTTTATGGTAGGGGACGTAAAACAATCAATTTATGGTTTCCGTTTAGCTGACCCAACTCTTTTTATAGAAAAATATGAGCAGTTTGCTACAGAAGATGATGGTCGTAGAATTATTTTGGCTGAAAACTTCCGTTCGCGAAGTAACGTGCTAGATTTTACCAATTTAGTTTTTACTCAATTAATGGATAAAGAACTTGGTCAGTTAGATTATGATTCTAGTGCTGAATTAATTGTTGGAAATAAATCTTATCCAGAAAGTCAGGATTATGATACGGAATTATTGATTTATCAAACGGAATCTGAAGATAAGGTAGAAGACTCTTTAGAATTTCAATTAGACGGAAAAACAGAAGGCGAACTGCGTTTAGTTGCACTAAAAATCCGTGAACTAATAGATGGAAAGTTCCCATTGTTTGATAAAAAAGAAAAAGTGACTCGTCCGATTTCTTATAAAGATATTGTGTTACTGACACCAACTAAGAAAAATAATTTAGATATTCTTGATATTTTTAAAGAATACGATATTCCATTGATGGTTAATGACACACAAAACTATTTTCAAGCGACTGAAATCAAAATCATGATTTCACTTTTACAATTGATAGATAACCCATATCAAGATATCGCATTAGCGGCAATATTACGTTCACCAATTGTTGGTATCGGGGAAAACGATATGGTTTTAATTAAAAGTTATGATATGCAAGGCTATTATTATGATGCTCTGAAACAATTTTTGAAAGAATCTGACTCAACAACTGAGTTATATCAGATAATTGAGACCTTTAATCAACAATTTAACGAATGGCGTGAACTAGCAAGAAGGAAACGCTTAGTTGAATTGATATGGCGTATCTATAAAGACACAGATTTACTTGATTATGTAGCTGGCCTACCTTCAGGGGCACAAAGAAAAGCCAATCTACATGCGTTGTATCATCGTGCATCTAGTTATGAAGAGATGAGTTTTAAAGGACTTTTCCAATTTATTCGCTTCATTGAAAAAATGCAGCAAAAGAACAAAGACTTAGCTGAAGCATCTAATATTAATGAAGAAGCTGATGCGGTGAGAGTTATGACTGTTCATGCTAGCAAGGGATTAGAATTTCCTGTTGTCTTTTTACTAGATATGACCAAACAATTTAATCTAATGGATGTAAGACAACGAAAATTTGTATTTGATGAAGAACTTGGTGTGGGAATAAAGTATAAAGATGTAACCAAACGTTTAGAATATGATACCTTTCCATTTAGTGTGATTAGAGAGCATAAAAAACAAAAGCTATTAGCTGAAGAGATGCGTAAATTATATGTGGCCTTAACTCGTGCCGAAGACAAATTATATCTAGTTGGTTCCTATAAAAGTATGGATTCAGCCTACAAAAAATGGCAAACAACCGCACAAACAGACCATATGGTGTTACCAACAGCAACAAGACAATCAAGTGACACTTTAATGGATTGGGTTGGGATGACGCTAGTTAGACATCCAAGGTTTGCAGAATTCTTTCCAGATAGTGAAATTTCTGTTCTACCAGGACTAAAAAAACATCCCGGTAATTTTTCCATTCATTTTTATGAGGAAGATGCTATTCTAGCTAATCACACACTACAACAAGATGAACAAATCGAGTATAAACAATCTGATATTGAACCAAATGTGCAGTTACTTAAAGAAGTGGTTGATCGACTGAATTATTCTTATCCAGAAAAAGATGCCACAATGACAACAAGTTATCAATCAGTATCAGAAGTAAAACGATTATTTGAAGATCCGGATATGAAAAATTTACCAACACTTGATTTTTCGAAAGAACGACAAATAAAAGCTCATCGTGAAGTTGTAAAAGAGATGGCAAAACCAGAGTTCATGCAAGGCGATGTTGCTATTAAGTCAACAGACATCGGATCGGCTATTCATTTACTATTACAAATGCTACCTTTAGATAAACAGCCCACGATGAGTGAACTAGAAGAATTAGTTCAGCACTTCGTTGATGAAGATGTGTTTACAAAAGAATTAGCTAGCAGGTTACCTATAAAACTTATTGAGACGTTTTTTAAATCAGATTTTGGTCAATACATGATTGATCATCATAAGGTCATTAGGCGAGAGCAACCTTTCTCTTTATTATTACCAGCTAAAGAGTTGTATCAAAATTATGTGACAAAGAAAAATGATAAAGTGTTGATTCACGGGATTATAGATGGTTTTATTTTAACTAATGACGAGCTTATTTTATATGATTTTAAAACAGACTATGTTCCTAAACAACGTACACAAAAGGATTTAGAGAAATTAAAAGACAGGTATAAAGGTCAGATGACACTTTATAAATTAGCTCTAGAAGAAATCTACCAACGCCCCGTTACGTCATCTAACTTAATACTATTGAATAGTGGAGATATTATAGAAATGATATAAAAGATGTTCATTTATTTAAAAAAGTGATAAAATAAATTTTAAATTAAAAAGGAGAAGGGTGCGATAGGATGTATAAGTCATCTAAAGAGCTAAAACAACAGGCGAGGGAATCGTTAAGAGGGCGTTGGAAAGAAGCCGTTGCATTAAATTTGATTCCATCCATTATTCAAATAATTTCGATGCTTCTGGTAATAGGAATCACGATATTTATTGGGTTGATGGCGACGGATAATAGAGATGTAGTCGATAGTAATTATCTTAGCACGCAACAAGAATACACATGGGAAGATGAATATGATGATGATTCTTTTAGTTCAAATGTTTCAGAGGTCTTTGCTTCAGTAACATCTATCCCCTTTGCTAGTCCAATTATGAGTTTTGTCATGACTTTTTTAACAATTGGTATTTCTTTTACGTTTCTTGATGTTATTCGAAAAGGTAAAGAAGCAGAGCTGTCATTTAGACAATCTTTTCGATTGTTTAATGGTCATGACTTTGTACCAGTTTTATTAATTAACGTTTTGACTTATATTTTCCGATATTTATGGTTATTACTGTTTATTATTCCAGGTATTGTCAAGGCTTATTCATATTCACAAGCTAATTTTATTTATAAAGACTTAGCAGCTACAAGAGATACTCGTAGTATGGGAGCAACATCATTTATTACTGAAAGCCGTGACTTAATGAATGGTCATAAAGAAAGATTATTTTGGCTAGATGTTAGTTTTTTAGGTTGGTATCTTCTAGGTTTGTTGACAGTAGGGATAGGTTTCTTATGGATAAACCCATATATAAATGCAACAAAAGCAGCTTTCTATGATGATTTATCTAAAGGGAAATTTTTAGAAGATGTTGTGGAAGAAGATGATGAGATTTGGACGAATTTCTAAAGAATGAGATTATTCTCATTCTTTTTTTAGTGTATTGATACCATATAGTCAGATTTATTTAAGTCTTAAGTCGTATGATGGATGGCATACCAATTATCCCGAATTGGTTTTTGACTTCTATTTAAGTTTAGATAGAATCATTTACAACCTTCATTTCCACTAGAGCGACGGCTTTGGTGGTTTTTTTGTGTCTTCATGATATAATAAAGCGAACGCACATTCTATTAGGAGGGCAAATAATGTCAAATGGATTGAAATTTCCGTTAATAAATGATTTATCAAGAAAAATTATTCATATTGATATGGACGCTTTTTATGCTTCTATAGAAGAAAGAGATAACCCAAAGCTCAAAGGAAAACCATTAGTCATCGCAAAACACCCCAAAGATACAAACGGTCGAGGGGTGGTGACAACAGCAAATTATGAAGCAAGAAAATATGGGATTCATTCAGCTATGAGTGCCAAGAAAGCTTATGAATTATGTCCACATGCCACATTTGTAGCAGGCAATAGAGAGTACTATTCGGAAATATCGAAACAAATACATGAAGTATTTAAAGAATATACTGATATTATTGAACCTTTATCTTTAGATGAAGCATACTTAGATGTGACACATAATAAAAAAGGAATTAAAAGTGCGATAAAAATCGCTAGAATGATTCAATCCGATATATATGAAAAAGTCCAATTAACTAGTTCTGCTGGTGTAAGCTATAATAAATTTTTAGCCAAGATAGCATCAGATTTTGAAAAACCAAAAGGATTAACACTTATCCTGCCAGAACAAGCACAAGAGTTTTTGTTTGAGTTACCAATAGAAAAATTTTATGGCATTGGAAAGAAAACCATTCCGTTAATGCATGATCTAGGGGTATATACAGGGAAAGATTTATATAACATTCCAGAAATGACCTTGATTGATTTGTTTGGAAAAAAAGGCTACAGCTTATATCGTAAAGTTAGAGGAATCCATAATGATCCAGTAGAAAATAATCGTGAGAGAAAATCAATTGGTAGAGAGAGGACTTTCTCTAAAACGCTAATGCAAGAACAAGATGTTTTGAAAAATATTAGAGAAATGGCTGAAGAAGTGAGTAAGAAGCTAATTGCTAATGAATTAAAAGCTCAAACAATAGTATTGAAGATTAGAAATAATTTATATGAAACAGTAACAAAACGCATAACAATTAATCATTATATTTATCAATCTGAAGATATATTCTTTTATGCAACTCAGCTATGGGAAGAATTAAATTGGCAAACTATTAATGTTAGATTGGTAGGTGTAACGGTAACAACACTTGATAAACAAATGTATGAAGCGATTGAATTACCACTTTTTATTAAAAAAGGATAGGTTAATATTAATTATAAAAAATTGTAAATAAATTGTTGACGAATTGCGATATAATTGTTATATTAATTCATGTCGCTACGAGCGATACTAAATTATTGAAACAAACCTTTAAAAAACTTTTTTAAAAAAGTTGTTGACAAACGTTTCGATAGTTGTTATGATATAAAAGTTGCTGATGCAACAAATTTTAGACCTTTGAAAACTGAACAAAGTAAGACAAACCAAATGTG
>NZ_QRJY01000040.1:0-946 GCF_003471765.1 Vagococcus sp. AM17-17
TATTTAAATAAAGAAACTAAACTTCCTATTTATGAAGACATTATTACAAAAAAAACTAAAGAAGATGACTCTGTGGAATTTGATATTTCAAAACCACTAAAAGATAATATTGACGAATTGATTTCTGAAAATATCTTAAATTTAAATTATGAAGGCTATCAATCAATAACCTCAAATGATTATGTTGTACGTAATAATGACGGTAGTGAAATAAAACCAAGTGAAACACCTACTGATGATTTAACGTTAATTTTTTATTATACAGGATCTATTTATATTAAAGAGGCTCCTAATATTTCATTCGGGGAAGTAACACGTAATTTAATAGGTAATACATCTGTAAGTCCAGTCAAAAATTTGAGTTCTAGTGAATTAGTATTAATAAATACCTCTAATCAAAATGAATGGAAATTAACTGCTAATCTGCCAAACGGGATATATAATCAATCTAATGATATGGTCAAGTTACAAAGTAATTTAATTTTAAAAAGACCTGACAATTCAGGAAATATTGTATTAAATGACCAACCTAATGTTATAGCTAATAATGATCAGTTATCTGTAGATCCAGTAGGGAAAATTAATTTGGAATCTTCTCTACAGTTAAATGTTTTTAGTAAAAATGACACAGGTAACTATACTGGCACTATAGTGTGGTCTATTGATAGGACCCCTTAAAATAAGTAATGTGTTGAAAATTTTAGTGAATAATTTTTTTATATAATAAGCATAGTGAATGTTCCATAATCATGAAATAATAAATTATTAGAGGAAACCATATAATAATTTATAGCTCGATTGATTCAAATGGAAATAGTCTATCAAAGTAATTGAATTTGTTATATGTTATATAAATAAAGACGAAGAGCCGTTATACTCTTCGTCTTTTACTCATAGAAAGAGATTGATCGTCTATTTCAAACAGTATATATAACCAATCAAAAAA
>NZ_QRJY01000041.1:0-328 GCF_003471765.1 Vagococcus sp. AM17-17
CTGCCCACCTACTCATGCTAGGCACCCGAAATATCCTGACTACAAGTGGCTTGCCGCTACAGCCGCCATCGTCATCCCTCTCTGCCTATATATTTCCTACCATCCTGGCAATAATATTCGCCGTATTTGCCCTTGTTGCAATACATATCACCACCCCTGAGCCCTTCTGTATTATACACATAGACGGGGCGTCTATCACTATCACTAACTGCCCCGATCCTGCAGCTATATTAAATAAAGTAGCCATAGGCCCCTGGCGAGGGTTAAGTTACCACAATAATTTGAAATAATCATGGGAGAGCCCACTCCAACTCCCGCTGCCACCTAC
>NZ_QRJY01000041.1:338-915 GCF_003471765.1 Vagococcus sp. AM17-17
AAGTGGCTTGCCGCTACAGCCGCCATCGTCATCCCTCTCTGCCTATATATTTCCTACCATCCTGGCAATAATATTCGCCGTATTTGCCCTTGTTGCAATACATATCACCACCCCTGAGCCCTTCTGTATTATACACATAGACGGGGCGTCTATCACTATCACTAACTGCCCCGATCCTGCAGCTATATTAAATAAAGTAGCCATAGGCCCCTGGCGAGGGTTAAGTTACCACAATAATTTGAAATAATCATGGGAGAGCCCACTCCAACTCCAGCTGCCACCTACTCCGCTGCTGACCCCACTTCATCACCCAAGCTGGCCGACCTCACTGCCATCAAGTACGCACCGGTCACCTCATCAATAGCCACACCCGAAGAGATCAAGGCCATAACCCAGCTGTGGGTTAACAACCTTGGCCTCCCCGCCGACACCGTAGGTAGCGCAGCCATTGATTTGGCTCGTGCTTACGCTGACGTCGGGGCTTCCAAGTCTGCCACCCTGCTTGGTGTCTGTCCCACGAAGCCAGATGTCCGCCGCGCTGCTCTTGCCGCACAGATCTTCGTGGCCAATGTCACTC
>NZ_QRJY01000042.1:0-915 GCF_003471765.1 Vagococcus sp. AM17-17
ATTATTTCATGATTATGGAACATTCACTATGCTTATTATATAAAAAAATTATTAATTAAAACTTTCAACACATTACTTATTTTAAGGGGTCCTATCAATAGACCACACTATAGTTCCAGTATAGTTACCTGTATCATTTTTACTAAAAACATTTAGCTGTAGAGAAGATTCCAAATTAATTTTCCCTACTGGATCTACAGATAACTGATCATTATTAGCTATAACATTAGGTTGGTTATTTAATACAATATTTCCTGAATTGTCAGGTCTTTTTAAAATTAAATTACTTTGTAACTTGACCATATCATTAGATTGATTATATATCCCGTTTGGCAGATTAGCAGTTAATTTCCATTCATTTTGATTAGAGGTATTTATTAATACTAATTCACTAGAACTCAAATTTTTGACTGGACTTACAGATGTATTACCTATTAAATTACGTGTTACTTCCCCGAATGAAATATTAGGAGCCTCTTTAATATAAATAGATCCTGTATAATAAAAAATTAACGTTAAATCATCAGTAGGTGTTTCACTTGGTTTTATTTCACTACCGTCATTATTACGTACAACATAATCATTTGAGGTTATTGATTGATAGCCTTCATAATTTAAATTTAAGATATTTTCAGAAATCAATTCGTCAATATTATCTTTTAGTGGTTTTGAAATATCAAATTCCACAGAGTCATCTTCTTTAGTTTTTTTTGTAATAATGTCTTCATAAATAGGAAGTTTAGTTTCTTTATTTAAATATTTTATTGTTGCTTTAACTTTTATGGGTTCAGACCAAATATATGTACCATTTAAAGTACCATCATAATTTTTAAGAAAAATATTACTTTGTCCTACTAATTTGTTAGTACTTTGATGCTTCCATTGACCATTATGAGGTATATTAGGTAAATTAGA
>NZ_QRJY01000043.1:0-915 GCF_003471765.1 Vagococcus sp. AM17-17
ATTATTTCATGATTATGGAACATTCACTATGCTTATTATATAAAAAAATTATTCACTAAAATTTTCAACACATTACTTATTTTAAGGGGTCCTATCAATAGACCACACTATAGTGCCAGTATAGTTACCTGTGTCATTTTTACTAAAAACATTTAACTGTAGAGAAGATTCCAAATTAATTTTCCCTACTGGATCTACAGATAACTGATCATTATTAGCTATAACATTAGGTTGGTCATTTAATACAATATTTCCTGAATTGTCAGGTCTTTTTAAAATTAAATTACTTTGTAACTTGACCATATCATTAGATTGATTATATATCCCGTTTGGCAGATTAGCAGTTAATTTCCATTCATTTTGATTAGAGGTATTTATTAATACTAATTCACTAGAACTTAAATTTTTGACTGGACTTACAGATGTATTACCTATTAAATTACGCGTTACTTCCCCGAATGAAATATTAGGAGCTTCTTTAATATAAATAGATCCTGTATAATAAAAAATTAACGTGAAATCATCAGTAGGTGTTTCACTTGGTTTTATTTCACTACCGTCATTATTACGTACAACATAATCATTTGAGGTTATTGATTGATAGCCTTCATAATTTAAATTTAAGATATTTTCAGAAATCAATTCGTCAATATTATCTTTTAGTGGTTTTGAAATATCAAATTCCACAGAGTCATCTTCTTTAGTTTTTTTTGTAATAATGTCTTCATAAATAGGAAGTTTAGTTTCTTTATTTAAATACTTTATTGTTGCTTTAACTTTTATGGGTTCAGACCAAATATATGTACCACTTAAAGTACCATCATAATTTTTAAGAAAAATATTACTTTGTCCTACTAATTTATTAGTACTTTGATGCTTCCATTGACCATTATGAGGTATATTAGGTAAATTAGA
>NZ_QRJY01000044.1:0-911 GCF_003471765.1 Vagococcus sp. AM17-17
AGGGTAGTGAAGGGTTTCCCTTTGTGAGAGTAGGACGTTGCCGTGCTTATATTTTTAGTGATGGAGGTTTAGCTCAGCTGGGAGAGCACCTGCCTTACAAGCAGGGGGTCAGCGGTTCGATCCCGTTAACCTCCATAAGTTTTAGACTCGTTAGCTCAGTTGGTAGAGCATCTGACTTTTAATCAGAGGGTCACTGGTTCGAGCCCAGTACGGGTCATATATGCGGGTGTGGCGGAATTGGCAGACGCACTAGATTTAGGATCTAGCGCCTAACGGCGTGGGGGTTCAAGTCCCTTCACCCGCATTATTATATGTGCCGGCTTAGCTCAGTTGGTAGAGCATCTGATTTGTAATCAGAGGGTCGAGGGTTCAAGTCCTTTAGCCGGCATCTATAAGCGGAAGTAGTTCAGTGGTAGAACATCACCTTGCCAAGGTGGGGGTCGCGGGTTCGAACCCCGTCTTCCGCTTTCATAAGTTCTAGCCGGGGTGGCGGAACTGGCAGACGCACAGGACTTAAAATCCTGCGGTGAGTGATCACCGTACCGGTTCGATTCCGGTCCTCGGCATCAAAATAGCGCCCATAGCTCAACTGGATAGAGTGTCTGACTACGGATCAGAAGGTTAGGGGTTCGACTCCTCTTGGGCGCGTTAGATTGTATTATTAATAGTAATACCATTTTATTTTCGCGGTGTAGCTCAGCTGGCTAGAGCGTCCGGTTCATACCCGGGAGGTCGGGGGTTCGATCCCCTCCGCCGCGATAATTACGACCTTTGGACCTTTAGCTCAGTTGGTTAGAGCTCCCGGCTCATAACCGGGCGGTCGTAGGTTCGAGTCCTACAAGGTCCATTGTAAGTTCATATGGAGGATTACCCAAGTCCGGCTGAAGGGAACGGTCTTGAAAACCGTCAGG
>NZ_QRJY01000045.1:0-532 GCF_003471765.1 Vagococcus sp. AM17-17
CTCTATCATGCGCCTATCTGGTGAAGGGCCAACTTTTGACGCTAACACTGAATGCTCTATTGCATACAATGCCACCAGATACCACATTAATGAGGATGTCACCCAAGTCTACGCCGGTGACGACATGGCCATGGACCATGTCTGCCCAGAAAAGAAAAGCTTCAAAGCTTTGGAGAAGAAACTAAAACTCACTTCCAAACCTCTCTACCCAAAGCAAAAACCCGGAGACTGGGCCGACTTTTGCGGCTGGACCATAACGCCCTACGGCATCATCAAGAATCCAAAGAAGCTTGATGCATGCCTACAATTGCACACCCAGCTGGGCGATGCTGACAAAGTCGCTAGATCGTATGCCCTTGATGCAAAATACGCTTACGATCTCGGCGATCGCATTCACGAGGTTCTGAATGCTGAAGAAATGACTAGCCACTTCAACGTTATAAGACAGCTACACAAATTACATCAACAAGATGTGCTAGTCCCACCTGAGACTACCGTAGCCACAGCGGAAAAGTCTCCGGTTGACATTAAA
>NZ_QRJY01000045.1:542-826 GCF_003471765.1 Vagococcus sp. AM17-17
TCATCAAGAATCCAAAGAAGCTTGATGCATGCCTACAATTGCACACCCAGCTGGGCGATGCTGACAAAGTCGCTAGATCGTATGCCCTTGATGCAAAATACGCTTACGATCTCGGCGATCGCATTCACGAGGTTCTGAATGCTGAAGAAATGACTAGCCACTTCAACGTTATAAGACAGCTACACAAATTACATCAACAAGATGTGCTAGTCCCACCTGAGACTACCGTAGCCACAGCGGAAAAGTCTCCGGTTGACATTAAAGACCTGTGGCTCCGTGCGCTT
>NZ_QRJY01000046.1:0-795 GCF_003471765.1 Vagococcus sp. AM17-17
GGTTCTGTTGCAAAGTTTTAAATCTACTATCAAATAAGGTAGAATAATAGAAAAAGATAGCAGGAAGAATGACGATGAATCATTTTAAAGGAAAGCAATTTCAGCAGGATGTGATTATTGTAGCCGTGGGCTACTATCTTCGTTATAACCTTAGCTATCGTGAAGTTCAAGAAATCTTATATGATCGTGGCATTAACGTTTCTCATACGACGATTTATCGTTGGGTGCAAGAATATGGCAAACTACTCTATCAAATTTGGAAAAAGAAAAATAAAAAATCCTTTTATTCATGGAAAATGGATGAAACGTACATCAAAATTAAAGGAAAATGGCATTATTTGTATCGAGCCATCGATGCAGATGGTTTAACCTTGGATATTTGGTTACGTCAAAAACGGGACACACAAGCAGCCTATGCTTTTCTTAAGCGGTTAGTGAAGCAGTTTGATGAACCGAAGGTTGTAGTCACAGATAAAGCCCCCTCTATTACAAGTGCCTTTAAGAAACTAAAAGAATACGGCTTTTATCAAGGGACAGAACATCGTACCATTAAATACCTGAATAATTTGATTGAACAAGACCATCGTCCAGTAAAGAGACGCAATAAATTCTATCGAAGTTTACGCACTGCCTCTACCACGATTAAAGGTATGGAAGCCATCCGAGGATTATATAAGAAAACCCGAAAAGAAGGCACTCTCTTCGGGTTTTCGGTCTGTACTGAAATCAAGGTATTATTGGGAATCCCAGCTTAAATCATAGATACCGTAAGGGATTTTATTCTTTATTTAAAAC
>NZ_QRJY01000047.1:0-364 GCF_003471765.1 Vagococcus sp. AM17-17
TTCGTGGCCAACGTCACCCCCCGCCAGTTTTGCGCTTACTACGCAAAAGTGGTGTGGAATCTGATGCTGGCCACTAACGATCCGCCCGCCAACTGGGCCAAGGCTGGTTTCCAGGAGGATACCCGGTTTGCCGCCTTTGACTTCTTCGATGCCGTCGATTCTACTGCCGCGCTGGAGCCTGCTGAATGGCAGCGCCGCCCCACTGACCGTGAACGTGCTGCGCACTCGATCGGGAAGTACGGCGCTCTTGCTCGTCAGCGTATCCAAAACGGCAACCTCATCACCAACATTGCCGAGGTCACCAAGGGCCATCTTGGCTCCACCAACACTCTCTATGCTTTGCCTGCACCCCCTACTGAATAAC
>NZ_QRJY01000047.1:427-658 GCF_003471765.1 Vagococcus sp. AM17-17
CTGAATGGCAGCGCCGCCCCACTGACCGTGAACGTGCTGCGCACTCGATCGGGAAGTACGGCGCTCTTGCTCGTCAGCGTATCCAAAACGGCAACCTCATCACCAACATTGCCGAGGTCACCAAGGGCCATCTTGGCTCCACCAACACTCTCTATGCTTTGCCTGCACCCCCTACTGAATAACGCCAAACTTAATAAGGCGTGTGGTTTTCTAAAGTTTGTTTCCACTACC
>NZ_QRJY01000048.1:0-220 GCF_003471765.1 Vagococcus sp. AM17-17
CTCCAGCTTCCACATTCACTTCAACCCCACTACTACTCTAGTCGCACCCACCGCTACGGTCCCAAGCTCACTAGCCTACTCAACGACCTCTTCCACCTTTCTATCACTTCTCTTGCCCCCGTCGACAGCCTTGATTACGCTGATCCTTTTGCTGTCGACCCCTCTGGAGTTACCATTGCTGACGAGGAAGTGTACAACTTTGTCTCTCAGCAGGTTCCCG
>NZ_QRJY01000048.1:230-650 GCF_003471765.1 Vagococcus sp. AM17-17
ATCACTACTGACTCGGTGCCAGACGGTGCTATTGTAGACGAGTACAATCACAAAGCGCTCGACTACTCTCGCTGTCTAGCCCTCTTCGGTGATCCACTCCAGCTTCCACATTCACTTCAACCCCACTACTACTCTAGTCGCACCCACCGCTACGGTCCCAAGCTCACTAGCCTACTCAACGACCTCTTCCACCTTTCTATCACTTCTCTTGCCCCCGTCGACAGCCTTGATTACGCTGATCCTTTTGCTGTCGACCCCTCTGGAGTTACCATTGCTGACGAGGAAGTGTACAACTTTGTCTCTCAGCAGGTTCCCGACACTTTGCTGCCGCTCGATACTGTAGGTTTAGAATATTCTAGTGTCAGCTTTTACTGCAGTGATCTCCGAAGCTGTGTCGTACTAAGGCCACTTAGCACCTTC
>NZ_QRJY01000049.1:0-289 GCF_003471765.1 Vagococcus sp. AM17-17
AAACTAAAAAGCTTCCTAGACCCTAAATTCTAACGTTTGAACTCTTACCAACAGTAGTTGACAAAGAGCCAGAATTTCTTCCCTCACTTAGAATGTATGAATTAGGATTCTTTTAACCATATTAAAGTCATAAAGCGTAATGCCTATGGCATGAGAAGTTTTTATAATTTTAAGCTACGACTATCAATTTGTTTAAAGAAGTCTGCTTTCAAATCACCAAAAAAGATCTAGAAAACTAAAAAGTTTTCTAGATCCTAAATTCTAACGTTTGAACTTTTACCAACACTAG
>NZ_QRJY01000049.1:299-583 GCF_003471765.1 Vagococcus sp. AM17-17
GCTCTCCCAGCTGAGCTAAACCTCCATCACTAAAAATATAAGCACGGCAACGTCCTACTCTCACAAAGGGAAACCCTTCACTACCCTCGGCGCTAAGAAGCTTAACTTCTGTGTTCGGCATGGTTACAGGTGTATCCTTCTTGCCATCGTCACCGCACATAAGTGCATTATATAATGAGTAATTGCTCACTCAAAACTGGATGTTAAAGTTATCTGTCATCATAATTGTCTACCGCTTATTTTGGTTAAGTCCTCGACCGATTAGTACTAGTCCGCTCCATACA
>NZ_QRJY01000005.1:0-81624 GCF_003471765.1 Vagococcus sp. AM17-17
AATAAGAGAATCATCTGTTAAATTGAGTAGTTTTCTTGTATTATTATCCATAGGGGTGTTCTCCTTTGTAATGTTAGTTATAGTCGACTTAATTTTACCAATAAGAATGCCCCTTTTTCTATGCCTAAAACAAAAAATCGCATTGATAGAATTTAATCTATCAACACGATTTAGTGTACAGCCTCTATTAAAAAAATCTAGATTCAAGCCTAGATTTTTTTATCTTTTATAGTTGACACCGCTTTCTAATGGTGTTATAGTTTATTTATATAATAGACGGAGTGTAACTGATACGATCAGGCACCACCAAATCCATTGTAGAAGGACTACTTTGATTTGGTGTTTTTTTGTTCCTTAAATGAGGTGATTTAAATTCTACCGATATTGATTATATTCGTCAACACGTTGAACAAATGAAAGAAGCCATTAAAGATGGTGTTGATTTGATGGGTTATACAACTTGGGGATGTATTGATTTAATCAGTTGTGGAACATCACAAATGAGTAAACGTTATGGCTTTATCTACGTTGATCAAGACGATGAAGGAAATGGGAGTTTAGAAAGATATCGTAAGGATTCATTCTACTGGTATAAAGAAGTCATTGAATCTAATGGTGAAAACTTATAAGATGGTATAATAAATGAAACAAGTCTAGATAATTTATCTAGACTTGATTTTTTCACAAGAGATTAAATAAGGGGAGATAAATATGAAGAAAATAGCTTTTTTTGATATTGATGGCACATTGTGTGATAGTAGCGGACAAGTCTTACCGTCAAGTAAAGAGAGTATACAAGCATTTAGAGATAAAGGGAATTTAACATATATTTGTACAGGTCGTTCTAAACCAGAAATTTTGGATAGTATTTTAGAAGTCGGATTTGATGGCATTATTGGTGCTGGTGGCGGCTACATTGTGATTAATGATGAAGTGGTCAAACATCAAACAATGGATGAAAGGATTGTCAGAGAAGTTCTGTCATACTTTAAAGAGCATGACATTGGTTATTACTTAGAAACAAATGACGGTTTGTATGGCAGTGATAATTGTGTTCGTAAAATTCGAGAAGAAATAAAAACGATTGCTGAGAAGACAAATCAGGATTATGATGGATTAGCAGAAAAAGTCAGTTGGTTTGAAGCAGTATTAGAAGAACATAAAAATGATGAAGTAGACTATACTAATGTCAATAAAATCTCCTTTATCAATAACACCGTATCATTTTCTGACGTTGCGGATAAATTCGGTGATGAGTGTTACATGTATCATTCAACGGTTGAATTATTTGGACCTGAAAGCGGAGAAATTGCGGTGAAAGGTGTCGATAAAAAGCTAGCTATCGAGTATGTGTTAAATAAACTTGGCATGACTAAAGAACAAACCATCGCATTTGGTGATGGAGATAATGATATAGTCATGTTTGAGGCGGTTGATTACAGTATTGCAATGGACAATGCCACAGATAATTTGAAAAAAATCGCTTCTGAAATAACAGATAGTGCTGATGATGATGGCATTGCGAAGAGCTTAAAGAGAAATGGTTGGGTTTAATTAAATAACTTTTAAAGAAAAAAACGAAAAACAGTTTTTTTCTTTTTTATTTGCTACACTATGAGTAACAACTATTGAAAGCAAGGAGACGATATTTCATGACAGGCACAATTCCATCAGCATATAAAAAGCAACGTGAGTTCTTTTATTCCCAACAAACAAAGACGTTAACCTTTCGTTTAGAACAACTTGAAAAGCTGAGATTAGGAATTATATCATACGAACAAGAAATTATCGATGCGTTAAGAATAGACTTAGGAAAACACCCATTAGAAACATATGCGACAGAAATTGGTTTTGTTCTAAATAGTATTCGCATGACACAAAAATCACTGCGTAAATGGATGAAGGATGAAAAAAAACGAACACCATTATTTTTACAACCCTCTAAAAGTCGTGTTGTCAGTGAACCATATGGTGTCATATTGATTATTGGACCATTCAATTACCCATTTCAATTATTAATTGAACCACTAGTTGGGGCAATAGCTGCAGGTAATACAGCTATTTTAAAACCATCTGAACTGGTACCAACTTTTTCGAAAGTGATAGAAAAAATGATTCATCATTTGTTTCCTTCATCTTATGTGAATATTTTTTTAGGAGAGAAAGAAACCACGATGGAATTACTAGAACAGCCGTTTGATTATATTTTCTTTACAGGGAGTACAACTGTTGGAAAAAGTGTGATGAAAGCAGCATCAGAACACTTAACACCAGTCACGCTGGAACTTGGAGGAAAAAGTCCCACAATTATTACATCTCAAGCAGATATATCTTTAGCAGCTAGACGCGTGATATATGGCAAGATGATGAATGCCGGTCAAACATGTGTCGCTCCAGATTACGTTGTCATAGAAGAAGCAGTAAAAAAAGAATTTATAGAAGAATGTCAAAAAACGTTGTATCGTTTTTATGGGAAAGATATTAAAAAAAGTCCCAGTTTTTCACGTATTGTGAATGAGCGTCACACTAAGCGATTGGTTCATTTAATGAATGAATCAGCATCAGAATTAATTAGTGGTGGAGAATACGATGTTTCTTCTTGTTATGTTGCCCCAACATTATATGATGCCAGTTGGGAATCACCATTGATGAAAGATGAACTATTTGGTCCTTTGTTGCCAATTATATCTTATCAGTCATTAGATGATGTGATACATCATATTAATGAGCGACCAAAACCACTCGCTCTCTATATTTTTAGTCGTGATAAGAAAGAACAAGAAACGATATTAAACCAAACGTCTTCAGGTGGAGTTAGCATCAATAATACTATTTTTCATTTAGTCTCGAGCCACTTGCCTTTTGGAGGAGTCGGAACATCAGGTATTGGAAATTATCATGGAAAATATAGTTTTGATACTTTTTCTCATAAACGAGCAGTATTAGCCTCAACTAAACTAGATACACCGTTTATTTATCCACCATATACAGATAAACATCTTAAATGGATTAAACGCGTATTAAAATAAAATAGTACCCTAAATTTTTTCGATTTAGGGTACTATTTTTTTGAGAATAAGCTACTAAAAAATCCTCCACTTGAATGAGTTTGGTTGGTATTTTTAGCAGTAGAAGTACTAGGTGTTCTTTTTTTAAAAGGCATCTCAATCTCCTCTTTATTAATAGCGTGATTAAGAGAATAAACAACTGCGATAGAATCATCAGCTAGTGTCGTATGTTCAGTATCGACTAATTTTAGCAACACTTCGTTCTCTTGAGTTAGATGAATCAATTTTTTCTGAATCGTTGGTTTCACTAATGCATTAACAAGTAAAGTTCCACCTGGATATTGTTTGAATTGATTGACTGCAAACTCCTCAAACGAATTCAAACTTAATTCGGATAAGAACAAAATAAATACAACGCGTTCTCTAAATGTTCCGAGATATTTTTTTTGTTCGTCAGGCTTTAGTTGAGGGGTGCCGTACATCCCTTTGTCTAGATAGTCTTGAATATCTTTCGCCATGTTGACCACTCCTTTATAGCTCAATCATTTTAAGTATAACATATAATTCATTAGAAAAAATTTGTGAAAAAACGTTGCAATAAGAGTAAAACTTGGATAAAATTAACTTTAAATGAAAATCATTATCAATTAGGAGAGTTTTGATGAAAAAGAGTATCCCGATAATAAGCTTAGTATTATTAACTATTTTATCTTTATTTATTGGCGTTCAAAGCATTCCTATTCAAGATATCTTTCAGCTTAATGAGACACAATCTCTTGTGCTGTGGACAACAAGAGTACCAAGAACGATTAGTTTAGTTATTGCAGGTGCAACAATTAGTGTGTCAGGACTCATCATGCAACATCTGACACAAAATAAATTTGTTTCACCGACAACGGCTGGAACAATGGATAGTGCAAGGCTTGGTATGCTTGTGGCTATGCTGTTTTTTCCAAGTGGCACTATTCTAGTAAAATCGTTAGTTGCCTTTATCTTTGCTTTTTTAGGTACAGTATTATTTATTCAGTTGATACGTGTGTTACCAGGTAAAAATCAATTGATGGTGCCTCTTGTAGGGGTGATGTTTGGGAATATTGTGGGGTCGATTGTCACATTTTTTGCTTATCAATATCAATTGATTCAAAACATGACTTCTTGGTTACAGGGAAGTTTTTCCACTATTTCAAAAGGAAATTACGAGCTGATTTATGTGACGGTACCTGTATTGATAATTTGTTACCTATACGCTTATCAATTTACAATAGTAGGAATGGGAGAGGAATTTTCTATTTCTGTTGGGATGAATTATAAAATTGTTCATTTAATCGGTCTATTACTAATTTCAGTTGCTAGTAGTGTGGTGTTAGTCACGATTGGTGGACTACCATTTCTTGGTGTGATTATTCCAAATGTTGTGTCGTTGATGTTAGGTGATCATATGAAAGATACGCTTTGGATGACGGCTGTCGCAGGTAGTATTTTTTTAGTCATAGCCGATATTTTATCTCGTGTGATTTATCCGCCATATGAGTTACCAGTTAGTTTAATCGTAGGAGCTTTAGGAAGTTTTATCTTTGTCATTTTACTTGTTAAGGGGGCAAAGAAATGAAAAATAAACAAATTTATTTTAGATTAGTAACGTTAATATTGCTCGTATTAATCAGCATTGGATTATTCATGACATATCAAACTTATGGCAATTGGCAATTTGCTTTGACGCTTAGAGGGAAAAAACTATTAGCGTTTGTAATTGTGGGTTTGTTAACAAGCTTTTCAACAATTAGCTTTCAGACTATTACTCAAAGTCATTTTTTAACACCAAGTATTTTAGGATTTGATTCACTTTACGTTTTAGTTCAGACCACGTTATTCTTTTATTTTGGTCAAACACCCACTCATCCCATGATGATGTTTGGTTTAAACGTTGGGTTAATGGTGATATTTAGTGTGATATTATTTGGTTTTTTACTTAGAAAAGAGTCACAAGATTTATTTTTATTATTGATGATAGGGATGGTTCTCGGAACATTTTTTAGAAGTGTTAGTACTTTTTTACAAGTTCTGATGGATCCAAATGAATACGATAAGTTACAAGGAAAACTATTTGCGAGTTTTTCAAATGTGGATGTATCCCTTCTTTATATGGTTATACCAATTGTGATAGGGATTATTTTATTATTCTGGATTGTGTCACCGACACTGGATGTGTTTCATTTAGGAACATGTCAGGCGATTAACTTAGGAATTAATGTACAACGATTTCGTTGGTTCATTTTATTTTTAATCAGTTTAAGCGTGGCACTCTCGACGGCGCTAATTGGTCCGATTACGTTTTTAGGATTTATTGTAGCCAACATAACGTATCAAATATTACCTGTGTATAAGCATCGTTATTTATTTGTTTCTAGTGCTTTATTAAGTATTTTGATGCTAGTATTAGGTCAATTTTTAGTGGAACATATATTCCACATGAATACGACATTAAGTGTCGTGATTGAATTTAGTGGTGGTGTGTACTTTATTTGGAAATTACTCTCTGAAAGGGGGAAAACACTTCAATGAACATCGAAAAAGTAGTTAAACAGTATGGAAGCAAAAAAGTTGTCGATACGGTGGATTATGATGTGGTTCCGCACACACTTACTGCATTTATTGGGCCAAATGGTGCCGGTAAAAGCACGCTTCTTGGTATGATGAGTCGTTTGTTAGATAAAGATCAAGGGGGAATTTATTTAGAAGGGCAGGAGGTGAAAGCTTGGAACCAACATGAACTTGCTAAAAAATTATCAATTTTAAAGCAAGCCAATGGGGTTCAATTACGTCTAACTGTAAGGGAATTAGTCGCATTCGGTCGGTTTCCACATAGTAAGGGACGGTTAACAAAACGTGATCAAGAAAAGATTAATGAGTCTCTTGCTTATCTAGGTTTAGATGATTTGGCAGAAGAAACCATTGATACATTGTCAGGCGGACAATTACAACGAGCATATATTGCGATGGTACTAGCACAAGATACAGAATATATCTTTTTGGATGAGCCGCTAAATAATTTAGATATGAATCATGCGGTTCTGTTGATGAAAACTATTCGTCGTTTGGTGGATGAGGCAAAAAAAACAGTCGTGATTGTCTTACATGATATAAATTTTGCAGCAAGCTACGCTGATAATATCGTCGCGATGAAATCTGGCGAGATATTTAAAGCAGGACCTACCGATGACATTATTACCAAAGAGGTACTAGACGAGTTGTATGACATGAACATGCGCGTATGCGAATTAGAAGGAAAGCGATTTTGTTTATATTTTAATGAATAGTAAAAAGGAGAGAGATAGATGAAACGAGTAAAAAAATGGAGTCTAGCAAGTTTAGTTGTTGCAGGAGTTATGATGTTGGGGGCATGTGGCTCATCAAGTGCGACAAAAGACACAGAAAAATCATCAAGTGAGCCACAAGAAGCAGTGAAGGTAACTGATAGTAATGGAGAGACTGTAGAGTTAAAATCACATCCTAAAAAAGTCGTGGTATTTGATATGGGAGCTCTTGATACGATTAAAGAATTAGGTGAAGCAGATAAAGTTGTTGGTGCACCAACAAAAACATTACCAAGTTATTTATCTAGCTTTAAAAATTTAGAATCAGCTGGTGGAATTAAAGAGCCAGATATGGAAAAAATTAATGCGATGCAACCTGATTTAATCATCATATCAGGTCGTCAAGAAGACATGAAAAAAGAGTTAGAAAACATTGCACCAACGCTTTACTTATCAGTAGATAACAAAAAAGCGTGGGAATCGACAGTAGAAAATATTGAAACATTGGGAACAGTTTTTGATAAAGAAGATGTGGCAAAAGAAAAAGTCGATGAACTGACAACAAAACGTGAAGCATTAGAAAAAACTACCAAAGACAGTGGTAAAAAAGGATTGATGAGCTTAGTGAATGAAGGATCATTATCAGTATTTGGTCCAGAATCACGTTTTGGTATCATCTATGAAGGATTTGGTGTAATACCTGCAGATGAAGCAATTGAACCATCACCACATGGGCAAGAAGTATCTTATGAGTATGTATTAGAGAAAAATCCTGATATTTTATTTGTTGTTGACCGTACCAAAGCAATTGGTGGAGATGACAGTAAAAATAATGTAGCAGATAATGCTTTAGTAAAAGAAACAACAGCTGGTAAAGAAGGAAAAGTAATTAGTTTAACACCTGATGTATGGTACTTAGCAGGTGGAGGGATTAAAGCTACGCAAATGATGATGGAAGATGTCGAATCAGCTTATAAATAGTCAGTATGTATAGGGGGCATAAAGCCCTCTTTTTTTTATTCATAAAAATAACATTTATAATCTATTGAAATTTTATTTCGATAACTGTATAATAAAAATGTAATTTGATTTCAAAGTAACGAAGTTGAGTTAACTAAAATATAGTCGAATTGTTTTACGAAAACAATAGACAACATTATAGGAGGCAATAAGTATGAAAGTAGTAATGGTATGTTCAGGTGGAATGTCAAGTGCAATAGTGGTTAAAGCAATTCTTAAAGAAGCAGAGAAACAAGGATTTGACTTAGATATGATTGCAGTGGGTTCAGGTGAAGTAGAAGAAACATTAAATCAAGGAGATTATGAGTTACTATTAGTTGCACCTCAAGTAAAACATCAATTTAGTCGTTATGAAGAGTTGGCAAAAGAAAAAAATATTCCAATTGAATTAGTTGCTCCTACAGGTTACACACCAATTGGTGCACCAAAAACATTAGAACAAATAAAAAAACATAAATAGGTTGAGTACAAGGAGAAGACAATGGAGAAATTTTTAAATTGGGTAGAAACAAAATTTATGCCTCCAATGGCAAAATTAGCTGAACAAAGGCATTTGAAAGCTATTAGAGATGGAGTTATTTCAACATTATCGTTAATTCTTATTGGTAGTTTCTTTTTAGTTATTGCAAATCCGCCGGTGCCATCATGGGCAGCAGCGATTGCGCCATATTCAGCACAAATTGTTGTGCCTTTCCGTATTACAATGGGACTTATGAGTATCTATGCAGCGTATGGTATGGGGTATAGTTTAGCGAAATCATACAAGTTGGATGGTATTAGTGGTGGTGTCCTTTCTTTAGCGACATTCTTAATGTTAACGGTACCATTAAATGTCGATCAACTACTTCCTGAAGGTCAAGGAATCGGTTGGGTTATGCCAATGGGGTACCTTGGTGGAGCTGGAATGTTCTCAGCAATTCTTGCGATGATTTTTGCTGTGGAAGTGCTGAGATTATTTAAAGAAAAGAATTTAATGATTAAAATGCCAGAACAAGTACCCGAATCTGTATCACGAAGTTTTGAAGCATTGATACCAGGTGCTGTTATTATCACAACAACATGGATTTTACGCGTTCTTTTAGGATTGGATATTAATGAGCTATTATTAGGTATTTTCTCTCCTATTACAGAAGTTTTAGGAAATAATTTATTAGGTGTTTTATTACCGATGTTCTTAATTCACGTATTATGGGCAGCGGGTGTACATGGTATGAGTGTGATTGGGTCAATTGTTAGACCAATGTGGTTATTAATGTTAGATGCTAATGCACAAGCATTATCTGCTGGCGTCTCAGCAACAAAACTACCATATATTGCACCAGAACAATTTTATCAATGGACAGTGACGATTGGTGGGGCAGGAGCGACATTATCACTTTGTTTATTATTAATGTTTGCTACAAAATCAACGTATTTAAAAGAAGTTGGGAAATTCTCGTTTATCCCAGGGATTTTCAATATTAATGAGCCACTTATTTTTGGTGTTCCGTTAATTATGAACCCAGTTTTAGCATTACCATTCATTTGTATCCCACTCATTACAACAACAATTAGCTATTTTGCTGTGAAATTTGGATTAGTAAATGGTTTTGTATTGAATGTAACATGGACACTACCCGCACCAATTGGGGCATTTTTATCAACAGGAAATGACTGGCGTGCGGTTGTATTGGTAGTAATTAATATTTTAATTGCTCTAGCATTATATTATCCATTTGTTAAAGCATATGACAATACTTTAATTAAACAAGAACAAGAAGAGATGGCGACAGAAGGTTAAAAGGTTTGATAGTTAAAAGCTGATTAGTTCATCTAGTCAGCTTTTGGTATTAAGGGAGAGAAAAAGATGATAAAAATGATTTATATTGTATTCGTTATAGCTTATGTATTAGCTTGTGTTGGAATCACTAGATGGTTAGATAAGAAAAATAAATTACCGAATCGATGGATTTCAGGATTTATTTCATTTTTTATTATCTTGATTCCTTTAATGATATTTTCTAATATTCCACCCTTTGTGTTGAATATTTTATATGGATTGTGTGGATTATTTGCCATTATGTTTTTTGAAACATCTCGTTTGATGGTCGAAAGAGGCCAACATAGAGGAATGGTGAAACCACCCTCTACTAAAAAGAAATAGATAGGAGCATATTTATGAGAACATTAGGTATTTCGGTTTACCCGAATCATCAATCGGTTGAAGACATTAAAGAGTATATGAAATTAGCAGCAAAATATGGTTTTAAACGTGTATTCACTTGTTTGTTATCAGTGAATCCAGAAGAAAAGGAAAAAATCGTGAGTGATTTTTCTGAGACCATTTTTTTTGCTAAGTCACTAGGCATGAAAGTAGTGGCTGATGTTAGTCCTAAAGTATTTGGTGAGTTGGGTATTAGTTATGATAATTTAGAATTTTTTAAAGAGATTGGTGCTGATGGGATTCGTTTAGATATGGGATTTACAGGGAATGAAGAATCAATCATGACATTTAATCCTCAAAATCTAGATATTGAGTTAAACATTAGTTCAGGAACACGTTATTTAGAAAATATTCTAAGTTATCAAGCCAATGATAATAAACTCTTAGGGTGTCATAATTTTTATCCGCATCGTTATACAGGACTGAGCTATGATCATTTTATTGAAACAACAAAGGTTTATAAAGAAAATGGCATTAGAACAGCTGCATTTGTTAATTCACCAACAGCAAAAACAGGTCCATGGCCCGTGGAAGAGGGATTATGTACGTTAGAAATGCATCGGGAATGGCCAATTACGACACAAACAAAACATCTTTGGGCAACGGATTTGATTGATGATGTGATTATCGCCAATGCTTTTGCCTCAAAGGAAGAATTGAAAGCATTAAGTGAGATTAATCCTTATAAATTAACATTAGATTGTGTGATAAGAGAAGACACACCTGCGTTAGAGAGAAAAATAATTTTAGAAGAGTTTCATTTTAATCGTGGAGATGTGTCTGATTATGTGATTCGTTCGACACAAAGTCGTGTGAAATATAAAGGACATGACTTTAAACCATTTAATACAGAAGATATGGCTGAGGGCGATATTATTATTGAAACATCTTTATATGCTCATTATGCAGGTGAACTGCAAATTGCTCTATTACCAATGGAAAATTCAGGTAAATCAAATGTTGTAGGCTATATTACACCAAATGATAGAGTATTGTTATCATACATTCAACCTTGGCAAAAATTTGGGTTTAACGAAGTCTCACAATGAGTATAGTAGTAGGAGATAGTTACTCAACTGTACTAGCCAAAAATGTGACTTATTGTGGTTTTTTTCCTAATGAATTAGGAAAAGAGTTTTCGGTCATTTATTTGCTTCATGGGCGAGGTGGTAATGCTAAAAGTTTTTTAAATCAGACAACAATCGAACGGTTTATTCAAGGAACGTCTTTCATCGCTTTTTCTGTGGATGTGGGGAATTCCTATTATGCTAACTCTGATGCGTTTGGTGATGTCTTAACTTTTGTGAGTCAGGAATTTCCTATTATGATGCAACGAATTCATCCCTTTAATATTAAAAATGAGTTTATCATTGGTATATCAATGGGTGGATACGGCGTACTCAAATTATTAGAGAAATATCCTGATAGATATAGAGGATCAGCGATGTTATCTCCACTATTAGTAATGGATACATTAGTCAACCACATTCCTCAAACTAAAAAAGAATTGGGAACTGTTTTTCAAAAAGAGGCATGGCCTAATCTAGTCCAATCAGATTTACATCATCTTGAATTAGAAACGCATCTCATTCACTGTTGTGGGAAAGATGATTTTATGATTGAGGATAGCTTGGATTTCTCTAATAAAATAGGCAGTTTTTTACCTAACTATTCTTTTTATGTGTCTGAAGGAGAACATAATTGGGATTATTGGGATGGACAGTTAAGTCAAATTATAAACGAATTTAATCAATTAATTGAAAGAAGGAACAACTAATGGAAGAACAAATTTTTAATATTATTGTACACGGTGGAAATGCTAGAGGTTTTGCTTATGAAGCACTTGAAGCATGCCGCAAGGGAGAATACGAAAAAGTAGACGAGCTGTTGAAACAATCTAAAGACGAAATGGTGCTAGCGCATAATACTCAAACGGAATTAGTTCAAAAGGATGTTCGAGGAGAAAGTGTAGAAATTAGCTTACTAATGATTCACGCACAAGACCAATTGATGACTACTATGTCAGAACAGACATTGATTGAACAAATGATTATCATGCAAAAAGAAATTAACGAGTTACGAGGGAAATAGTAAGAGGCAAACGATTCGTCCAACACGACAATCGTTTGTTTTTTCATAAATAAAATGTGAGTAGAAATTAGGTGAAATAATGGAGTATATCATTGGTTTAGATTGCGGTGGAACAAAAACAGAAGCTTTTGCTTATAATGTAAAAACAGGTGAGGAAGTAGCAAGTGCGATTTCTGGTTTTGGTAATCTGGTAGTGGATTATGATTTAGGTATGAGCCACATCACGTCAAGCATAGTATCTATTTTTGAGTTACTTGAAGAAAGTCATTGTAAGGGGATTGTTCTAGGTATTGCAGGAGTTGATGCAGGTGGGCTAAAAGAAAAAGTATCCAATGATTTGATGATAATACATCCAACTATTTATATTTTTAATGACGGACAATTAGCTCATTTTTCTATATTAAAAGGAAGAGATGGCATTTGTGTGACTGCTGGAACTGGCTCTGTGGTGTTAGGTTTACATCAACATAAATGGTACAGAGTTGGTGGATGGGGGCATTTATTTGGTGATGAAGGTAGTGCTTATTGGATAGCTAAACAAGCAATAAAATTAGCGTTGAGTGACGAAGATAATAGTTTTCAGCCAAGTGATTTAACGCTTGCTATATTTAAATTTTTTGATGTAAAAGGTGTGTTTTCTTTAACTAAATACCTTTACACGTTGTCTAAAACAGATATTGCTTCACTGACAACCATTGTTGCACAGATGAACGAAGAAGGAAATCAAGAAGCCACTCTTTTATTGAAACAAGCAGGTATACAATTAGGAATAGCAGTAGAACAAATGCTCAGAAAGAGTAAGTTATCTAAAGAATCATTAGAAATTGGATTAAATGGAAGTGTCATAGAAAAAAATGCGCAAGTTTTTTCTAGTTTTCATAACTATTTAGAAGCCAGTGAAATAAATGTGACTTATTGTCATAAACAGTCATCCTGTGCTAAAGGAGCTTATTATTATTATAAAATGCGAGAGTTGGAGGGGTTACCGTGGGATATGCAATAGGATTGATGTCAGGCACATCACTTGATGGTGTAGATGTAGCGCTAGTTAAATATGATGAATGTATGTCTAGTTATGAGTTAGAGGATTTTTTTACCATACCTTTTTCTGATGAGTTAAAGAAAAAAGTCACAGATGCTATTGATATAAATCAATCAAATGTTTCCTTAATTTGCAGCTTAAATATCGAGTTAGGTTATTTTTTTGGTGAAGCAGCTAAAAAAATGATAGAAAAACATCAAAGATTAGGGAAAAAAATAGACTTTGTTGCGTCTCACGGGCAAACTTTATACCATCAACCTATTTCAGAAGATAATTTAGTCGCATCCACCTTGCAAGTAGGGGAGTCAAGTGTGATTACTGAGGTGACTGGAGTTAAAGTGGTATCTGATTTTAGATACCGGGACATGGCTGTTGGCGGACAAGGGGCACCGATTGTTCCTTACTCAGAATTTATTTTGTACAACGACAGAGAAAAACAGCGAATTTTACAAAATATTGGCGGTATTTCAAACGCCACAATTATTCCGAAAAATGCTACAATACAGGAGGTAACAGCTTTTGATACAGGGCCAGGCAATATGATAATTGATGAATTAGTGCGCCATTTTTATCAGGAAGAGTATGATGATAATGGCCAATATGCTAAGCAAGGTCATGTGTCAGAAACAGTTTTAGAACATATGATGTTACATTCTTTTTTTAGTCGCCCTATGCCACGGACAACAGGTAGAGAAGATTTTGGACAGCACTATGTCAACGCACTGCTTGATACTTATGAATTATCAGCTAATGATTGGATTGCAACAGCAACAAAATTTACTGCAAAAGCGATTGCGTTATCATTGGACTCGTTTTTCGTAGACGATACTGACTTAATCATTGGTGGGGGTGGAAGTTATAATCCAACGTTACTTTCGATGATTCATGAAGAAGTGCCGTCTTTTGTATCAGTTAAAACACAAGAAGATTTAGGCCAATCATCAGAGGCAAAAGAAGCAGTTGCCATGGTTGTGTTGGGACATCGAACGCTTCTAGGAAAAACAAGTAACGTGCCAAGTGCTACTGGTGCGACTAAAGAAGTTATTTTGGGGAAAATAACATGATAGGTAAATAAGTTAAAAGGGAAGGGTAAATATGAAAAGTAAACATATTCATCAAAGGGTGGAGAGTCTTTATAATGATTTAACACATTCGGAACAAAAAATAGCCAATTTGGTATTAGAAAGACCGGAAGATGTGATGAAAATGACTGCAAGTGAGTTAGCAAAAGAGTCACAAACTAGTCCAGCTTCAGTCATTCGTTTTTGTAAATCAATAAATATTCCGAGTTTTCCAGAATTAAAAATAGCATTATCAGCTGAAAGACAGTGGGATGTTCCCAAAGAGTATTCAGACATATTACCAAATGAGAAAATATCGGATGTGAAAGCAAAACTTTTAGGCAATGCTTATCAATCTATGCAAGAAACGATTCAATTAGTTAGTGAAGATGTGTTAGATGATGCGGTACAGATGATTTCTTCAGCGCCATTTGTCTATGTTTACGGGATAGGCTCATCTTACCTTGTCGCAGAAAATATCGCTCAAAAGTGGAATCGAATTGGGAAAGTTTGTATCTGTATTGCAGATGTTCACTTGCTTATAGCCAGTCTAACTTCAGCTGTACCTGGTTCTATTTTTATTGGTATTTCAAATTCGGGGGAAACATCAGAAGTACTAGAAATTAATCATATCGCAAGAGAACATGGCATCAAAACAATTGGTATTTCGCAATTTGGGATGAATACATTGAGCAAGCAAGTTGATTTATCTATTCAAACGGTGAAATCAAAAGAAGCAGAATTAAGAAGTGCTGCTACGAGTTCATTGATGTCTCAATTTATTTTGATTGATTTATTGTTCCATGTATATGTTTTAAAAGAATACGATGAAAACATGGAAAATATTAGAGAATCTAGAACGTTAGTAGATGAATACAAACGTCGTACTAGTAAAAAATAAAAACCATCCAATTGGGTCTAAGGACTTAATTGGATGGTTTTTTAAAGATAATAAATTTACTAAATACATAGTTAGCGATTAAGACAACCACATTACTGATAATTTTAGCAATCATTGGTTGTTGATTTAACCACTTGACTAAGACAAATAAAACGACAGTATCAATGCCTAAAGATAATAAGCGGAACGAAAAGAAGGACATCATTTCTTTTACGTTGATGGTCTCTTGATTGTCTTCATGAGCGAAAACATACTTCTTATTGGATATATAGGCAAATAGCACTGAAAAAATCCATGCAACGACGTTTGCGAAAATATAATTAAGTTGTAGGACCCCTTCAATGAGATAGAATACAACAATATTAATAATTGTTGTCATAACGCCCATCACGACATACATAAATAACTCAAATAGTGTGTCAGATAGTCCTAATGTTTTAGTAAAAAAATGTTTGAATTTATTCATAGACTCTCTCTTTTCTAATAAACAGTTTAGAATAAGCTTTGATGAAACAATAACCAATCGTCAGCATGGTTGCAATCAATTTAATTATTAGCACATAAGTCATATTAACAACTGGTTTGTAAGATAATATGATGGTATTTTTACCATTTTTTGGTTGGATGATTAAACTACCAATATCAGATGTGTCGTACTCTGATTTATCAAGTATCTTGCTATTCAACTCAATCACACTATGTTCATAGACGATGAGTGGTAACTGTTTTTTCTTTGATGAATTCTTTTTATTGTCCCAAACTAATTGAATCGTTCCATTATCTAGTACAGTCGTTGTAACGTTTTTTTGATTATCAAATATTTCTTTTTCATAAACTTCATATGGCTCTATTTCACTATATAGCTCTTGGCTAGTTGTATTTTTTGATATAGGAAGGTAATCTGGTGTTCCCTTTTCTATTGTGTCAAATACTTTCGTTAAGTCAGGCGATCTAAGGTTATTTCTAATATTATCGGGCTCTGTTTCAATCAGATTAGATCGATTGTTCCCCATAGCGACAGGATCATCTTGCCAACGTTGCGCATTTTTGACCATGTTGCTGTTAGCTTCGACTAATATGAAGCCGACTAGGATAAGTAGGAAAGTCGACATGATTTTTGATTGTTTACTAGAAAGATTTCTCTCAAATGCTGTGATTGTTTTTAAAAACATAGGAATTAGTAGCACATATGAAATTACAGAAAAACGAAATGGAAACTGGATAATAGATAGAAAAGGTAGTGTTGCTACTATATTATCCCATGGAAATAATGATGTTGATAAGAGCAAGAATGTTCCACCAACAATGGTCATTAATCTCTCTAGTAAAGACGTCTGTTTAATATTACGAATAAAATAAATGAGTTGGAAAATAAATATAGCCCCAAAAAAGATACCAATATTTCGATTGCCATACATTTCTGTTATAGAGATATAAGTAGCATTAGTCACAAATGATTTTGGAATAAAGGGTTGTAAAATATTATTTGATAAAAAGACTTCCAAATAAGCCGTTAATGTATTTAGTGATAAGAAGACAAATAATAAAATAGCTAATATCATATCTTTTATCCAATTAAGTTTTCTGTCTGATTGAATGAAACTGACAAGGAAAAAAGGAATAATCGCTAAAGTTGCTAATACAGCACTGAGTGTATGAGCATTAACTAGTAAACTCATAGATAAGGCTAAAAAGACAAAGTTAATCGGTTTATCTCTATTTTTTACTGAGCGGATGGCTTGAATAAAAATAAATGGTAAAAATGCCGCACCCCAACTAGAAAAACCTAAAGCCCGAACATAATACATCACTGGGGCACTTGCCATGTAAATCGCTGCGCCTATCGTGGCTAATGTTTTTGTACAATCTAGTGTTCTCATGAGACCATACATACCGCTACCGGCTATGATAAGGCACGTGAATGATGAGACGAGTTGGAATTTTAACCATGACTGTGTAAAAAATAATATTAAACCATTCAAGAAGGCGATATCATACCCATATAGGGCATTGATAATTCTGCCACTACTATTAAAGCCATATAAAGCCATATAGTAGTTATAGTTTCCTGATTTGATTTGTTCAGCTAAATCATAGAATCGATTATAATGAAATGATATATCAGATCCAACAGGGATAAACCGCGTATTGATTTGCGGTAATAAAATAAATAAAGCTACTAAGGTAATGGTTATAAAAGGAAGTCTTTTTTTTATAACACGTTTAGCACGTAGCACAACTAATCCTCCTCTAAAGGTGAAATCTTTTGATCTTTGACGATGTAAATAGGTCTTCTTTTCGTTTCAAGGAATGTTTTACCTAAATATTGTCCCACAACTCCTAAACAGAGAAGTTGTAGACCGCCTAGTGCTAGTATAATGCAAACAAGAGATGGCCATCCTGATGTTGGATCCCCGAAAATAAGAGCACGTATTACAATAAAAATCAAAGCGATAATGGACGCGATAAATGAAATAAATCCAAGAATAGTTGAGAGTTTTAGTGGAAACTCTGAAAATGAGATGATGCCATCAATAGAGTATTGTAATAAGTCCCAAAAAGACCAAGATGTTTCACCTTCAACACGTTCAATATTTTCAAATTCTAAGTAATGAGTATCAAATCCAACCCAGCTAAATATTCCTTTTGAAAATCGGTTGTATTCTTTAAGTTCTAGTATCGCATCGACCATTTGACGAGACATAAGTCGGTAATCTCTTGCGCCGTCAACAATTTCAACATCAGATATTTTATTGATAATTTTATAAAATTGTTTTGCGAAAAATGATCTGATTTTAGGTTCCCCAGCACGTGTAACACGTCTAGTACCAATGCAGTCATGTTCTCCTTGTTCTATTAGTTCAACCATTTTAGGTAAAAGCTCTGGAGGGTCTTGCAAATCAACATCCATGACAGTGATATAATCTCCTCTAGTATGTTCAAGGCCGGCATAAAGAGCAGATTCTTTTCCAAAGTTTCGGGAAAAAGAAAGGTAGTTGTATTTATTAGATGAAGCTGTCTCTTTTTTTAAAACCTCTAATGTATTATCTTTTGATCCGTCGTTGACAAACCAGTATTCAAACGTTAAATTTGGTAATAATTTTTCTATATCCATCATACGAGTAATATAGGGATTGATTGTGTCTTGTTCGTTGTAACAAGGGACCACAATGGAAAGCATTTTTTTAGTCATAATGTACTCCTTTTTATTAGTAGATAATTATCTAAAAGTGCAATAAATATATTTTAAATGAAATGAGTATGAAAAGATAGTCTATATAATAAGTTACACAAAAAATACCCTAGTCTATTATAAGACTAAGGTATTATAATTAAAAGTCATGTACTTCTTTAAGTGTTCCATCTTCCATTTGAAATACTCGGTCACTCCATTTAATCATACGAATGTCATGGGTTACCATAACTGTTGCTTTTTTCTTGTCGTGAGCTTCTTTGACAAGTAGTTTCACGACGTTATAAGCATGTTCCGTATCTAAACTAGCAGTAGGTTCATCTGCTAAAATAAGACTAGGATTATTGTATAAAGAGCGAGCAATCGCCACACGTTGGCGTTCACCACCGGATAAATCACTTGGGTAACTTTTTCTTAAGTGATCAATATCAAGAGATTTAAGTAAGTCGTCTAGTTTTTCTTTATTAACTTTTTCTTTTTTTACTTTGCCAACTAAAGTAAATTGATCCTCTATAGTTAAGAAAGGAATGAGGTTTGAGCTTTGTAGAATAAAACCTATTTCTTCAAAACGTAATTTAGCACGTTTTTTTTCAGGTAAAGCTGTAAAATCAATATCATTAATAGTAATATTACCTGTTGTTGTACTTTGTAAACCACCTGCTATCGTTAAGAAAGTACTTTTTCCAGAACCAGAAGGACCAATGACGCTGATAAATTCCCCTTCTTTAACTTCAAAATTTAAGTCATTTAAGGCTGTCACTTCATTATGACCTTTACCAAATTTTTTAGTGATATGAGACATATTTAAAATAGTTTTCATTTTTCCTAACCTCCAATTGCGTTAATAGGGTCAACTTTATTTACAGTGACGATTGAGAATAAGCCACCGATTGTTGATACAACGACAAGAATGGCACCATAGATACACCATTGTGTAATGTTAATAGCAAATGGCATCGCGTCAGGTAATACTAAGCTTAAGAAATAAGTAGCAACACCAGAGAGTATTACTCCAAATACACCCACTAAAAATGATTGAGCTAATATTGATTTAGAAATAAACCAAGAATTAATGCCTTGAACTTTCATGACACCAAAAATAGCAGTTTTTTGTAGTGTGATAACATACATGAAGATACCGATAACAGCTGATGCAATAACAAACAAGACATAAATCATAGAATCAAGCGTTAAACTTTGCTCAGTATATCCAGGTAAGTTATCAATAAATTCATCAGTTGATAGTTTAGTTAATGAATCACTGGATAATGTTGTATCTTTATCATTGCTTAATATAGCATTGATTGGATAGTTATCTGTATTTTTTACCATATCTTCACCGAATTTGATTTCAGTTGCGGTTTTGACAGTTGAGTACATTACGGGAGTCGCAACATAAGACGTAGAAGGGAAGATCCCAACGACTTTAACTTTCAAATCGTTACTTCCAACTTTTATTGTATCATCTATTTTAAATCCTTTATCTGCAAGATTTTGCGAAATAATGACCTCGTTGTCATTTTTTAATGTAGTACCACTTGTTATTTCAGGTAAAAAGAAAGCATCTTTATCTGTCCCAAACAAGCTGATATTTACTTTATCGCCTTTTTTACCGATAGCACCACTATAAAGTGACAGTGGTGCTTTGTCATTTGATGAAATATCTTTTTCATCTTCTATTTTTAATTGTGATGCAGCTAAAATATTATTGGCATCATCTGATAGGACAATTTCTTTTGCGTCCCAATCATCTACTACTTGCCTAAATTCTTGTGACAATCCATCTGCTAGACCAGATAATAAAAATACTACTAATCCAATTAGAAACATAATACCAACAATTAAACTATATCGTAATTTTGAATAACCCATTTCCTTTAAGGCTAAAAACATAAATTTTTCCTCCATTTCTGATTACCAAGTAACATTATGTCACTTGATAGTGATAAAAATAATTAACTATTTTTTACTGATTGCAATAACACTTGAAAAAAGAAACCCAATCCAACTGTTAAAATAATATGTCCCAAACCAGCGATTCCACTAATTGCTGCGGAACTTTCAATACCTAAGATAGTCATTGTTCCATGTGTTAACATCATCAACAACGTTATACCTAACCCAATGTTATAAATGACATAAAACTTTTTGAAATTCTTGTGCTTAGTTAAATTGAAACTTTTTTCCAGTAGTAGAACGATTAAGAAGAAAAACATTCCTAAAATAAGTGTATGTGTATGGATAACACTTAACTGTGTCCAACCTTCAAAATCATTGAATTTTGTCATTTCACGGAAATAAACGCCACTAATTAATCCAATAATCATATAACTTAAACTTGCTCTTGCTAGTTTTTGCATGAAAATACTCCCCCTATTTAATTCCTTTAGTAATCCATTTTATTTTATAGTGATAATCCAATATTAACTCCTCTGGTGTCCAATTATTGATAATGAAATCAGTTAAGGAATTCATGACAATTTCCATAATAAAGTAAAGGAAACTGACAGCTTCTTGAGTTTCATGGATTGTGAATTCGTTGTTTTCCAATAACTTGATCCATTCCATTAGCATGTGTGAAGAGTCATCTAGATTTAAACGCTTCATTGTTCGTTGATAATCAGCTCGAGTTAGAAGTAATAGTCCTTTCCAATAAGCACTATCCGTTTTTAGATGGGAACAAAAAACAAGGTATTGTTCAATTCCGTGGAAAAAATTACTTTTATGCTGATTAATGTAATCAATAATATCTTGATGAATTAGAATAGATTGCTGTTTAACAATGTAATCGTAAGCATCTTTCAAATCAACAAAGTATTTATAAAATGCTCCTCTAGACATTTCCATCTGCTCGACGATATGTGACACCTTTACTTGGCTGACAGATTGGTTATAAAATGTATCAAGCAAAATCATATCTATTTTTTCTTTTTTGGGGACAGGTAGATTCAGGAATGTATCCTTTGGCATACAATATCCTCCTTTCATTTTTTAACTTAAAAAAATCATATCACAAAAAGTTACAAGTTGTCACTTCTGTTGCTCAGAAAATGAAAATAAATTAAAAAAACTTTCAAAAAGAGGGTGAAAATGGTCTCTTGCTTTTTTTTGAAAGTCTTTATTTATCAATATTTAATAGTTTTACTTAATTAATTTCAGAAACTCATTAATTTTTTCATCAGTAATCCCCATCATTGCCATTGAACGAAAATGTCAGTACCAAATGTCAAATGAATGGCTTCGCTTAGTTTGATATTTCTCGAAGAAGAACGAAATAATATATAATAGTGACCGTTATCGACTTGCTAAGCTTTTCTATCTACATTGTACCAATTAAATGCTCGTAATTCTTTCACAGTTTTTTTCTATGTTACTTGTTTGATTACTGACGTATACTTGTGTGCCACTTGCTACCATAATCATTAAGTTAAATATTTCATCCTCCGATCAAAGGACATCATTATCGAAGAGGATCATTCAATCTATTTTTGATGTTGTCTTTAAAACCCTCTTTGTTTGTGCACGTATTACCATTACACAAATGGATGGTACTGTTACTACTCATGAGGTAAGCAGCCTTGTCGACCATTCACTTGGAAAGACTCAGTCGATAAATTTGATCGTTTAACAAAAGGATATATTGATCCAATATTGGCTGAAAAATTAAAAGAAGTCGCAAAAGATATTGAAAACAGTTCGACAAAAGACTTATTTGATATTTTAACTAAAATTAAATATCCAACAACAAATAAATAGACAGAACAAAAGTGGTCTGATAGATTTAAAGTAATCTATTAAGACCACTTTTTAAGTGGAGAATAATTGTTAGGAGTAAGCATATGTTAATGTTTGATGAATCATGTTTTGATGTGTTTAATATAGAAGGGTTAGACAGTCGAATGATTGGTGTTCGTGAAAAAATTCAACCTGTTTTTCAATCAATTGATGAGAAAGTTGTTGTTGAGTTAGAGCCTTTGCTGGGTGAAAAATTGCCTATCCATATAGCCCAACATAGACGACGTACAACAAATGCACCAGATTTTACGTGGAGTGCAATGGGTGGAGATAATCGTGGCTATAAAAAATACCCGCATTTTCAATTAGGGATTACGCCAGAATATGCGGTGATTTGGTTGTCCTTTATTGATAACCCACAAAATGAAGCACTTATGGCTCAAGAGTGTTTAGATAATATACAGTGGTTTGAGCAACTTCCAAAAGGTTTTGTGGTGAATACTGATCACACGAAAAATAATTATCATGCTTTAGAATCAGAACAATTAGTAAAAGATTTAACACGTTGGAAAGAAGTTAAAAAAGGTGAATTTCAAATTGGGCGTGTAATTCATAAAGAAACGTTTGACACTAAAACGACAGAAGAATTATTTGCTTACATATTAGAAACCTATGTGTCACTTATACCAATTTATCAAGATTGTTGTAAACTAACGAATGAATAGGAAATAAGCAAACTAGACAGATTGAAATTTCCACTAATACTAATTTTTTTTTGTGAATTATGCTATAATGAACGGTGATTATGTGTCGCAGAGATTTGCTCTAAGTGACTTAAAGGAGGATGAACAGTGGAAGATAAGAAAACTTTTTATATCACCACTCCGATTTATTACCCAAGTGGAAAATTACATATAGGAAGCTCATACACTACAATAGCCTGTGATGCAATGGCTCGTTATAAACGAATGAAAGGGTTTGATGTCTTTTATTTGACTGGTTTAGATGAACATGGTCAAAAAATTGAACAAAAGGCCGAAGAATTAGGTGTAAAACCACAAGAATATGTGGATGACATGGCAATGGACGTTAAAAAGTTGTGGAAATTATTGGATATAGATTATACCAAATTTATCCGTACAACAGATTTAGATCATAAACAATCTGTTCAACAGATTTTCCAGCGTTTATTAGACCAAGGAGATATTTATTTAGGCGAATATGAAGGTTGGTACTCAGTATCAGATGAAGAATATTTCACTGAAAATCAATTAGCTGAAGTCTTTAGAAATGAAGATGGAAAAGTTATTGGTGGATTAGCTCCGAGTGGCCATGAAGTAGAACTTGTTAAAGAACAAAGCTACTTCTTTAAAATGAGTAAGTATGCAGACCGTTTATTAGAATATTACGAAGAACACCCAGATTTTATCGAACCAGTTTCTCGTAAAAATGAAATGATTAATAACTTTATTAAACCAGGTTTAGAAGACTTAGCTGTTAGTCGTACATCTTTCAAATGGGGAATTCCTGTTGAAAGTGATCCAAAACATGTGGTCTATGTATGGATAGATGCGTTATCAAACTATATTACAGCCTTAGGTTATGGTACAGACGACGACAGCAACTTCCAAAAATACTGGCCAGCTGATGTTCATATGGTTGGTAAAGAAATCGTCCGTTTCCATACCATTTATTGGCCAATTATGTTAATGGCACTTGATTTGCCATTACCAAAACAAATTTTTGCTCATGGTTGGTTAGTGATGCAAGATGGCAAAATGTCTAAATCAAAAGGGAATGTGGTTTACCCTGAGATGTTAGTACGACGTTACGGATTAGATGCACTACGTTACTATTTAATGCGTGCAATTCCGTTTGGTTCAGATGGTGTGTTTACACCAGAAGATTTTGTTTCTCGTGTGAATTATGACTTAGCCAATGACTTAGGTAATTTATTAAATCGTACGATTGCGATGATTAATAAATATTGTGATGGTGTCGTACCAAACTACGCCTCTCAGGTAACAGATTTTGATAGTGAATTATCAACAACTGCTGCAGATGTGATTGGTAAATATAATAAAGCAATGGAAAAATTAGAGTTTAACATTGCGTTAAGTGAAGTATGGCGTCTCATTTCTCGTGCGAATAAATACATTGATGAGACTGAGCCATGGAACTTAGCGAAAGATGAAGAAAAACAAACAGAATTAAATAGTGTCATGGTTCATTTAGCCGAAAGTTTACGCATTTCTGCTATTTTACTACAACCAATTATGACGCAAGCACCAAAAGAAATCTTTAGCCAATTAGGATTGGATGATGAAACAGTCTCTATGATTGATATTCGTTTTGGAGAGTTCCCTTCTGGTACCAGAGTTGTCAGCAAAGGAACGCCTATTTTCCCACGTCTAGATGTTGAAGAAGAAGTAGCTTATATTAAAGAACAGATGGCTCAAAGTATGAATCAACAGACAGAAGAAGAATGGAAACCAGAAGATGTGGAGCTTGTTTCTGTTAAAGATAAAGAAGTAAAATTTGAAACGTTTGATGAAGTTGAGTTAAAAGTTGCTGAAATTTTAGACTGTCAAAAAGTTAAAGGGGCAGATAAATTATTGCAATTTAGATTAGATGCTGGTGACAAAGGAAATCGCCAAATTTTATCAGGAATTGCAGAATTTTATCCTGAACCAATGGATTTAATTGGTAAAAAAGTAGTGATTGTCGCTAACTTGAAACCAAGAAAAATCCGTGGACATATCAGTCAAGGAATGATTTTATCAGCTGAAAATTCAGATGGCAAATTATACGTTGTTGAAGCACCAAAAGGAGCAGAAAACGGTAGTATCGTTGGATAGAAAATGTTAAAGAGATTGGAAAAGTGGTCTTTTTCAATCTCTTTTTATGTTAAAATCATCGTGATAGGAGTGAAAACTATGATTTTTGATACACACACACATTTAAATGCAGAACAATTTAATGACGATTATAAAGAAGTCATTGAGCGAGCAAAACAGCTTGGCGTAACTGAAATGGCAGTAGTAGGATTTGATACACCAACGATTGAACGCTCGTTAGAGTTAAGTGAACTATACCCTTTTATTCATAGTATTATTGGGTGGCATCCGACTGAAACAGGAAGGTACACAAAAGAGATTGAAAAAGATTTACAAGAAAAATTAACGAATCCACATGTTGTGACGTTGGGAGAAATTGGGTTGGATTATTATTGGATGAATGACGAACCTGATGTACAAGAAAAAGTCTTTCGTCGCCAAATTGCGATTGCTAAAGAGATGGATCTACCAATTAGCATCCATACAAGAGATGCGATGGAAGATACTTATAAGATTTTAAAATCAGAAGGCATTCAAGATATTGGAGGCATTATGCATAGTTTTGGTGGCGATAGCGAGTGGGCGAAACGTTTTTTAGATTTAGGGATGCATATTTCGTTTAGTGGTGTTGTCACATTTAAGAAAACATTAGAAGTTCAAGAAGCAGCAAAAATTGTCCCAATGGATAAATTATTAGTGGAAACTGATGCACCGTATTTAGCACCTGTGCCATATCGTGGAAAACGTAATGAACCTGGGTATACACATTATGTCGTTGATAAAATTTCCGAATTAAGAAATTTACCTTATCAAACAGTGGCAAAAGAAACAACAAAAAATGCACATAGATTGTTTAGGTTAGAAGAAAATGACTAAAGAAAAAATATCAGAAATAGTGGTTGTAGAAGGAAAAGACGATACAAAACGATTGCAGCAAGTGTTAGACGTTGACACGATAGAAACGAATGGTTCGGCGTTAAATAACGAAACGTTGGATAAAATTAAACACGCTCAACGTGTGCGTGGTGTGATTGTGTTTACTGATCCAGATTTTCCTGGTGAAAAAATCCGTAAGCAGATTATGGTTGTCGTCCCTGATGCTAAACATGCTTTTATATCTAGAGAAAAAGGAGCACCAAAAAAGAAACATGGTAGTTTGGGCGTGGAACATGCCAGTAATGAAGCCATCATACAAGCGCTAAAAGACGTGTCCACGCCTACGACTGAATCATTTGAATCAGAGATAGCGATAGAAGATTTGATACAATTTGGTCTGATAGCTGGAAACGGATCAAGAGTAAGGCGTGAGAAACTTGGCGAAAAATTGAATATTGGCTATACAAATGGCAAGCAACTAAAGAAACGATTGAGCATGTTTCAAATATCCAAAGAAACATTCTTAGTGGCAATGAAAGAGATAATAGAAGGTGAAACGAATGAATGAATATAGGGATATAGCAACACCTAGTCGAACGAAAGAAATACTTAAAAAACATGGCTTTTCGTTTAAAAAGAGTTTAGGACAAAACTTTTTAACTGAACCAAATATTTTAAGAAAAATTGCAGAAGCAGGATATTTATCAAAAGAAGATGGTGTGATTGAAATCGGTCCAGGTATTGGTGCTTTAACGGAACATTTAGCACGACATGCTGGAAAAGTATTAGCATTTGAAATAGATCAACGTTTAATTCCGGTATTAGAAGATACATTGTCACCTTATGATAATATTACAGTCGTTAATGAAGATATTTTAAAAGCTGATGTCGTGGCCGAAGCAAAAAAAGTATTTGATGAAGAGCAACCAATCAAAGTCGTTGCCAATTTGCCTTATTATATTACGACACCCATCATGATGCATTTATTGATGTCACCACTAGATATCACGACAATGGTTGTTATGATGCAAAAAGAGGTGGCGGATCGCATGACAGCAAAACCGTCAACAAAAGCGTACGGCTCGCTATCAATCGCAGTGCAATTTTATATGGAAGCAAAACTTGCATTTATCGTGCCTAAAACAGCTTTTGTGCCACAGCCAAATGTGGATTCAGCGATTATTAAGTTAGAAAAAAGAGATAAACCAATTGTTGATGTCATAGATGAAACATTCTTTTTTGAATTAACACGTGCGTCATTTATGCAACGACGTAAAACACTATGGAATAATTTAACAAGCCGTTTTGGAAAAGATGAGGAAACAAAACATTGGTTGCAAACATCACTTGAGGAATGTGGGATTGATCCAAAACGTCGTGGGGAAACACTAAGTATCGAAGAATTTGGTAAACTATCAAACTCATTAATCACGAATAAAAAATAAAGTTACAGTGGTGATTGTTCATTGACAAAACTTTGTGCATTGTTTATCATATAAATAAATGATAGACGGAGAGAAAATAAAAAATGAAAAAGAACTCGGTACAAATGATGACGTATGCAGCGTTTTTGATTGCCTTAGGGATTATGATTCCAATGATTATGCCAGTGAGAGTTGTGATTGGTCCAGCATCGTATACATTAGCTAGTCATGTTCCAGTTATGTTAGCAATGTTCGTTTCACCATTAGTTGCAGTGCTTGTTGCGTTAGGAACCGCTTTTGGTTTCTTTATGACAACGCCATTTATTATTGGGATGAGGGCATTATCGCATGTGATTTTTGCCTTTTTCGGTGCACTTTATTTACAAAAAAGACCCAATATCATTTACTCACCTAAAAAAATGGTTGTCTTCAATGTGGTCTTAGGGTTAATCCATGCTTTATTTGAAACATTGATTGTCACAGCCTTCTTTATGACAGATGGATTAGGTGAAGCAAGTTATACAATGGGATTCTTTCAATCAGTTATTTTGTTGGTTGGAGTAGGTGGTTTTGTCCATAGTTTGATTGATTTTTCTATTGCGTATATGATTGCTCAAAAAATAGGGACAAGATTTTCATTTCCAGTTTATTTAGCAGCAAAAAATAAATAAATAAAAGACCAAATTTTCTATCAAATGAAAATTTGGTCTTTGTTATTTCTTATCTAATAACTTGTTCTGTTTGAGGATCAAAGAAGTGAGCCTTGTTTAAGTTGAAAGCTAATTCAATCACTTCTCCTGGACGATAAGTCGATCTTGCATCGACTTTTGATATGAACTCTGTTTCACCCGTTTTTGTATAAAGCATTGTTTCAGCTCCAAGTAATTCTGATACAACTACTTCAGATTTAACAATACTATTTGGAGAAGCTTCTTTTGCAAGAATTTCACCATGGATATCTTCAGGGCGAATACCAAAAATTAATGGTTTGTTAACGTATCCTTGTTCACGTAAAATTTTGAATTTTCCTTCAGGCAACTGAACGTTTAAATCATGACCATCAGTGATATGACCATCTTCTGTTAATTCAACGTTAAATATGTTCATAGCAGGAGAGCCGATGAATCCAGCGACAAATACATTGTTTGGTGTGTCATATACTTCTTTTGGTGTCCCAATTTGTTGGATAAAACCATCTTTCATAATAACAATACGATCAGCCATAGTCATCGCTTCAGTTTGGTCATGGGTAACGTAAATAGTGGTTGTTTCCAAACGACGATGAAGTTTCGCGATTTCTGCACGCATTGCCACACGAAGTTTTGCGTCTAAGTTTGATAATGGCTCATCCATCAAGAATACTTTCGCATCACGCACAATCGCACGACCTAATGCCACACGTTGCCGTTGTCCGCCTGATAAAGCAGCGGGTTTTCGTTGTAAGTAATCTGTTAAACCAAGAATTTCACCAGCGTTTTCTACACGTTTTCTGATTTCTTCTTTGTCATATTCACGAAGTTTTAAACCAAATGCCATATTATCGTAGACAGTCATATGAGGGTATAACGCATAGTTTTGGAAAACCATCGCGATATCACGGTCTTTTGGTGCAACGTCATTGACTAATTTGTCACCAATCCAAAGTTCACCCTCCGAAATATCTTCAAGACCAGCTACCATACGCAAAGTAGTGGATTTACCACAACCAGAAGGTCCGACAAATACAATAAATTCACGGTCTTCAATATGTAAATTAAAATCAGTTACTGAGTAATTAGGGTTGCCATCATATTTTTTATAAATGTGTTTTAAAGCAATTTCTACCATAGTGTATTTCCTTCTTTCATTTGTTTTATTAAATACAGTATAATGAATTCAGTAATACGCTTACAATGTAAATTTGCCTAGATTTTTTGGGCAATATGACGAAAAGGAGAGAAAAAAATGAAAATTGCACTGATAGCTCACGATAAAAAGAAAGATGAAATGGTAGCATTAACCAAAAAATTTGAAAAGGTGTTGAGTAAACACGAATTGTTTGCAACAGGAACAACAGGACTTCGAATTCAAGAAGCAACAGATTTATCTGTTTATCGATTTAAATCAGGCCCTTTAGGAGGCGACCAACAAATAGGAGCACGTGTTTCGGAAGGAGAGATGGATATGATTATCTTTTTACGTGATCCATTGACTGCTCAACCACACGAACCAGACGTAACTGCGTTGATTCGTCTAAGCGATGTCTATGAAATCCCTCTAGCGACAAATAAAAGCACAGCGATGTTACTTTTTAAAGAATTAGAGAATTTGGCGGAAATTTGACTACGATAGTCTTTATTGTAATTTTTTTTCATTATGATATAGTACGATGTGTAAAACAATTAACAGAGTAGGAAATATAGCGTCAAGTGCTACTAGGATGGGATGTTGCCTAGTGGACGAAAAGCACAAGTGGAGTGCTTGCGGCCATATTTCTGCATTCGCTGCATAATGGATGTAGCAACTCTAAAGAAAAAGGAGATGCTAGAATGAGCAAAAATGATTTTACACCAAAGTCGATCGCATTGATGGGGGTATTAATGGGATTACAAATCGTATTGACGCGATTTATTTCGATTCAAACACCGTTTGTTCGTATTAGTTTTACGTTTGTAGCGGTTGTGTTGATGTGTATGATGTTCTCGCCACTTGTGGCAGGGATAGGAAATGCTTTAGCTGATTTTATTGGAATTACGTTATTTCCAGTGACAGCAGGATTTTTCCCAGGATTTACGTTGTCAGCCTTTTTGTCAGCCTTTTTATATGGGTTATTCTATTATAAAAAAGACATGACACTAAAACGAATTATTACAGTCAATGTGATTGTGACAATTGTAGTGAATTTGGGGATGAACACATTTTGGTTATACTTAATGTATGGACCAGGAATTGTTGCCAATATTCCAAGTCGTATTGTGAGTTCACTTATTTTATTAGTGATTCATGTTGTAGGGACTTATTGGTTAGCAAATGTAAAAGTCATACAAAAGCAATTAGTTAAATTTGCTTCATAAAAAAATCATACAAAAAGCAGAGTGTATATGGACACGCTGCTTTTTTTTATGTTATAAATTATAATAGTAAGAAAAAAGGAGGGTATACATGAAAAAATATCAGTATATTATATTTGATATTGATAATACATTACTTGATTTTAGTCGATCAGAATATTATGCACTCCAAAAAGTATTCGCTACTTATGGTGTAGTTTTTAATGAAAAAACATTTAATCAATATAAAGAAATCAATCATGACTTGTGGGACCAATTAGAAGATGGTAAAATCAGTAAGGATGTTGTTTTAAAGGAGCGTTTTAAACGATTCTTTTTAGCAAATAACATTGTTGTTGACGGCGTATTGGTTGATAAACAATATCGTGGTTTTCTTGAAAAAAGAAATGATGTAATGGGTGGAGCCATTGATCTATTAACACAACTAAAATCAGATGGATATACAGTTTTTGCAGGAACCAATGGCGTTGGTCGAACACAAAGAAAACGTTTGGCTAGTGCTGGGATGACTGATTTATTTGATGACTTATACATTTCTGAGGAAGTTGGCTTTGAAAAACCAGATGTTCGTTTTTTTGATTATATTTTTAATGATGCCCAACTAAAAGATTTATCTCAAGTTGTTATGATTGGTGATAGTTTATCCTCAGATATTGAGGGAGCAAGTCGAGTAGGTATTGATTCAATATGGTTTAGTAATGGGGCAGAAACATCAGAAAAAAAATACACGCATAAAGTGGATTCTTTAAAAGATGTATTGGCACTCGTGTAGTTGGAAGAAAAGTAACAGTGTTTGGGGAAGTTGTTTGATTGGTATAATAAACTATTAAAGAGGTGCACGTTTATGCGTCAACTATTTATGTTAAAAGACGATTATACTAATGAAAACAAAAGAGAAATTATCACTAGAAACGGGGATAAAATTTATACCATTGAGTGTTTTGAAGACGATGGATTGACTTGTTATAATGTTTATGATGATAGACGAGAAGAAATTGCGCGTGTGGAAAGACACATTGGGTCAACATTACCTTGCTTAGATGTGGTCGTTGGTGAACGTATTATATTTACGGTAGCACAATCAGAGTCAATTTCTAAAATGTCTTTTCAAATAATTAGTGATGATTTAGAAGTACATGATGATTGGTGGTCAATGGATTTTGATGTGATGTCAGGTTATCGTAAGGTGTCTAAAGTGAGAAATAGATGGACCGCTTTAGGTGATGCTTATGAAGTAACAGTTTTTGAAAAATCAAACGAGGCTGAAACAATCGGATTAATGCTGGCATTAGATTCAGTCAAAAAAGTAGAAGCTAACGTTAATACACTAAAATAAAAAAACTCATTCTAGTTTAATTGCTAAGTAGTAAGCAATTAGCTAGAGTGAGTTTTTTTAATGACTAAATTGTGAGTGGTAGAGACTAGAATAAGCACCATCTTTGTTTTTTAATAAGGAGTCGTGAGTTCCTGTCTCGATGATTTTTCCTTTATCCATCACAAGAATAATATCGGCTTTTTTAATTGTTGATAGACGATGAGCGATGATAAAACTAGTTTTTCCTGACATCATGTTATCAAAAGCTATTTGGATATGTTGTTCTGTCAGCGTATCAATAGAACTTGTTGCTTCATCTAGTATAAGCATAGGAGGCTGACTGATCATCGTTCTTGCTATCGTAAATAATTGTTTTTGTCCTTCAGATAATAAAACACCTGATTGCCCAATCATCGTATCGAATCCATGAGGCAATTGTTGAATAAAGTGATAGATATTCGCTTCTTCACAGGCTTTTATCACATCTTGTTTTGTTGCTTGAGTGTTACCAAACGTTAGATTGTCCCAAATAGTACCTTGGAATAACCAAGTTTCTTGTAACACCATTCCAAATGAGCGTCGTAATTCATCTTTTGGTATATCAGTGATTGGGACGGAATCAACCGTAATAACACCTTTATCTAACGGATAAAAATTCATTAAAAGATTAACTAAGGTAGATTTACCTGCTCCTGTTTTCCCTACAATCGCCACTGTTTGTCCTTGTTTAACGGTTAAATTGAAATCTTCAATTAATGGTGACGCTGGATCATATGAGAAGTAAACATGCGAAAAGGCTACATCTCCAATAGGTATGAAAGGCTGGGTTAGTTTTTTGACGTATGCATCTTCTTCTGGTTCATCTAGTAAGTCGTTGATACGTTTAATACTCGAAAAAGCTGTTTGGAGTTGCGTTGTGATACTTGATAGTTCAATTAACGGTTTTGAAAACTGTCCTGAATAAATAATAAAACTAGATAACATTCCTAATGATAAGGGTAATGAAAAATTAACAATAAGTAGTCCGCTCACTAACCCAATTAATAAATAGCCAATGTGATCGATAAAACGAGATAAAGGATTTGTCAGAGAAGAAATGAATTGTGCTTGTTGCCCAGTTTGTTGCAATTCAAGATTCATGTCTTGGAATTGTTGAATAACGGTTTCCTCATATCCATATGACTTAATCGTTTTTAAATGGCTAAATTGTTCATTGATATAGCCAGACATTTTTCCTAGTAATTGTTGTTGTGCGTTGAAATATCTCTGTCCTTTTTTTGCTATCATCACATTAACTAAAAACATACCTGCTGTTATCAAGAGGATCACACCAGTTAATATAACGTTTAAAGATAGCATGATACCTAGTGCCACGATGATAATCGTTATGCTTGGAAATAGTTGATTAAATAAAGTTAGTAGGGCTTCTGAAATATAATCTAAATCCGTACTAAATCGGTTCATCGTGTCGCCATGTGAATGTGTATCAAAATAATTTATCGGTAATTTATTTAGCTTATGGTATCCTTTTTTTCTTACTTCCTTCATAGAAGTATAGGCGATATGCTGGCTGATTCGCTGTAAGAAATAAAAACTACTTGCCGCTAGACAAGTCAAAACGATAATGAGAAAAATCTGTGTTACTAACCCCGTCTTAGATGATAGCGTCATGCTATCAATCGCTTTACCAATATACATGGTGACCAACACACTACTCAGGCCGTATAGAAAACTCAAACAAGCATTTAAAATAATCGCTTTTTTGAAAGGTTTTAGATAAGGAGAGAAAGTTGAAAGTGTTTGTTTAAACATTTAGTTATCCTCCTTTTCTTGAGATGTCACAATTTGTTGGTAAAATATTGATTGCTTCATCAGGTTTTGATGCGTTCCTTGAGCGACAATTTCCCCTTGATTTAAGACTATTAAATGGTCTGCTTCTTTAACAGAAGAGATGCGTTGCGATACGATAATGCTATTTTTTATAAAATCAAGTCTTGCTAACGTTTGTCGAATAGCTAAATCCGTTTTATAATCTAAAGCACTTAGAGCATCATCTAAAATCAGAATACTCGGTTGAGAAATCAACGCTCTGGCAATTGCTAAACGTTGTCTTTGTCCTCCTGAAAAATTTGTCCCGTTTTCAGCAGTTGACATACTTAAGTCATCAACGAACTCTAAACAGTCAGCCCACTCTAGTGCTCTCCAACAATCTTTTTCCGTTGCATTTTGGAATCCCATTTTTAAGTTACTCTCAATCGTTCCTGAAAAAAGGACACTTTTTTGTGATACATAACTGATAGAATGTCTGACTTCTCCTGTGGTTAAATCAAGTAGATTCATATTATCTAAGAAAATTGTCCCATCAGTTGGAAGATAAAATTTTTGAATTAATTCAATTAACGCTGTCTTACCACTTCCAGTAGGACCAACGATCCCAAGTTGTGTCCCTTTTTTTAAATCGAATTGAATCTTTTTTAACACATCTTGAGATGAACTAGGGTAATGAAAGGATACATCTTGAAAAGATAACGTGTTTTCTGATTCAAATGGTAATACTTTATCTAAAGGTTGTGTTTGAACTTTCGGTGTTGTATTAAGTATTTCTTCGACCCGTTTTTTAGCTGAAAAAGCTCGCACGAAAATGGTCACTAAATTTGCTACAACAATTAAGGCAGCTAGTAGTTGTAGCATATAATTGATTAAAGCTACAATATCTCCTGTTTGAAGTTGTCTGACAGATACATTAATATCACCAACCCATAAGATTAAAGCAATAATCATATTTGTCATAAATAAGGTTAGAGGAGACATAAGAGCAGATAGTTTTGTCATATCAATGTAGCGATTGGCTAACTTTTCACTGACTTCAGCTGACTTATCCTCCATTTTTTTTTCGTTGGCAAAGGCACGAATAACTTTGACGCCGGTAAATTGTTCACTAGTAATGGTATTTAATTCATCGATGGATGATAACACTTGTTGGTATTTTGGTACTGTTTTACTCATTAAAATGTATAGAATAAATGAAAAAATAGGAACAGTTAGTAAAAAAATAAACCCCATTGATATATTGATGGTAAAGGCCATTACGATAGAGCCGATACTAAGAAATGGTGCACGAATAACTAGACGAATGAGCATGGCTAACGCTAGTTGTAATTGATTGACGTCGTTAATGGTTCTAGTTAAAAACGTGTCAGATCCAAATTCATCAATTTCAGTATGAGAAAACTGCGTGATTTTTTTTACAACAACTAAACGTAGTTCCGTTCCAAAACCTTGAGACGCAACAGCTGCATAATATTGGCAAACTAGGACGCATAAAAGCCCAAGTATAGACAAACCTAACATGTATAAAGTAGCAGCGTAGACCACTGATATATTTTTTTCTCGAATCCCTGAATCAATTAAATAAGCCATAAATAGTGGGAGTGTTAATTCGAAGATTGCTTCCATTAATTTAAAAGCAGGACCAAGTATTAATTGTTTTTTATATTTTTTAGCATAAGAAAATACAGACAAGTTAAGCACTTCCTTTCTTTAATTAGGTTAACATGATTTTAGCGAACATCCTATACCTAAATACGGTAAAAGATGCTCGCTAAATTAGATGTATGTGGCGACAGTTTTTAATAACAATTCTTCAGAATTAACCACGACGCCATTTAGTTTAATTAACCCAATCGTGTAAAGGTTAACATAAGGGAATTGAGACTCCGCTACATCCTGCAATGCTGTTATTTTTTGTTGGTTATCAGCACCTTGTTGTCTACTGTCTGTGAACAAACCGATTATTGGTATGCCAGCTTGATAAGCCACACCGATTTCTGTTGCTACACCAACATCTATGCTTTGACCATCAAGAATAGCAATCATTAAATCGCTATCTAATAGAGCTTTTGTATCATAAGTTGCTATCATTTTTGAGTCTGCATAACTATTTTTATCATTTATCTCCATTTGTTCCTGAGGTAAATACACAGAAACCTCTTTGTAAGATTCTCTGATTTGTTTTACAAGCCACTCGTTGTAATTTTTTTCCATTGTTGAGAATAAGGGACTAGCAAAGTATATATTTGTCATCAAACCACTCCTTACTATTACATTTATATAATACAATACCTTAATTTGTAATAATTTGTAAAGAGAATGTCATATTAAGCAAGAGTCATTCTTGTATAATTAGGAAAGATAAAAAGTGAACGTTATTAATTGAAAGGTGTTGGCGATTGTTGAATTATAGGAAAACTATAACTGGTCTATTGTGCTTTGTCATGCTAACAAGCATGCCAGTTTCGTTATTTGCAGCAACGAAAGAAGAAGACGTGAAAAAACAAAGTGTTGAGATTAGTGAAAAAATCGATAGTGCACTTGATAATGTAAATAAAAATTATAGAGATTTAGAAAATTTAAAATCAGATGTGTTGGATACTGAATCAAAAATTTTAACAACACAACAACAAATCGAAAAAACAAAACGCAGTATGGAAAAACGCAAAGAGATGGTTGCCTCTCGTATGAAAACAATCCAAACAAACGAGCAAAGCACAACGATGGTTGATACGTTGTTAAATGCTAATAGTGTATCTGATTTTGTTAATCGTGCGGTTGCTATGACCGTTTTACAAACAGCGGAAAAATCAAAAATTGAAACCCTAGAAACAGATAAAGATAAATTAGAGAGATTAAGAGAAGAATTAGTTATGGATCAACAAATTTTAGTTGAAAAACAAACTAAAATTGAAAATGATAAAGCCGCTCTAGAATCTCAAGTTAGTGATTTGAAGAAAGAATTAGCTAATAATGAAGCAACTTTAAAAAAATTATCTGAAGAGCGAGTGATAAAAGAAGCACAAGCTGCGAAAGAAAAAGAGATGGCAAAAAAAGCAGAAGAATTGAAAAAAGAGGGAACAGCCCATGTTTCAACAGAATCTAACGGCAGTAGCAACACTTCAAATAACACTCAATCAGCATCGAGTGGATCAACTGTTAGTACGCCTGTCTCAACAGAGAAACCAGCAGCAAGTAGTAATGGACGTACCTTAACGATGCAATCGACAGCTTATTCTTATACAGAGGGTGGATTAACACCATACACAGCAACAGGAATTGATTTAAGAAAAAATTCTCGCGTGATTGCAGTTGATCCAAGTGTGATTCCTTTAAATTCATTAGTTGAAGTATCTGGTTATGGATTTGCGGTAGCTGGAGATACTGGTGGAGCTATAAGAGGTAATATTATTGATGTTCATTTTAATACAGTGACTGAGTGTAGAAATTGGGGAAGACGTACTGTAACAGTAACGATTCAATAAAAAAACAAAAAGTATCAAACAACTAAGTGTTAAAGTTGTTTGATACTTTTTTAATTTTCGGCACCCTTGTTACTTTTCTCTTCTATATAAACCATTAGTCCATCGTAGACAGAATCTGCTACTTTTTGATGATAATTTTTATTTTTTATGTAAGCAGCATCATAATCATTATTGATGTAACCTAACTCTAATAAAACAGCAGGCTTTGAATTTTCACGCAGTACTTGATAATCTTGATTACCAAAGCCTCTGTTTTCTAGAGGCAGAATGTTCGCAATACTATCGTTAATAGCTTGAGCAAGTGGTTTACCACTGTCTTTTCGGTAGAATGTGGTTGTTCCAGAAGCTGTATTAGCCTGTGCACTTGAATCATAATGAAAACTGATAAAAGCATTTGCTTGACTAGAGGAACTTATTTTTCCTATATCAGTCAAGGAAACAAATTTATCTTTATCACGTGTCATTAAAACATTAAACCCATGAGATTGGAGTTCTTTTCGAACTGCTAAGGCTGTTTTTAGCGTTACTTCTTTTTCTAAAGTTTTTCCATCAATAGTTTGAGCACCAGGGTCATCTCCACCATGTCCTGGGTCTAACATAATCGTAAATTCAGGCATTGGAATACCAGGTTTTTCTTCCTTACTAGATATCTTACGAGAAGTGACTTGCCAAGAATTTAAGAATCCAGTTTTACCATCTTTGGTTTTAACTTTCATCCACCCATCCTCTGTCTCAGATAAATACGTTAAAGTAGCACCATATTTTAAAAAATCACCTTTATTACTTGATGTTGAGTTATTGCTCATTAAGTAAGCAGAAGTAGTGGCAACATGAAGCACTTGATTTTCTTTGTATTTATTGTCCCGGTTTTTTTGGATGATTAAGCTATCACTTGGCACCCAACCGTATTTTCCGTCACTATAAACACGTACCCAACCGTTTAGCTCAAGAGTCGCGTTCACGTGTTCATTCTTTTTTAACGTTTTGATTACCTTGCTGCTTTCTGAGTTATCTTTTTTCAGTTCTGTATTTCGTTTAGCAATAGAAGCAGTTAAGTTAGTATATGGACCACTAGTACCATCAAATAATAGCCAGTTAGGTACCCAACCAACTGTTTTATCAGCTGTTTGTATTTTGTACCAATCATTTTTTTCATCCGTAATAGTGACTTTGTCTTCTTTATGGACTTGAGTAATAACAGAAGAATACGCATCAGGTTTTTCACGGACATTTAAAGCGATTGTTCCCACAGTGGCAATTTGGCTATTCCCTCGCATATAATTAAAGCCGATAAAAACCAAAGCAACAACTAAAATATTAATGATAAACATTTTTATCGTGCGATTTATTGAGTTTGTGTTTTTCACATGGATTACCTCATTGATTACTTGATAAGGGATATTATAGCAAAAATTTTAGAAGTTGAGTAGTGAGTTACCCTATTATATCTTGACTTTTTGTACAATTTTTAGTATTTTAAGGATGAGTATCGATGAAGGAGACGTGCCTTTTTTACAAAAAAGAGAGAATGAATTTGGTGAAATCATTCATTTAAAGAGGACAGACACTCTGGAGATGGGTAGTAATATATCCCGCTAACGAGCGTTATATCGTTTAGAGAAAAAGTTTTTTGAAACTTTTTAAAAATAGGTGGTACCACGTGTAAGAAATTATTCGTCCTTGTTATAATTTAACAAGGGCTTTTTTTTATGAATAAATGATTAAAAGGAGATAGATATCATGCAGGAAAGAACAACATATTGTGGTCTAGTATCAGAAAAAGATTTAGGTCAAGAGGTTGTAGTAAAAGGGTGGGTGCAAAAGCGTCGTGACTTAGGAGGATTAATCTTTATCGATTTAAGAGATAGAGAAGGACTTGTTCAAGTAGTTTTCAACCCTGAAGTGTCACAAGAAGCTTTAATCATTGCAGACTCTTGTCGTAGTGAATACGTGATTGGTGTGAGAGGTAAGGTAATAGAGAGAACAGGTTCAGCTATTAACCCTCGAATGAAGACAGGTAAAGTTGAAATTATCGCTGAAGACATCATCGTATACAATGGAGCAAAGACGCCACCATTTGTCATCGAAGACGATCAAACGATTAGTGATGATGTGCGTATGAAATATCGTTACATGGATATTAGACGTCCATCAATGTTAAATAATCTAAAATTAAGACATCATGTAACACGTGTCATTCGCGAATTTTTAAATGATAATGGCTTTTTAGATGTGGAGACACCTTATTTAAATAAATCGACACCAGAAGGAGCAAGAGATTATTTGGTTCCTTCACGAGTTCATCCAGGACATTTTTACGCGTTACCTCAATCACCTCAAACAACTAAGCAATTATTAATGGGAGCTGGAATTGATCGTTATTATCAGGTAGTTCGTTGTTTTAGAGATGAAGATCTACGAGGGGATCGCCAACCGGAATTCACCCAAGTTGATATTGAAACAAGTTTCTTAACAGAAGAAGACATCCAAGCGTATACTGAAAACATGTTATCGAAAGTGATGAAAGAAGTAATGGGAATTGATATTCCGATACCATTTCCACGTATGACGTATGATGATGCCATGGCTCGATTTGGTAGTGATAAACCAGATACACGTTTTGATATGGAACTAATTGATATGAAAGAAGCAGTAAAAGATGTGGAGTTTAAAGTATTTCAACAGGCTTTAAGTTCAGGTGGAGCTGTCAAAGCATTAAATGCTAAACAAGCTGCAGATAAGTATTCACGTAAAGATTTAGATAAACTAGGTGAGTGGTTAGCGCAATTTGGTGCAAAAGGATTAGCTTGGGTCAAAGTAGAAGAAGATGGTCTTAAAGGACCAATCGCGAAGTTTTTAGTTGATGCAAGTGACAAAATAATTGAGACAACAAATGCTGAAGTAGGAGATTTATTATTGTTCTGTGCAGATACTGATTCAGTTGTCGCAGCATCACTCGGAGCATTAAGAAATCGTCTAGGAAAAGAATTAGATTTGATTGATTCAGATCAGTTTAATTTCTTATGGGTAGTGGATTGGCCGTTATTTGAATACTCTGAAGAAGAAGACCGTTTTGTCGCAGCACATCATCCATTTACAATGCCAAAGGAAAGTGACATTGAATTATTAGAAACATCACCTGAAAAAGTTTACGCCAAAGCCTATGATGTGGTATTAAATGGCTATGAGCTTGGTGGGGGCTCTTTAAGAATTTACCAACGAGATTTACAGGAGAAGATGTTTAAAGCATTAGGATTTACAAAAGAATCAGCTGAATCTCAATTTGGTTTTCTTTTAGATGCATTAGATTATGGATTCCCACCACATGGAGGAATTGCCTTAGGGTTAGATCGTTTAGTCATGTTGCTTGCGAAAAAAGATAATATCCGTGAAGTGATTGCTTTCCCTAAAAATAGTAAAGCTGCTGATTTGATGACTTCGGCTCCAAGTATAGCTTCAAAAGAGCAATTAGAAGAATTATCGCTAAGTGTTGAGTTAGAAGATTGATCGTTTTCTGTTAAGTAGTCAAGAAAATCGAGGAGATGCAACCAGTGGAAAAACTAAAAACATGTAAAGAGTATATGACGGATAACGGTTACATGGAAAAGGTTTCAATGGCCGTTGTTAATGGCATTTTACAAGCTATTGCACTGAATTTATTTTGGAGACCAGGACATATTTATGCCAGTGGTATCACAGGGCTAGGACAAATTATCGTCACGTTAGCTGAAAAAGCATCTGGCGTTGAGTTGCCTATGGGAGTTGTATTGTACTGCTTAAATATTCCATTATTTATTTTAGCGTGGAAGATGCTAAGCCGAAAATTTACAGTCTTTACTATGGTATCCGTCTTTATGACAGCCTTTTTCGTCCAAATTATTCCAACTACTGTTCTATCTACAGACCCAATTATCTGTGCCATTTTTGGCGGGGGAGTTTGTGGACTTGGTGTTGGTTTAGCATTACGTAGTGGATTGTCTTCAGGGGGATTGGATATCGTTAGCATGACGATTCGAAAATTAACTGGTCGAAATGTAGGCTCATTAAATATTATTTTTAATGCGTGTATTATTTTGACATCAGGTTATTTATTTGGTTGGCCTTACTCTTTTTATAGTGCTTTTTCAATTTTTGTTAATGGTAAAGTAGTTGATATGGTTTATACTAAACAAAAGAAAATGCAAGTGATGATTATTACGACAAAACCACAAAAGGTAGTAGATGAGTTACAGTCTAGAATACGTCGAGGTATTACAATTTTAAATGATGCTGAAGGGGCGTTTTCTCATAACGAACAAAAAGTATTACTAACGGTATTAACTCGTGATCAGATTCCGATGTTGCAGCATGCAATGCAGCATGCTGATCCAAAAGCGTTTGTGAGTATTTCTGAGAACGTAACAATTATGGGGAACTTTTATGAAACAATTGATTAACTATTAATAACCCCTCTATTATTATACATTTTTAAATAAAGGTGTGTTTTTTGCAAAAAAATAAACGAAATTTTGCAATAATATTAAGAAAATCTAATATTAAAAGTGTTTTATTGAATTAATGTTTGCGAAGATTTATAAAATGTCTTTAATTTATAGAAGTTATAGTTTATAATGAGATATATGCCATTTATTTTTAATCTCAAAGTAATTTAGTTACTATTAAAACTATTGCTTAATAGATTCTTTTCTAATATAATTATAAGATATCTTGATAGTTTTTATCTGTTAAGCATATAGATATTATTAAAAATGAAGAGTTTTATGAATAAATAAAATCAGTACGGGAATAAGATAAGAAAGGAGAATTCTATTGTTTGTTGACAACAAATTATTAGACGTGAGAAATTTACATACTGGATTTCGAATCAAAGACAATTTTTATGATGCAGTAGATGACGTGTCAATTACATTAGACAAAAATGAAATTTTAGCAATTGTTGGAGAATCTGGTTGTGGTAAAAGTACATTAGCAATGACCATAATGGGATTACAAGATCCAAAAAATACTAGAATTACAGGAGATATCATCTACAACGATTTAAATCTTGTAGGTCTATCTGAAACGCTTTATAACAAGATTAGAGGAAATGATATAGGGATGATTTTCCAAGATCCGTTATCAGCGTTGAATCCATTGATGCGTATTGGAGACCAAATTGCTGAAGCGTTGTTCTATCATACAGATTTAGATGAAAAACAACGAACTGCTCGCGCTATTGAGTTGCTAAACCAAGTAGGGATTGTTAATCCTGAACGTGTGGCAAAGCAATACCCACATGAATTGTCTGGTGGGATGAGGCAACGTGTTATTATCGCGATTGCTATTTCTTGTAAACCACCAATTATTATCGCTGATGAGCCAACAACAGCACTTGATGTAACAATTCAAGCTCAAATTTTAGACTTATTAGGCGATTTACAAGAGGAAACAGAAGCCGGTATTATTTTAATTACTCACGATTTAGGTGTAGTAGCTGAGACAGCAGATAGAGTTGCTGTTATGTATGGTGGTCAAATTGTAGAAGAAGCACCTGTTGATGTTTTATTCTCTAATCCACAACATCCTTATACACGCTCGTTACTGAACTCAATTCCACAAGAAGATGCGCACGATTCTGAATTACATGTTATCGAGGGAGTGGTTCCTTCATTGAAAAATATGCCAAGAACTGGTTGTCGGTTTGCAGCTCGTATTCCTTGGATACCTGAAGACGCTCATGAAGAGCAACCAACATTGCATGAAATAGAACCAGGACACTTTGTTCGATGTACATGTTACAAACATTTCCACTTTAGAGAAGAAGGTGACGCATAATGGGATTGATAGAAATAAAAGATTTAAAAGTACATTACCCAATTCGTGGAGGCTTTTTAAACAAAGTAGTTGATTATGTTTATGCTGTTGATGGCGTTGATTTTCAAATTGAGGCTGGAAAAACGTACGGTTTAGTTGGAGAATCTGGTTCTGGAAAATCAACAATTGGTAAAACAATTGTAGGGCTAGAAAAAGCCACAGCTGGAGAAATTTTATTTGAAAATACAAATGTTATCTCGAAAAGAGCTAGAAAATCAATTGGCTATAATAAAGATGTCCAAATGATTTTCCAAGATTCTATGTCAAGTTTAAATCCTAAAAAACGTGTATTGGATATTATTGCTGAACCTATTCGAAATTTTGAAAACCTATCTGTTCAAGAAGAAAAGAAACGTGTTCAAAGTTTGTTAGATATTGTTGGGATGCCAACAGATGCATTGTATAAGTATCCACATGAGTTTTCTGGTGGGCAAAGACAACGTTTAGGAGTGGCGCGAGCTGTTGCGACAAATCCTAAATTAATCATTGCTGATGAGCCAGTATCTGCTCTTGACTTATCAGTTCAAGCGCAAGTATTAAACTTCATGAAACGTATTCAAGAAGAGTACAATTTAAGTTATTTATTTATTTCTCATGATTTAGGTGTGGTAAAACATATGTGTGATAACATTGCGATTATGAATCATGGTCGTTTTGTTGAAATAGGAACAAGAGAAGACATTTATAATAACCCACAACATATTTACACAAAACGCTTACTGTCTGCCATTCCTAAAATTGATGTTGGAAATCGTGAACAGCATAAAGAAGAGCGTCGTAAAGTTGAAAAAGATTTCCAAGACTTATACAGCCAGTATTACGATGAAAATGGTCGTGTATATGACTTGAAAACTATTAGTCCAACTCATCAGGCAGCAATTAAGACAACTGAAGGGGGAGGACAATGATATGTGGAAAACAATATTAAGACGTGTACTACTAATGATTCCACAAATTTTTGTGTTGAGTCTGTTTATCTTTTTATTAGCAAAAGCTATGCCGGGAGATCCGTTTACTGGATTAATTAATCCTAATATGGACCCTGCGACAATCGATCGAATGCGTGAAGCAGCAGGATTAAATAATCCTTGGTATATTCAGTATTTTGATTGGATAACCAATGCATTTAAAGGTGATTTTGGACAAAGTTTCTTATATAAACTACCTGTAAGTGATATTATTGGTTCTCGTGTTGGGAATACCATTTACTTGTCATTATTAACAGTTATTATTACATATGCAATTGCCTTACCTTTAGGATTAGTCTCAGGTCGTTATCAAAACTCTTGGTTTGATAAAGCAGTTGTCGTTTATAACTTTGTCAGCTTTGCTGTTCCAATCTTTATCTTCGCGTTACTGATGCTATTTGTCTTTGGTTACCGTTTAGAATGGTTCCCAACAACGGGATCAGTGGCAACAGGATTAGAACCGGGGTCATTACAATATGTGATGAGTCGCTTATATCACATGATTTTACCAGCCATCACACAAGCCTTACTTGCAACAGCTGTAACGATTCAATACTTACGTAATGAAGTGATTGATGCCAAACAATTAGATTTCGTTCGTACAGCAAGAGCAAAAGGTGTACCGACTAATAAAGTCTTTACACATCATATTTTTAGAAATGCCTCTTTACCAATAGCAGCCCAATTAAGTTATGAAATTACTGCTTTAATTAGTGGGTCAGTTGTTATTGAACAAACCTTTGCTTATCCAGGTATTGGTAAATTGTTTATTGATGCAATCAATGGACGTGACTACTCAGTGATTACAGCCATAGTATTAATACTAGGTATTGTCACAATTATCGGGAATCTAATTTCAGATATTGTCATGAGTATCGTCGATCCTCGTATTCGTATTCAGTAACAAACCAATAGTTAAGAAAGGAGACTCGCTATGAGTAAAGAAAAAAAAGAAGCAACTGTAGAAGCTGTTAGTGTTCCACCAACAGGTTTTAAAATGATTGCTCGAGAATTTAAAAAAGATAAATTAGCATTATTTTCATTATCGTTATTAGTTATTATCTTTGCAGTTATTTTTATTGGAGCACTTATTTTAGATAAAGATGCTGTAATGAAAGTAAGTATTTTAGATAAATACGCGGCTCCAGGAGATGGCTACCTACTAGGTGCTGACGAAGGTGGGCGTGATGTTTTTGGACAATTGATCATTGGTGCTCGTAACTCTGTTGTTATTGGGTTTTCAATTACTATTTTGACATCAATCATTGGTGTGGGATTAGGGATTGTTGCAGGATACTATGGTGGTATGGTAGATAGTATCATTATGCGAATTGTTGATTTTATCATGATTTTACCAATTATGATGATTATCATTGTGTTTGTTACAATTGTTCCAAGCTATAATGTATTTTCTTTTATTATGATTATGAGTTCATTCTATTGGGTCGCAAAAGCACGTCTCTTTAGAGGAAAGACATTATCTGAAGTACGTCGTGATTACATCAGTGCCTCAAAAACATTGGGAACAAGTGACTTCAAGATTATGTTTGGCGAGTTAATGCCAAACTTAAGCTCATTAATTATTACAAATTTGACGATGAACTTTGCAGGCAACATCGGGATTGAAACAACATTGTCATACTTAGGATTCGGATTACCACAATCAACACCAAGTTTAGGTACATTGATTGGGTATGCGTCAAATGGTGTCGTTTTATCAGATATGACATGGGTGTGGGCGCCAGCGTCTATTTTAATTCTTGTCATGATGTTATGTATCAACTACGTTGGTCAAGCATTGAAGCGTTCAGCTGATGCACGTCAACGTTTAGGATAAAAAAATCTAAGGGGGATGAAGGAATGAAGTACAAAAAATTATTTAGCGTCGTAGCACTTGGTGCTGCAGTAACAGTCGGGTTATCTGCTTGTGGTGGAGGAAAATCTGACAAAAAATCTAGTGGGAAAGCCGATAAAACAGAAGATGTATCAAAATTCCCAGTAAAAACGTCTAATCAAGAAAAAGCCAAAGAAGGCGGAACGTTAGAAGCAGCCGTTGTAATGGACACTCAATTTAAAGGAATGTTCTCTGAAACATTCTATGAGGATGCTTACGACAACCAATTTATGCAACCATCTCATGAAGCGTTGTTTACAAGTAATGCTAACTTTGAATCAACAGATGATGGGGTAGCAAAAAAAGATATCGATGTTGATGGTAAGAAAATCACAATCACAATCATTAAAGATGCCAAATGGTCAGATGGTAAACCATTAGTAGCAGATGATATTATCCAACCATACTTAATCATTGGTAACAAAGATTATTCAGGTGTCCGTTATGGTGAAGATTTCCAAAATATCGTTGGGATGGATGAATACCATGAAGGAAAAGCTGATTCTATCTCAGGAATCAAAAAAGTAGATGACAAAACGGTCGAAATTTCTTATAAAGAAATGAACCCAGGTATGAAACAAACAAGTGAAACTGTATGGACTTCAGCAATGCCTTCTCATATCTTTAAAGATATTCCAGTAAAAGGTATGGAATCAAGTGATGCCGTACGTAAAAATATTGTGACTTTTGGACCATACAAAATGGAAAAAATTAATCAAGGTGAATCTGTAGAGTATACACCAAACGAGTACTACTATGGCGAAAAACCAAAATTAAGCAAAATAACAATGCGCGTTGCACCATCTAGCTCAATTGTTGAGTCTTTAAAAGCTAAAAAGTATGATATGGTATTCAGTATGCCAACTGATAACTATCCAAACTACAAAGATATAGAAGGATATGAAATCTTAGGTCGTCAAGATTTAGCTTATACTTATATAGGATTTAAATTAGGTAAATGGGATGATGCTAAAGGTGAATCTGTTTACAATCCAGATTCAAAAATGGCAAATAAATCATTACGTCAAGCAATGGGATATGCCATTGATAACGAAGCTGTAGCGAACAAATTCTACAATGGTTTGCGTCAACCTGCTAATGCGATTGTACCACCAATCTTTGATGAATTTAGTGATAAGAGCTTAGTTGGTTACTCTAAACAAGATATTGATAAAGCAAACAAATTATTAGATGAAGCTGGATACAAGAAAAAAGATGGCGAAGAATTCCGTCGCGATCCAAAAGGTGAAAAACTAGAAATTAATTTTGCTTCTATGTCAGGTGGCGAAACTGCCCAACCATTAGCTGAATACTACATGGACTGCTGGAAAGAAATTGGTTTAGATGTTAAATTATCAACTGGTCGTTTAATTGAATTCCAATCATTCTATGATAAATTAAAAAATGATTCACCAGATGTTGATGTGTACCAAGCAGCTTGGGGATTAAGTTCAGATCCATCTCAATCAGGATTATACGGACCTAAAACGGCGTTTAACTACACTCGTTTTGTCAGTGATGAAAATACTAAATTATTAAATGAAATCGACTCTGACGAAGCATTTGATGGTAAATATCGTGCTGATAAATTTAAAGAATGGCAAGAATATGTTGCTGACGAAGCATTTGTCATTCCAACATTATTCAGAGACGCTGTATTGCCAGTGAGTGACAAAGTAACTGGATTTGACTGGGCTTATGATGTAACAAGTAACCCATGGTCTCACGTTGGTGTAACAGATAAAAAATAAAGATTAATGACTATCAATTTGGCTATTTGGTCAAATTGATAGTTTTTGTTTTCTTTCAAACAAAAAAAACGTATAATAAGAGTATCTATGGTTAAAAGGGAGAGGCACATTCAATGGAACAAACGTTAACACAGTTATTAAAGACAGACTATAACATCATTTTTAAAGACATCTCGTTATTGGAACAAGCGTTTACCCATTCATCCTATGTGAATGAGCATCGACATTTTGAGCTACAAGATAATGAACGATTAGAATTTCTAGGAGATGCTGTCTTAGAGTTAGAAGTATCTGATTATTTATACCGTCATTTTCAAGATTTACCAGAAGGGAAATTAACAAAACTACGTTCGACAATTGTTAGAGAAGATAGTTTAGCAATGTTTGCTAAAGAATGTGGTTTTGATCAATTTGTTAAACTTGGTAAGGGAGAGGAAAATTCAAATGGTAGAAGTCGTTCATCATTGTTGTGTGATTTATTCGAAGCTTTTTTAGGAGCTCTATATTTGGATCAAGGAGCTAAAAAATCGAAAGAATTTATCTACCAAGTAGTCGTAGCAAAAATTGAAACTGGTGCTTTTTCACATGAGATGGATCATAAAACCACTCTACAAGAAGTATTACAAAAAAATGGTGATATCTTGATTGAGTATCATTTAATAGCAGAAGAAGGACCTGCCCATGCAAGAATCTTCCATGTTGAAGTATGTGGTGGAGGAACGCCTCTAGGTAAGGGGTCTGGAAAGTCTAAAAAAGTGGCAGAACAAAAAGCGGCAGAAGCAGCATTAGCCAACATTTTAGCAGAAGAATCCTAGGAAGGGGACTTATTGTTTGTGTATTTGAAACGAATTGAAATTGCAGGATTTAAATCCTTTGCAGATCGAACAGTAATTGAATTTAATGAAGGCTTGACGGCAATAGTTGGTCCTAATGGAAGTGGAAAAAGTAATATTACAGAATCCATTCGATGGGTTTTAGGGGAGCAGTCAGCAAAAAGTTTACGTGGGGGGAAAATGCCAGACGTTATTTTTGCTGGCTCTTCTTCGCGTTCACCGTTAAATATAGCAGAAGTGACGTTAGTACTAGATAATGAGGACCATTTTTTACCGATTGAGTACACTGAAGTCAGTGTCACAAGACGACTAACACGTGATGGCGAGAGTGATTTTTTCATCAATAAACAACGTTGTCGCCTAAAAGACGTGATTAGTTTATTCATGGATTCAGGTTTAGGTAGAGATTCTTTTTCGATTATTTCTCAAGGAAAAGTAGAAGAAATTTTTAACAGTAAACCTGAAGAACGTCGTGCGATTTTTGAAGAAGCTGCTGGAGTATTGAAATATAAAAACCGCAAGAAACAGGCAGAAAAACATCTAGGAGAGACAGACGATAACCTTAGTCGTGTGCAAGATATTATTTATGAGCTGGAAATTCAACTAGCACCATTGAAACAACAAAGTGATAATGCGAAGACCTATTTAGCATTAAAGGAGCAGTTATCTGAGCAAGATGTGAGTATGACAACTCATTTGATTGAAGAAACAAAAAACAAATGGAATGATAATAAAAAACAACTTGAAGAAAAAAATCAGTTGATAAATCAGAAAGAAACTGAAAAAAATGAACTAGAAGAAAAGCTTGAACGATTAAAATCTGAGCAAGCAACTCTTGAGCAAATGCTTGATAGTCATCAGCAACGATTGCTTGACTGTAGCACACAATATGAACAACTTGAAACACAAAAACGAGTGTTAGAGGAAAAACAAAAGTTTTCTGTTCAAACAAAAGAAGTGCAACAAAAGACATTACGCAACTTAGATACGGAAAAAGAAGTACTTAAAAAAGAAGTGCGTTCTTTAGAAGATGAAGAAAATAGTTTAATTGAAGAAAAGAAATCTCTTACGAAGTTGATTTCACGTATTCGAGAAGAACTAGTTCAATACAGCAAATCAGCTAAAGAGCAATTAGATGATATGCGAAGTGATTATCTAGAATACATGCAACAACAAAGTCATGTGAACAACGAGTTAAAACATTTAGAAAAACAATTTAACCAAGAAACAAATAAAAACTCACGTGAAATGAATCAGTATGAAGAGCTTGTTGCAACGATAACTAACAAACAAAAAGAACTAGATGAATTAACAAAAGTGTATGACGTTAAAAAAGAAAATGTTGTCACCTATTTAGAAGACTATCAGCAAAAAAGACAACTTAAAGAGCAACGTAGTCAGGAATTAAAAAAGTTAAACACGCAGTTAATGGATGCCTTAAGAATCTTACAACAAGCCCAAGCTAAGCAAAAAAGCTTGAAAGAATTGCAAGATAACTATTCAGGTTTCTATCAAGGTGTGCGAGCGGTGCTAAAAGAAAAACAACAGTTTCCAGGTATAGTCGGTGCTGTAGCGGAATTAATTGATATACCATCATCTTATCAACAAGCCCTTGAAACAGCACTTGGAGCAAGTGTTCAACATGTTGTAACAAAGGATGACCAAAGTGCTAGAGAAGCTATTTCTTATTTGAAGAAACAAAGACTAGGTCGTGCGACGTTTCTGCCATTGACTACTGTTAAAGCACGATATATTAGGCAAGATGTTTTAGATAAAGTACAAAATATGTCAGGGTTTGTGGGAGTAGCTAGTGAGTTAGTTCGTTATGATGAAGAGGTTTCTGCCATTGTTAAGAACTTATTAGGCTTAACTATTGTGGCGGATTCATTAGAGGCAGCCACTCATATAGCAAAACAAATTAACTTTCAGTATCGTGTGGTATCATTGGATGGAGATGTGATGAATCCTGGTGGTTCTATGACTGGTGGGATGAGCAAAAAAGGTCAGTCGATGCACTGGTTTTCTCAATCAAAAGAGTTACAAGATATTGAAAAGCAATTATCTCAAATGACCACTCTATACAAACAAAAAGAAACTGACGTGACTGAATTGCAAAAAGAAGTTTCTTTAATAGATGACTCACTTGAAAATCTGCGTAAATTGGGTGAAGAAGCCAGACTAACAGAGCAAAAACTACAATCACAAGTATCTCTTTTAACGCAAGATGTGACACAGTTAGAAAAAGAAAAGAAAATACTAGAGTATGAGCAAAGTGAATTAAATCAATTTCTTACAGAGTATCAACAAGAAAAAGAACATTATGAAGCACAACAAAAAGAACTTGCTCAAAAGATTGCAGAGTTAGATAAAAGAATGGCTGATGTGGATCAGTTAGAGGCGACGAATTCTGAGAAAAAAGAAACTTTAACAAAAGAACTCGCTCAAAAAGAGGCCGATTTGGCTGTTACAAAAGAAAAACTAAATCAGTTAGCTGAAAAACAATTAGAACGAAATACTCGGTTACAAGAAGCAGATCAAAAAATGAGTGAAATGTTACAGGAAAGTCAATCCCATGAGGAAGACAGTTCTCATTATAAAGAAGACGAAGAAAACATTGCAAAACAAATGAGCGAAGCATCTCGTAAAAGAGAAGAAGTCTTGACTCAAATTAGTAAAGCAAAGAAACAACGAGAGCACTATGCTAAAACAATCAAAGAACACGACGTAATAGTCGATAAAAGTTATGCAGTCATTCGTGAACTTGTGAATCAGAAAACTGAGCTTGAAATCATGCAGGGAACTTGTGATAATCAATTAGATAGTTTATTGACTTATTTACAAGAAGAATATAGTTTAACTTTTGAAGCAGCAAAAGAAAGATCATTTGATATTCATGATGCATCACAAGTGAGCCAAGTCATTCGTGATTTGAAAGTTAAAATTTCAGAGCTAGGGCCAGTCAATATATCAGCCATTACACAACATGATGAAATATTAGAACGATATGACTTTTTAACGAGTCAACGAGATGATTTGAATCAAGCGAAAGATGAGTTACAAGAGACAATGGATGAGATGGACATGTTAGTGATGAAACAGTTCCATGAAGTCTTTTGTGATATTCGTGAAGAGTTTCGTCAAGTGTTTCCTAAAATGTTTGGTGGTGGACATGCTGATTTGATATTAAGTGATGAAACAGATTTACTTCATACTGGAATAGATATTGTCGCACAACCACCTGGTAAAAAATTACAACAATTAAGTTTATTGTCTGGTGGAGAAAGGGCGTTAACTGCGATTGCCTTGCTGTTTTCTATCATTCAAGCACGCCCAATTCCGTTTTGTATTTTAGATGAGGTTGAAGCAGCATTAGATGAAGCGAACGTTGCCCGATTTGGAAATTACTTGCGTCACTTTGGAGATGCCACGCAATTTATAGTAATCACTCATCGTAAAGGAACGATGGAGTCAGCTAAAATGTTGTATGGGGTGACGATGCAAGAGTCGGGTATCTCGAAAGTCGTGTCCGTACATTTAGAAGAGATGGAAAAACTAGAAGATACACTAAAATAGACAGGGGAGAATGGTATGATTAGATTAATCGCAATTGATTTAGATGGTACATTGTTAACAGATGATAAACAAATTTCAGATAGAAACAAAGAAGTATTAACTAAAGCTAAAGAACAAGGAGTTAAAGTCGTTATTTGCACAGGAAGACCATTATTTGCGATTGAGCCTTATCTAGATAGATTAGAGTTAAGAGATGAAGGAGATTATAGCATCACGTTTAATGGTAGCTCCGTGCAAAAAAACGATACGGCAGAGACATTATTAGCTCATTCATTATCGTTTGATGAAGTGAGTCGTGTCGCAAAAGTGATGAGAAAATTAAATTTACCACTAGATATTATTTCTGTGGACACAGTCATTCATCTGGATACGGTTAAAGAACCTCATACATCAATCTATGAATCAATGAATCCATTGCTTAAGGTAGAACATGCCACACTCGAAACATTAGATAAGGATCGTTTATTTAATAAAATGGTGGTGGCAGTTGAAACAAGCTATCTTGATGAAAAAATAGCACAATTACCAAAAGAGTTATTGGAAGAATTTAATATCATGAAGTCTCGTGTGAATCTATTAGAAATCATCCGCAAAGAAGCAAGTAAAGCAGCTGGAATTGATGAGTTAGCTAACTATTTAGGCATTAAACAATCTGAAGTGATGGCAATTGGTGATGAAGCCAACGATTTTTCGATGATTGAGTATGCAGGAATGGGAGTCGTGATGGATAATGGAAGTCAAGAAGTCAAAGACATCGCCCAATTTATCACGAAAAGTAATGAAGAAGATGGAGTCGCACATGCGGTTGAAACATTTGTGCTGACAAAATAGTAGGAGGAAGTTAAATGGGATTTTTTGATAAGATAAAAAAAGCCGTTTTAGGTGAGAAAAAAGTTGAAGAAGCACCAAAAGAAGAACTAGTTGAAGAATTAGAGGAAACGGTCGAAGAACTCTCTCAAGAAGAAAATCATGACACAGTTGTCGTAACGGAAGAACCAGAAGAAAAAGAAGAAACGATTGTTGAAGAATTAGTTGAAGTGAGTGAGCCAGAACAACCTAAAGAGGAAATAAAAGTTGAAGAAGTGCCAGAAGTTAAAAAGCCAGTTAAGGTACCAGAACCACCGGTAGTCGAAGAGAAAAAAGAAGAAACCATTAAAAAATATGATAAAGGATTAGAGAAATCAAGACGTTCATTTGGTCAGTATATGAATGAATTATTTGCTAATTTCAGAATGGTTGATGATGAGTTCTTTGAAGACTTAGAAGAAGCGTTGATTTCTGCCGATGTTGGATTTGAAACGGCAATGCGTATTTCTGATGAGTTACAAGAAGAAGTTAAATTAAAAAATGTGAAGAAGAAAAAAGATGTTCAAGCAACGATTATCGAAAAATTAGTTGAAATTTATGAAGCAGAAGGTATTGAAGAAAATAATGAGTTAAACATCCAAACTGATAGTCCGACTATTATGCTATTTGTTGGTGTGAATGGTGTTGGTAAAACAACAAGTATTGGTAAATTAGCCAAACGTTACAAGGATGAGGGTAAGAAAGTCTTGTTAGCTGCTGCGGATACCTTTAGAGCCGGAGCAATTGATCAATTGGTTGTTTGGGGAGAACGTGCTGGTGTGGATGTGGTTAGACATAATGCCGGTGGAGATCCAGCTGCAGTCGTGTATGATGCTGTTGAGAAAATGAAAAATGAGCATTATGATATTTTATTAGTGGATACAGCAGGACGTTTGCAAAACAAAGTAAACTTGATGAAAGAATTAGAAAAGATGAAGCGTATCATCGAACGTGAATACCCTTCAGCTCCTCATGAAGTGTTATTAGTTGTTGATGCAACGACTGGACAAAATGCGTTGATTCAAGCAAAAGAATTCAAAAATACCACTGATGTGACAGGGATAGTTTTAACTAAGCTAGATGGAACAGCTAAAGGTGGGATTGTCTTAGCTATTAGAAATGAATTACATTTACCAGTAAAATTAGTTGGATTAGGAGAGAAAATCACTGATTTAGAAGCCTTTAATCCAAATCAATTTGTTTACGGATTGTTTAAAGATTTAATGGAAGATTATGATGGGTAAATAAAAAACGATAAAGCCTTGATAGGTTTTATCGTTTTTTATTATTTATATGAATGTAAAACGTCAATATTATGCTCAACAAAATAAGAAGAGTATGGATCAGTAAATTTCTTATTTGTAATTAATAGATCGACAGCACTCAAATCTGCATAAGTTAATAAAGTCGAATGATCAAATTTTGTTTCATCAGCTAGTAAAAAGATTTTATCCGCTTTATCAATGACTTGTCGCTTGATCTCGTATTCCATAATGTCAGAATTCATTAAGCCACTATTGATAGAAACAGCTGTTGCTGCCATAAATGCTTTTGTAATATTGTATTTAACAGATAATTCGTCATTTTCTACTCCAACAAATGAACGGGTAGGCTTCTTAAAAATATGACCAATCAGAAAAATATTTGCTTTTCTTAATTTTTCAGCTTTTAATACAACATCTAAACTATTGGTAATAATCGTAAGAGGAATGTTTTCATCTACATAATCTAGGATATATTTCGTTGTAGTACCAGAATCAATATAGATTAAGTCATCTGACTCAATAAAAGAAGCCGCTTTTTGTGCGATGGCTTTTTTATCTTCCTTATTTTCAACGTTTCGATACTCAAAATCAACAAGAGTCCCCTCTTTTACACTAACACCGCCGTAAACTTTTTCAAAACGTGAGTCTTTGAGTATCTTATTAACATCTCGTCTAATAGTATTCATGGATACGTTGAATTCCTCTTCCAATTCTTTTAAGCTCACATGGCTGTGATCTAAAATATATTGTTTCATTAATTCAAATCGTTTCTCTTTCATAAGTATTCTCCACTTTCTGTCATTTTTTTCATCATATCACCTATACATAAGTTTATCAATAGTTAATCAAATTATGTTTTAATTACCAGTTATTTTTATAAAATTAACAAAAAATATTGACTGTTGATTAAATCAAAGGTAATATTAAATCAAAGTTAACCAAAACAACCAAGATGTAACAATTTAAATGGTATGTTTTAAGTAAATCTATGGAGGGGTATGAATGTCAATTAGAAAATTAAAAAATTATATAAATGGTGAGTGGGTAGAAAGCCAAACAACCACATACGAAACAGTAGTGAATCCTGCAACAAAAGAAGTAATGTGTGAGGTTCCGTTATCAACCTGTGAGGATTTAGATCATGCAGCAACAGTAGCACAAGAAGCATTTCAAACATGGAAAGAAGTTGCTGTACCAAGACGTGCACGAATTTTATATAAGTTTCATCAATTATTAATTGAAAACAAAGATGAGTTAGCAAAATTAGTTACGTTAGAAAATGGAAAGGCTTTATCTGAATCATATGGTGAAGTTCAACGTGGTATTGAAAATGTAGAATTTGCTGCTGGAGCACCAACTTTAATGATGGGGGATAATTTATCTTCTATCGCAACAGATGTTGAAGCAAGTGTTTATAAATACCCAATCGGAGTAGTTGGTGGAATAACGCCATTCAACTTTCCGATGATGGTACCGTTTTGGATGTTCCCCATGGCCATTGCTACAGGAAACACAGTAGTATTGAAGCCATCTGAAAAAGCGCCAATGTTAATGGAAAAAGTGGTGAGCTTATTAGAAGAAGCTGGTTTACCTAAAGGAGTATTTAATGTAGTTTTTGGAGCACATGATGTTGTAAACGGTTTATTACAACACCCAGATATCAAAGCGATTTCATTTGTTGGGTCACAACCAGTTGGACAATATGTTTATACAGAAGGTTCTAAAAACTTAAAACGTGTTCAATCACTAACAGGAGCTAAAAACCACACGATTGTTTTAAATGATGCCAATCTTAAAGACAGTATTCCTGCTATTGTAAGTGCCGCGTTTGGTTCAGCTGGTGAGCGTTGTATGGCAGCTGCAGTGGTAACAGTAGAAGAAGGTATCTATGATGAATTCATGGCTGAATTAACAAAAGCCACAAAAGATATCAAGATGGGCAATGGATTAGATGATGGCGTGTTCTTGGGCCCAGTTATTCGTCAAGAAAACTTAGATCGTACACTAAACTATATCGAGCAAGGCGTTGAAGCAGGTGCTAATTTAATCTGTGACGGTCGTGAGCAACTAGATGAGGCGGGATTCTTTGTTGGACCAACTATTTTTGAAGGTGTGACAACAGACATGACTATTTGGAAAGATGAATTATTTGCTCCAGTGTTATCTATTATGAAAATTAAGGATTTACAAGAAGGGATTTCTATTGCAAATGCATCAGAGTTTGCTAACGGTGCTTGCCTCTTTACGAATAATGCTTCGGCTATTCGCTTCTTTAGAGAAAACATTGATGCTGGAATGTTAGGTATTAACTTAGGCGTTCCTGCTCCAATGGCAATGTTCCCGTTTTCAGGATGGAAATCATCATTCTACGGGACATTACCAGCAAATGGGAAAGCTGGAGTAGATTTCTATACACGTAATAAAGTCGTAACAGCACGTTACGCACGTAGTGATGTGTAAAGGGAGGAAACAAAATGGTTGAGCTAAAACGACGTCCATATAAAAAAGAACTTTCTGAACACGTGGTGGAATGCCATCACGTGACGCGTGAGGCGGACGGATTACGCTATATTGAAATGCGCGTGTTAAACCTATCTAAAGGTGGTATTTACACAGAAGAATTAACGAATTTAGAAGCGTGCATTGTCGTGATGACAGGGAAAATTGATGTAATAGTTGGGGAAGACTCATTTAAACAAATTGGGAATCGTCAAGATGTCTTTGATAGAGTTCCAACGGATAGTGTTTATGTTTCAAGTGGTAAAACGTTCGATATTACGACCAATGAGGATGCTAGAGTATTAATTGCCTATGCTCCAAGTAATAAAACATTACCAACGACTTTAATTAAAGCATCTGATAATTCAGTAGAACATCGTGGAAAATATCAAAACAAACGTACTGTTCACAATATTATGGATGATCAAAGTCCCATTTCAGATAAATTAATTGTGGTTGAAGTGTATACAGATAGTGGTAACTGGTCTAGCTATCCCCCTCATAAACACGATCAAAATAATTTACCACATGAATCCTTCTTGGAAGAAACTTATTATCATGAAATGAACCCTAAAAAAGGCTTTGTATTCCAACGTGTATACACAGATGATCGTTCATTAGATGAAACCATGACTGTAGAACATGAAAATGTGGTGTTAGTACCAAAAGGTTATCATCCAGTATCAGTCCCTGATGGATACGATGGTTATTATTTAAATATTATGGCAGGGCCAATCAAAAAATGGCAGTTTCATAATGACAAAGATCACGAATGGATTTTAAATAGAGACTAATAAAAAGGAGTTTAATTATGACAACTTATGATTTAATTGCTGTTGGCCGAGCGTGTATTGATTTAAATGCAGTGGAGTACAATCGTCCAATGGAAGAAACAGAAACATTTAGTAAATACGTTGGAGGATCTCCAGCCAATATTGCAATTGGTGCATCAAAATTAGGATTATCTTGTGGATTTATTGGGAAAATTCCTGATGATCAACACGGAAGATTTATCTCAAATTACATGTCAGAAGTTGGAATTGATACAAGCCAAATGGCAATAGATAAAGATGGACATAAAGCAGGGTTGGCTTTTACTGAAATTCTTAGTCCGTCAGAATGTAGTATTTTAATGTACCGTGATGATGTGGCTGATTTATATTTAGAGCCAAATGAAGTCAGTGAAGACTACATCAAACAAGCGAAAATGTTAGTTGTATCAGGAACAGGTTTAGCACAAAGTCCTAGCCGTGAAGCCGTATTAAAGTCAGTTGCATTAGCACGAAAAAATAATGTCAAAGTGGTGTTTGAATTAGACTATCGTCCTTATACATGGAAAAATGCTGAAGAAGTATCTGTTTACTACTCAATCGTAGCTGAACAATCAGATGTCGTGATTGGAACACGTGATGAATTTAATATGTTGGAGAATGTAGTAGAAGGAAATAACGATAAAACAGTCGCGTATTTATTCCAACATGAGCCTGAATTAATCGTGATTAAACATGGTGTTGAAGGGTCATATGCTTATACAAAAGAGGGCGAAACATTCCGTGGTAAAGCGTATAAATCAAATGTATTAAAAACATTTGGAGCAGGAGACTCTTACGCTGCAGCCTTTTTATATGCCTTAACTAAAGGGAAAACAATTCAAGAAGCATTGCAATATGGTAGTGCCTCAGCAGCCATCGTGGTAAGTAAACATAGCTCATCTGAAGCCATGCCAACAGTAGAACAAATTGAAGCGTTAATGGAAGAACAATCAAACTAAAAGGAAGTAAGCTAATGAGAGAAACAATTCGATTAACAACAGCACAAGCATTAGTTAAGTTTTTAAATCAACAATATATCTATGTTGATGGTGTAGAAACACCTTTTGTTGAGGGAGTATTTAATATTTTTGGACATGGTAATGTCTTGGGCCTAGGTCATGCTCTAGAAGAAAATCCAGGGCATTTAAAGATAATGCAAGGTAAAAACGAACAAGGGATGGCGCATGCTGCGATTGCTTATGCCAAACAAATGAAACGACAAAAAATTTATGCTGTGACAGCTTCAGCTGGACCTGGTTCAGCAAACATGATTACAGCAGCCGCAACAGCGCATGCAAATAATATTCCTGTTTTATTTTTACCAGCAGATACTTTTGCGACACGTCAACCAGATCCAGTGTTGCAACAACTAGAGCATGAATCTAGTATTTCACTAACAACAAATGATGCGTTCAAAGCAGTATCACGATATTGGGACCGTGTAACACGTCCTGAACAGTTAATGTCAGCGTTAATTCGAGCATTTGAAGTGATGACAAATCCGGCAACAGCTGGACCAGCAACGATTTGTTTACCGCAAGATACTGAAGGGGAAGCATTTGATTTCGATGCGTCATTTTTTAAAAAACGTGTTCACTATTTAGATCGTACAAGTCCTGTTGAAAGAGCCTTGAATGACGCACTAGATAGAATCAAAGAAAGCAAACGTCCAGTGATGATTGTGGGTGGTGGTGCGAGATATTCTGGTGCTGGCGAGGTAATCCAACAGATTGCAACGCAACATAATATCCCATTAGTTGAAACGCATGCTGGAAAATCAACTGTTCCAAATAGTTTTGCTTATAACTTAGGTGGTACAGGTATCTTGGGGACATCAGCTGCTAATAAAGCGATTGAGTCTGCTGATTTAGTGATAGGAATTGGAACTCGTTATACCGATTTTACCACGTCATCAAAGACAGCATTTGATTATGATAAAACACGATTTATTAATATCAATGTGAGCCGAGTGCAAGCTTATAAATTTGATGCCTTACAAGTAGTGGGTGATGCGAAGGCTATTTTAGAATGGTTTAGTCAACATCTTGGTAATTATAAAGCCAGTTATGGTCATGAGTTAGAAGAATGGCAAAAAGAATGGCAAGAAGAACGCCAACGTTTACATAATATTGTCTTTAATAGAGAAACATTTAAAGCAGAAATTGCGGATCATTTTTCACAAGAAATCATGAATGACTATGCTGATGTGCTGCAAACTGAATTTACTCAAACTAATGCACTCATCACGTTAAATGATACAGTAGCAGATGACAGTGTTGTCGTTGCTTCAGCGGGTTCTTTACCAGGTGATGTCCAACGTTTATGGGAAACGGACACAGTCAATACATATCATTTAGAGTATGGGTATTCATGTATGGGGTATGAAGTAGCAGGAGCGTTAGGAGCAAAATTAGCTAATCCAAATCAAGAAGTATATGCCGTATTAGGTGATGGTAGTTTCTTGATGTTACATACAGAACTTGTGACAGCACTTCAGTACAAACAAAAAATTAATGTGTGTTTGTTTGATAACGCTGGATATGGCTGTATCAATAATTTGCAAATGTCTAATGGTGGTGGAAGTTTCAACTGTGAATTACGTGATGTTGATAATCAGATTATGGCAATTGATTATGCAATGGTTGCAAAAGGATATGGAGCAAAAGTGTATCGTGTTAACACACGTGAGGAACTTGTTGACGCATTAGAAGATGCAAAAAAACAAACAGTGTCAACATTGATTGACATTAAAGTATTGCCAAAAACCATGACTGATGGATATGGTGGTTGGTGGAATGTTGGAGTATCAGAAGTATCAGATAATCCTAATGTGACACAAGCATGGAAACAAAGAGAACAGAAGTTAGAAAAAGCGTGGAAGTATTAAGGTTTGGGAATATAGCTAGCTAAATAAAGGTGTTAGCTATATTTCTTTTAAAAACAAAGAAAGCGCTCTTTTTGAGCTAGGAGGATACTATGACAATTATTAAGTTAGGGATTGCACCAATCGCTTGGACAAATGATGATATGCCGGAATTAGGTAAGGAAAATACGTTTGAACAATGTATCAGTGAAATGGCATTAGCAGGGTACACAGGAACAGAAATTGGAAACAAATATCCGAAAAATCCAGAAGAATTAAAAAGCTACTTAGAACCACGTGGGTTATCAGTAGCTAGTGCATGGTTTAGTGCTTTTTTAACAACCAAACCATTTGAAGAAACAGAAGAGGCTTTTATGTTACATCGTGACTTTTTACATGCAATGGGTGCAAAAGTCATCGTTGTATCAGAACAAGGACACAGTGTACAAGGTCAAATGGAGACACCTGTTTTTGATAAAAAACCAGAATTCAGTGAAGATGAATGGGAAAAATTAACAAGTGGGTTAGATAAATTAGGCGAGTTGGCAAATGAAAAAGACATGTCTATTGTTTACCACCACCATATGGGGACAGGTGTCCAAACAACTGATGAAATCAATCGTTTGATGGCTGAGACAGATCCTAAAAAAGTGTCACTATTATATGATACTGGTCACTTAGTTTTCTCTGGTGAAGATCCGATTGAAGTGTATCAAACACACAAAGACCGTATTAAACATATTCACTTTAAAGATATCCGTAAAGAAAAAATGGAAGAAGTCAAAACAAACACATTTAGTTTCTTAAAAGGCGTTAAAGAAGGCGTGTTCACTGTTCCAGGAGATGGCATGATTGATTTTACACCAATTTGGGAAGAGATTGAAAAAGATGGTTATGAAGGATGGATTGTCGTAGAAGCAGAACAAGATCCAGCAAAAGCTAATCCATTTATTTATGCAAAAAATGCTCGTGAATACATCAAATCAGTTACGAAACTGTAATAAAGGGAGACGGTCATGAATCTATTTTCTATTTTAAGTTTTGTTGTCATTATTAGTTGTGTGTGGTTATTTGCTTATAAACGCTCACGTGGCGTCAATGTTGATGGGGCAGAAGGATTCTTTATGGGTGGTCGAAGTTTGACTGCCCTACCGATTGCTGGTTCGATTATTATGACGAATTTATCAACAGAGCAAATTGTGGGCCAAAATGGACAAAGTTATGTCGCAGGAATGGAAGTTATGGCATGGGAAGTCACATCAGCCATCGCAATCGTTATGTTAGCGTCCGTTTTCTTACCAAAGTATTTAAAATATGGGATTAATACCGTATCTGATTTTATTGAAATACGTTATGATACACAAATTAAGAGAATTATTTCAGCATTATTTATTATTACTTACATCACATCTTTTTTACCTGTGGTATTATATTCAGGATCATTAGTATTTAATAAGATTTTTCGGATTGATGAACTGTTGGGTATTCGTCCTATTACGTCAATCATTGTCGTTTCACTAGCTATTGGTGTCATTGGAATTTTGTACCTACTTATTGGGGGATTACGTCTAAGTGCTTACAGCGATACAGTGTATGGCTTTGGTTTATTAGCTTGTGGTCTACTGATTCCGACAATTGGCGTTACAATGCTTGGTGATGGTAGTTTCATTGCAGGAATTGATCACATTGTGGATAACACACCTTGGTTACTAAATTCTGTTGGTTCAATTGATTCAGCGATTGTTCCTTGGCCAACACTATTAACAGGTATGATGTTTAATAATTTATATTTCTGGTGTACCAATCAGATGATTGTTCAAAAAGCGTTAGCTGGAAAAAACTTAGCTGAAGCGCAAAAAGGCGTATTTATTGTTGGGTTCTTTAAAGTATTTGGTGCATTATTTTTAGTATTTCCAGGAATTGTAGCGAGAAATATTTTTGGTGATGCATTAATGGGGATGCCTGATGAGGCGTACCCAACACTTGTGACACATGTTTTACCAGAGATGATTTATGGCGTGTTTGCAGCAGTTATTTTTGGGGCGATTTTATCGTCATTCTCAGGAGCGTTAAACGCGACCTCAACATTATTATCGCTTGATTTTTATAAGCCTGTTTTCAATAAACAAGCAACCGATCATGATATCACGCGTTTTGGTAAACGGATTACCGTTGCGATCGGGTTGTTATCTATCTTTATCTCACCATTGATTTCATTTGCACCAGCAGGGTTGTATCAATTCGTGCAAGAATTCAATGGATTGTATAATATGCCATTATTGGTAATTATTCTATTAGCATTTTACTCTAAAAAAGCAACAGCCTTTGCAGCAAAAGTAACGATTTACTTACATATTATCTTGTATGCGTTATCAAAAGTTGTGTTAAAAGATGTGCATTTTCTATATGTGTTAAGTGTGCTATTTTTCTTAGATATGCTTGTTATGTTTGTGGTTTCAAAACTGAAACCAGATGGTGATTTTGAATTGAAAGTCTTTAATACAAAAGTAGATATCACACCTTGGAAACATACAAAATTAGTGAGTGTGATTACCGTTTTAGTAGTTGTTTTAACATATTTAATGTTTTCTCCAGTGGGGATTGCTAGATAAAAAAATTAGGGGATGAATGATATGACAAAAGAATTAGTTGTAGGTGTAATTGGCGGCGGACGTATTGGAAAACTTCACACGAAAAACTTGGTACAAATGCCAGGTGTTAAAGTAAAAGCGGTCGCGGATATTTTTGCAGATAACATGCCAACATTTGAAGCAGAATATGGTGTACCATTAGTATCGGATTTTGATGCCATCTTTAATGATGATGAGATTGATGTGGTATTTATTTGTACACCAACGGACACACATGCTGAATTAATCAAAAAAGCAGCGGCAGCGAAAAAACATATCTTCTGTGAAAAACCAATTAGTTTTTCTGATGAAGAAACAGTTGAAACCTATCATATTGTGAAAGAAGCAGGGGTGAAATTCCAACTAGGTGTTAACCGTCGTTTCGACCGTAATTTTGCACAAGTAAAAAAACATGTTCAAGATGGATCAATTGGAGATATCCAATTATTACGTATTGATTCACGTGATCCAGAAGCACCACCTTTATCTTATGTTAAGTCGTCAGGCGGTCTATTTTTTGATATGATGATACATGACTTTGATATGGCCCGTTTTATCACAGGTAGTGAAGTAAAAGAAGTTTATGCTACAGGGGATGCATTGGTTAATCCTGAACTTGAAGGAATCGATGTTGACACAGCAATTGTGACATTAACCTTTGAAAATGGTTGTTTAGGTGTGATTAGTAACAGTCGTCAAGCAGTGTATGGTTATGACCAACGTTTAGAAGCATTTGGTTCAAAAGGTGCGTCTCAAGCAGAAAATGAACGAGTAAATCAAGTTGTGTTATCAGATGAGTCCGGTGTTCATAGCCAAAAACCACTTCACTTTTTCTTAGAACGTTACAATGATGCGTATATTAAAGAAGTCGAAGAATTCTTGACAGCAATTAAAGATGACACAGACACTGTTGTGACATATGAAGATGGTATCATGGCACAACGTTTAGCATTTGCTGCAAATGAATCATTGAAAACTGGTCAGCCTGTTAAAGTTAAAAAATTATAAAAGGTGAATGACATGGAAAAAAGTATTTTATTTATCTGTGAGTCAGGTATTAGTGCCTCGCTATTTGTTTCAAAAATGTTAGAAAGTTTAAGAGAACATGGTTTGAATTATGATGTGGATTATGCACCAGTTCAACGTGTGGAAACAAAATTGTCACAACAACATTATGATGTGATTTTACTTGCACCACAAATTAAACGTTATGAAAAAGAATTAAGAAGTTTACTTGAAGAAAAATCACATGAATCATATGTGAGCGGGATTCAAGATGATGAGTTTGTGACGATGAATATTGAGCGGATATTAGAGCGAATTAGATAGAAACTTATACACTAAATAAAAACTAGTTATTTCAAATCATAGAAAGGTTTGGCGTAACTAGTTTTTTCATATTAACGGTTTATTCGTTGTTTACTTATTTAGTTGTGGTATGCCGGTAATTGATTTCACATTATAGTACTGAGCCATCCATTTATTGAACCAAGCTTCCCTATCCTGTGTCACATTGGCAGTCCCTTTATAGGCATTATAATTAGTTTTAGGATAAGTAATCATAGGCAAAGTGACATCCTCATCTGGACTTGCATTTTTTAGTAAAGCAACTTGTTCCATTACTTGAGAATATGTTGTACGATTGTCTTGTATGGCATTATAGTAATGATAGGCTGAAAAAAGTAATAGCCCAACAGTTAAAATAAATTGGGATTTTTTTAATTTACGCAAACGATTGAGTAAATATGTGGTAACTATTACGAGATAAACAGATGCCCCAAATAATACACGTAAGGGTTGTTCAGAAACAAGAATCAGACTATAAATACAAGCAAAATGCCCTATAAGTAAAAGAATGATGAAGTAGATATCTTTTGCTTTTATAGCTTTCTGTAATGATAAAATAAGTATCAGAACAAGAATTAATAGATAGAAAAAATAAAAATGAATCATGCTATTGATGAAAATGTTAGTTAGATTTCGTGATAAGACTTCTACTGATAAATCAATATGGCCACGTTTTTGTGATCCAGCTGAGGACATCATGGAGATAAAGCCTAAAACGGAGAATAAAACACCTGTAATCTGATAAATTTTTATTTTTTTATTGATGATAATATTTAATAAAAAGATGCATACGGCTACCAATATCGTAGCTGGACCAGAATTTTCATTTGTTACACCTGTCAAAAATCCTAAGAAGATAGACCCCAAAATCACAAAAAGATGATCGTCTAGATTTTTTAAATATAGCAATAAAAAACCAGTGTAAAAGAGTGAGGTCCAAAGATAGTTTCCTGCCCCAGATACCCACAGCACTGTTTGACCAAAACTTGGAATCATTAACCAAAGTAACATCGCTATTTGCGCTAAAAGCATGCCTGGTTTCTTAATACTTGACCTAGTTTCTATAATTGCATAGATTAAATACATCAATAGGATAAATGCGAATGTGTTAAATATATTAAAAATAATTTTGTCATATTGAAGAAAAAATTGAACGATACTATGGGCTAAATATCGTCCATTCCACAAATGGTAATGATTGATTTGTGAAGTAACGATGGAGCCTATCCCATCTATTTTCTCAATATCAGTTGTTGGCATATGTCCTTTGTAGACATAATGGTAAGTATAATCATCAGATGTATAGTATGTTAATTGATTTAATGTAAAAATTGTGATAAAAGTGATGATTAAAACGAGCCATTTTATGTATGTGTTTTCCTTTTTGCTGTTTAAACGGCTGTGCTTTTTTTTTGAATGTTTTCTTCTTGTCATAATCGTATAATCTTTTGTGTTTATTAATGTTGTTAACATGAACAATTCAACCCTGCTTTATTATATATGGACTTCAATTAAAAATCTACAAAATAAAAAGAAAGCACCTAAAAACAGTGCTTTCTTTTTCATATTTATCAAAATGACAGTTAATCTTTTTTTCCAATATGTTTAAAACTAATATCAGTGAATACATTGGCTATAAAATCTGTGATGATAGTTATCCATTCCATAATGTATCACTCCTTATCGTTTTCTGTTATTATACTACATAATAGATTAATTTAGGTAAATAAAGGTCTATAAATGAAAGGAGACGACGATGTCACAGAAAAAATCATTTAATCAATTAATTATTTATATTATTTTTTTCTTTTTCGTATGGAATGTGTATGAGTTTGTGGTAAAACCACCAATTATGATGAATTTTCCATCAATTATAGGTACATTGATTCAATCAGTTATTAAAATAGGAGTATGGACGGTTCCAAGTTTCCTATTAATTAAAAAGAATGAAGGGATTGCAATACACTACCCTGATTTATTTCAGCAAAAAACGAAGTGGAGTAGATGGTTCCTTGTTGCTTTAGCAATAGTTGTCTACCTACTCATTATGTCTTATATACAATATGGCAATATAGCCATAAGAGCGAGTTTCCGACCTATTTCTTTAATCAATACTGTTTTATTTGTCGGTATAACAGAAGAGTTGGTTTTTAGAGGATGGATACTTAATTCGTTACTGACAAAAGTTTCAAAGTGGAATGCGGTGATCCTGTCATCTATTTTATTTGTTTTTATTCATTTTCCAACATGGATATATACAGGAACGTTGAATGGTATTATTTCTTCTGGTGGATTTATTCAGGTGTTTATTCTTGGCATTTTATTTAGTTGGTCGTTTATGAAAAGTAAAAATATTTTTGTGCCAATGTTATTACATATGACATGGAATCTTATTAATACTATGTTTTATGGGTAGAAAGAGGGTTATTATGGTAGATATTTGGGAAGAATTGTATTTACGAGCGAAAGAGTATTATCACCCTACAGAAGTAAATAGTTTTATCTATACGAATCATGTGGTATGTGCGTTAGAAAGTAAGAGTGGACAGATTTTTACAGGGTACTGTATTGAAGGAACAGGTGGCACAATCAATTTGTGTGCCGAAAGAATGGCTTTAATTAATATGTATCAAGCAAGTGGAGAAACTCAAGTTAAAAGAATTATTGCTTTTAGAGATACTCCTCCAACAAATCATGGAGGTATGCCTTGTGGTATTTGCCGTGAAACATTGATGCAGTTTTCTCCTAAAAACAAAGAAACTCAAATTATGGTTGATTATGAATCAAGAGAGATTGTCATATTAGAAGAATTGTTACCAAAATGGTGGGGAGATATAAGAGGATAACAGCTAAAGAAAAGATGGATGAGGTGCTTTTATGAAAATAGGAATTATTTGTGCAATGCCAATAGAATTAGATTATTTACGTCATCATTTGAATTGTACACCTGTTGTATTAAAAAAACAGACGTTTTACTTAGCTGATTCTAACTTTTTAAATAATTTTGTTCCAAATAAACTACCAAGTATCACCCCAATAGATGTTAAACCTTGAATAAGAGCAAAGGTAAATGAAAAACTATCAATAATGAGAGCTGAGTCTTTTGCTAAAATGATTGATAAAAGAGGTGAAATAGCAGAAGATAAGCCATTTAATCCAGCAAAAACTAAAATTAATTTAAAAAATTGTTTATTCTTTGTTGTTTCTTTAATAGCGAATACCATCTGTTTCCAAATAGCAGATAGTGAGATTGACTCATGTTTGTCTAGATGTTCTTTTTCTAAGGTATCTAGGCTTTTTTTCATTGATAAAACAATCAAAGCTGTCGCAAAAAAGGTCATACTATTAATGACAGCAAGTAGCTGATAAGAAAACAGTCCTAATAAATAGGCACCAACAAATTGCGCAATAATCGCCACAATATTACTAATCGCTCCATTTAAACCTTGAGCTTCTTCTAAATCATCTTGTTCTACAATTAATGGGACAAAAGGATAAAATAAACTGTTTGAAAATTTTCCAACATTGTCAGAAATAAAATTAATCAAACTAATGCCAACTAATAACATCATACTTTGTTGAAAACCGATTAAAGACCCAACTGATAGGTACAGCACACCACGTATTAATCCAGAGTAAAATATTTTTGTGGCTTTGTTTTCGCTCATATCAGCCAAACTGCCTAACGGGGAAGCAAAAATAAAGGGAATGCTTTCAGATAATGACACAATCGTGATGGCAAGAGATGAATTGGTAAATTGTGCTGCGTATGTCATAAGAGCAATATAGTACATTGAATCTCCAAGAGTTGATATAAAGTTGTTCAGAATAATCTTTTGATAGAGTGGGTATTTTTTGATAATAGACATAAGTGATTCCTCCTTTTTTATAGTATAGAATGATTCGTTTTATGAACGAATAAATGGTAAAGTATAGTTGACCAAAAAGGAGGGGTTTGATGGAGTCAGATTATGGAAAAGTAGTTCGCGACATACGACTAAACAAAGGATACTCACAAAAATACTTATATTCTGGGATTGTCTCTAAAACTTACGCTATAGATTTTGAAAAAGGACTGCATGATATGTCCGTTACAAAGTTCATGGATGTCTTAGCTAGGTTAGAGATGAAACTTGGTGAATTTGAATTTATTGCCAATGGTTATCAATCATCAGAAGAAATAACTAGCAACGTGTTAATAGCAGTCGCAACCAATAGAGGGGACATTGAGACACTAAGAAAACTACGAGCTTATTATGATACACCGAAAACTAAAGAGGATGAGGTATTAAAGGCGAGATTAAATCTGTTAATTTATTCTTATGAGGAGTCAGGCAAAAAACATATTGAACCAGCTGTTTATAAAAAAGAAGATGTTGATATACTAAAAAATCATCTGATGTCTGTCGAATCATGGACATTAAAAGAATTCGCTTTTTTTCTAAATAATGGGCATCACTTTGATTATGGGACTTATCAGATTTTGACGGAGTTTGCATTAAAACAATTAAGACAGTATAACAATTATCCAGATGTAGTTAAGATAAAAAGCTACTTATTCGTTAATTTTTTAAGCACAGCTTTGGAAAATAAAGATTGGGCTAACATTAATAATTATAGACAGGATTTTTATGAGGTGACAAAAAACACTGAAGAGGGATTTCAACGCATACTATGCGTATTTGATTTTAATTTATATGATTATGTTATGACAAAAGATCAGACGTTTTTGTTAAATGCAAAAAAGATAGAAGAGATGTGTTACTTACTCGGTAGCGACTACCATCGTTTAGCGCAAGGCATGACTCATACCATTGAATTTTGTGAGAATATCGTATCTAATCAATTAAATAACTAGTTGATTAGTAAGAAATGTCTCATTCATTTGACTCTTAAGCGGGTACATGCCATACTTATAGATGAAATAAATTAAATACATAGCCGTCACAAAGGGGAGCTTCAAAGCTGAGAATGAGTGAAAACTCTAAACCCTCGAACCTGATATTGTTAATTCAAGCGTAGGAATTGTGTGAAGTGGTAGCAAGTAAGCACTGCTCTTTTGTTGATTGGTCACGTATTAATCAATAATAGGAGGAGTTTTTTTATGTCGAAAAGGTCACGAATTATTTTAGAGGGGACGATTGTAGCTGCGCTATCTATGGCATTATCGTTTATCCCGTTAAATATAGGAACAGGATTTTCTGTTTCTTTAGGTATGATTCCACTTACTCTCTATGCATTACGCCGTGGAACTGTACCAGGAGTTTACGCTGGTCTTATTTGGGGATTATTGCACTTTTTAATGGGGCAAGTTTACTTCTTGACAGTATCACAAGTTATTATTGAATACATATTCGCTTTTGCAGCAGCAGGTTTTTCAGGTGTGTTTAGTACAAAGCTACAAACAGCTTTAAAAACTAATCCATCAAGTGCATGGAAGTACGTTGTTTCAGGTACATTTTTTGGTACCTTGATACGCTATATTTTCCACTTTATTGCCGGATTTATTTTCTGGGGTAAATATGCCATTTGGGGATTATCACCAGTGACTTACTCATTAGTAGCAAACGGGATTAGTGGTTTCCTAACAGGGTTAGCAACAGTCATTGTGTTGTTACTCATATTAAACAAAAACAAAAGCTTATTTATGCCAAAAGATAACTAACTATGATAAAAAGATTCTTTTTAAAGGATATTTTTTTTGTTTGAAAAAGTGTTTTACTTAAACGAAATATTATAGAGGAAGCATTTTATGAGACGGATTCAGACCATTTCACTTAGTGTAAATAAGTAAAAAGGTGATGAAAATTATTCACCTAAGTGAAAGTAGGAAGTATAATGACAAAACAATTTAATAAACTTTTAGCGAGTCAACTATTCTCAAGTTTTGGAAGTACGATTTATATTGTGTCGGTTATTAGCACTGTTTTAAACTGTACTGTGTGTTTGGATAATGTGGCTCTATAATTTAAAAGACTGATGAATCAAATTTTGATTCATCAGTCTTTTTTTACATACCGATTAAATAATCATTGTCATCCATTGCCTCAACGGTACCAAGTAAGTAACCATTTCCTACTTGAGAGAAAAAGTCATGGTTGCTTGTTCCTGTTGATAGACCATTCATGACGATTGGATTCACGTCACTTGCTGTATCTGGGAATAGTGGGTCCATACCTAAATTCATCAACGCTTTATTGGCATTATAACGTAGGAATGTTTTTACTTCTTCAGTCCAACCTAATTTGTCATACAACAATTCAGTGTACACTTCTTCATTTTCATAAAGAGTGAATAGTAGGTCATACATCCATTCTTTCATTTTTTCTTGTTCATCTTGACGTAGTTCATTAAAACCTAATTGGAATTTATACCCAATGTAAGTACCATGAACTGACTCGTCACGAATGATCAATTTAATGATTTCAGCTACGTTTGCTAATTTATTGTTTCCTAAGTAGTATAAAGGTGCATAAAAACCAGAGTAGAATAGGAATGTTTCAGCATAAACGTTTGCTACTTTTTTTTGTAAAGGAGAGCCATTTAAATAAATTTCATTAATAATCTCAGCCTTTTTTTGTAGCTGAGCATTGGTATTTGTCCACTCAAAAATTTCTTCAATCTCAGCTTTAGTATTTAATGTACTGAAGATGGATGAGTAACTTTTTGCGTGAACCGATTCCATGAACTGAATATTATTTAAGACTGCTTCTTCATGGGGCGTACGGATATCTTTTCTTAAGGCTTCAATGGCACTTTCTGACTGAATCGTATCAAGTAGTGTTAAACCACCGAAAACTAAGCCAATATTTTCTTTTTGAGCGTCATTAAAATTACGCCAGTCATCTAAATCATTTGATAATGGAATACGTGTATCTAACCAAAATTGTTCAGTCAATTTTTCCCAAGTTGACTTATCAATAATGTCTTCAACAGCGTTCCAGTTAATTGCTTGGTAATAACTATTGTCTAACGCAGTCATTTATTGCTCCTCCTTAAATAACACAGCTTTCACATTGATTACTTCCAATTTCTTCCTCGTCATCAGTATACGTACGAACGTAGTAAATTGATTTAACACCTTTATGGAAAGCATAGTGACGTAAAATGTTTAAGTCACGCGTTGTTTGTTTTGTTGTATTAGTTTTCCATTCATACAAGCCTTCAGGTATATCTGAGCGCATAAATAGAGTCAAGCTCATTCCTTGGTCGATGTGTTTTTGAGCTGTCGCATACACGTCAATGACTTTACGCATATCCATATCATAAGCAGACGTGTAATAAGGCATAGTGTCATTTGATAAGAAGGGTGCTGGGTAATAGATTTTACCAATTTTCTTTTCTTGACGTTCTTCAATCAAACGAGTGATTGGGTGGATGCTGGCACTTGTATCATTAATATAAGAAATTGAGCCATTTGGTGCTACAGCTAAACGGTTTTGATGGTATAAACCAAATTCTTTAATAGATTGTTTCAATTCTTCCCAGTCTTTTGCTGTTGGAATAAAAATACCATCGAACAATTCTTTAACTTTATCAGAAGATGGTTTAATTTCTTCATTAATATATAGATCAAAGTACTCGCCAGTAGCGTATTTTGAGTTTTCAAAGTTATCGAATGATTCATTACGTTCTTTTGCAATATTGTTACTTTCAACTAAAGTCCAATAGTTTAATAACATGAAATACACATCTGTAAATTCTAATGATTCCTCTGAACCATACTCCATTTGATTTTTAGCAAAGTAAGTATGTAATCCCATGGCGCCTAAACCAATTGTATGATTTAGTCGATTACCGTTTTGGATTGATGGAACCACTTCGATATCAGAAGCGTCTGTGATATAAGTTAAAGCTCTTGTCATTGTTTTAACAGATTTTCCAAAGTCTGGACTATCCATTAAGTTAACGATATTTGTAGAGCCTAAGTTACAAGAAATATCTGTTCCAAGGACGTCATATTCTTGACGATCATTAATGACAGATGGTCTTTGGACCTGTAAGATTTCAGAACACAAGTTACTCATAATGATTTTGCCATCAACAGGATTCGCACGGTTGGCAGTGTCAATGTTGATGATATAAGGATAACCAGATTCTTGTTGTAATTTACTAATTTCATTTTCTAAGTAACGAGCGTCAATTTTTTGCTTTCTAATGCGAGGATTCGCCACTAAATTGTCATATTCCTCAGTGATATCAATGTAAGAAAACGGTACGCCGTATTCTTTTTCCACACTATATGGACTGAATAAGTACATGTCTTCATTGTTGCGAGCTAATTCGTAAAATTTATCCGGAACTAACAATCCCAGTGATAATGTTTTAACACGAATTTTTTCGTCCGCATTTTCTTTTTTTGTTGATAAGAACATTTCAATATCTGGATGGAAAACGTTTAAGTAAACCACACCAGCACCTTGACGTTGGCCAAGTTGGTTACTATAACTAAAGCTATCTTCGAATAATTTCATAACAGGAACGACACCACTTGCAGCACCTTCAAATCCTTTGATTGGAGCCCCTGCTTCACGTAAGTTTGATAGTGTGATACCAACACCACCACCAATACGTGATAATTGTAGCGCACTATTGATTGAGCGACCGATACTGTTCATATCGTCAGTCACTTGGACTAAGAAACAAGAAACTAACTCACCACGACGCTTACGGCCAGCATTTAAAAATGAGGGTGTCGCTGGTTGGTAACGTTGATGAATCATTTCATCTGCTAAACTCATAGCTAATTCTTCATTGCCATCAGCAAAATACAAAGCATTAAATGCTACACGATCTTCATAACGCTCTAAATATTGTGTGCCGTCATTTGTTTTTAAGGCATATTGAGAATAAAATTTATAGGCAGCCATAAATGACTTAAATGTAAAGTTTTGTGATTCTAAGTAAGCGTATAAAGACTCAATAAATTCAATCGAATAATTGCTTAAAAAGTCTTCTTCTAAATAATCGTGTTCAGTTAAAAAAGATAACTTCTCTTCTATAGAAGAAAACTGTTTGGTATTTGGTTCTACATTTTCTTTAAAGAATGCATCTAGGGCTTCTTTATCTTTATATAAGGGAATTTGATCGTTTACGGGGCGGTTGATTTCGTTGTTAAGTTCGAAATACGTTACATCAGTTAGGTCTTTTAGACTCAAATTCATTCACTACTTTCTTAAAATTTTTTACATCTTCATCAGTTCCACTAAACTCAAAAGAAAAGACGAGAGGAATGTTGTAATCTTTGGCGATATCTTTTGCAGTAAACACAAATAAGTCTCCAAAGTTTAGATTGCCACCACCAGCGACACCTAGTAAGTGCTCTTGGTTAGTTTTATACTCAATAAAATCGTTCACTACTTCTGTGACTTCTTTGTCATAAGTAGGAACGATCAATAGGTAATCTTCATTCATCTCATGAAAAGGATTTGTTGTGTCTATTTCATAAAATGGAAAATCTAGCTTATTAATAAAACGTCTTGTCTGTCCGGTTAAAGAAAAAAAGACTAGCTTCATGATTAAACCGCCAACGTTCTAAGTTGGTCAGGTCTAAACCCAACGATTGTCACGTTGTCATCCATTGTTTTTAAAACAGGCACGCTTTGGAATCCTTGTTTTTTTAGTGAATCAATATATTGGGGTTCATTGTCAATGTTGATTTCGTTAAATTCTACATTTTTTTGTGCTAAGAATTTTTTAGTCATTAAACATTGAGGGCAGTTATTTTTTGTGTACAGTGTGATTGTATTCATGAGTATTTCCTCCTAATTTGTTCCCATAATATAAATACAAGTATAGCTTGAAATAAAAAAAAGTCAATAATTAAACACTAGATATTGTGTTTAAATTATTGAAAGCCACTAGTTATTGTGTTTTAGGACGGGTATATTTTTTCGTTCATCTACAATCTATCTACGACAACAGTCTCTAGTATAGACATAGACATAACAAAAGTAAATAGGAAAAACATCGAAAAAATGGCAATTTTGTCGTGTGGTCGGACGAAACTCATAATCAGGGCACATTATGTTATCTATATAATATTAGATAGGATAAACGTTTTCTATAAATAGTAGACATTTTAAAATACATACGTTATATTAAATGAACAAGATGTTTATCCCTCATTTTTTACAAAGAGGAGTGAATAAAATGAGAAGAGATGGTGGGGCAATGATAAATGAACATTTAGAAGAAGCAAATCGTTTATTTGAAGAAGCGATGAAGGAATCAACTAATAAAATAAATACATTTGAAAAGACATTTTGGTATAGACAATTAAGCTATTCAGAGCAAATGATATCACGACAAACGATACTGTATATTAGTGAGTACATGTTTGATTACCATTTTCAGACACTTAGTGAGTGGGATGAAGTAGCTTTACAAGATATTTTACTAGATATTTTTCCTCATGAAATTGTGGCTGGACCAAAATTTTTTGAGAAAGCTGTCATTGTATTAGTCAAGTTTTTTGAATTTTTACACTATCACGAACAATACCCTCAAGGATTATCTCTTGCTAAAAAAACGAAAGGATTGTCCGATATGATATTAGTAGAAGTAGATTCATTATTGCGTCATTCACCAGAAGAGAATTTATTATCACTAGGTGAGGAGTTGGGACTTGATACAAGTAGTTTAGATGATATTGATTTCTTATATAAATTAGCTGAGGCTATTCAAGAAAAAGATGCTCGTTCTCAACGCATTGTGCCTATAAAGACACGTAGAATATAGTATAAATTCTTGCGAGAAAAAATAACTAGTGATATAATAATTTTGTTCATTTCTTAGGGCTGTTAGCTCAGTTGGTAGAGCAACGGACTCTTAATCCGTGGGTCATGGGTTCGAACCCCCTACAGCCCATTTTTAGAAGAAAAACGTTGATATATGCATTTGTTAAAATGCTGGTCTATCAGCGTTTTTTTATTTTATTAAGAGAGTAAGGAAATGAGATACAAATAATAGAAAAAGGTTTTTAGTACGTGAAAGAAGTCTTTAATGGTATAATAGGTTGTAAAGAGATGGAGGATGATGAGCATGAAGAAATCAACAAAATGTGTCATGGCAGCAACTGGTATCGCTAGTGTTATCGTGATAACTAAATTAACAAAAAAAGGAATTGAAAAAACATCAGAGTCTGTGAATCGTTTGAAGTATAGATTACTAGTAAAAGATAAATTACAGGATAATCAAAATCTTTTAGCTATTGTAGATGATTTAGATGATGATGAGTTAAAAACAATGGTAAACGTCTTCGAACGTTTAGAAACAGAGCCAACAGATCGTCATATTGAGTCTTACTTAAAATCAAAAATAGATGCAATAAAATCTCATAACAAATCATAATAAAACAATTAAAATAACAGAGAACACAAAAAAAGTTGAGAATGATCTCAACTTTTTTTGCTTCAGTAAGACTAGACTTTGTAAGGGAAGGGGAAACCTAGTCTAACGTCAATTGTTAGCCGAATAAATTAAATGAATTAATTTATACATTAATTTTAAGTCATATGTAGGAAAGTAACAATGAAAAAGGAGAAGATAGATAAATAACACAGATTATAATGTTTATAAACATTGATAAATCAACCAATCTAGACTTATCATTTTTTTCTTATACATATGCAAAATACCGAAATTAAATAAGTGATATTTACTGAAAATAATCATAAAAGTATGAAAAAAATCAGAAAATCTCAAATGTTTTTTAAGTATTCAAAATGTTGTATAATAAAAAAGACGACTTTATAGAAATGAAGAAAAATAAAGGATGGTGACGGATAGTGAAAAAAATATTAGTTGTAGATGATGAGAAGCCAATTTCAGATATAGTAAAATTTAATTTAACAAAAGAAGGATATGAAGTATTCACCGCATTTGATGGTGAAGAAGCCGTAGAGATGGTGGATGAAGTGACACCTGATTTAATTATTTTAGATTTGATGTTACCTAAAAAAGATGGTCTAGAGGTATGTCGTGATGTCCGTAAAAAATATGATACGCCGATAATTATGGTAACAGCCAAGGACTCTGAAATTGATAAAGTATTAGGCTTAGAGCTTGGAGCTGACGATTATGTAACCAAACCATTTTCTAATCGTGAACTAGTGGCACGTGTAAAAGCAAATTTACGTCGTCATGACAACACGACAGCTAAATTAGAATATACGCCAAATAATGAGTTGACGATTGGTGTATTAACCATTCATCCAGATGCGTATGTTGTTTCAAAACGTGGTGAAACAATTGAGTTGACTCATCGTGAATTTGAATTATTACATTATTTGGCTAAACACATTGGTCAAGTTATGACACGTGAACATTTGCTTCAAACAGTTTGGGGCTATGATTATTTTGGTGATGTGCGTACAGTAGACGTGACAGTGAGACGTTTAAGAGAAAAAATCGAAGACAATGCAAGTCACCCAAATTGGTTGATTACACGACGCGGTGTTGGTTACTACCTTAGAAATCCAGAACAAGATTAGGTGAATCGTATAATGAAAAAAAAGAGAACGCCCTTTTTTTCATCTGTTCACTTTAAAATTGCTTTAGTTTTTGTGCTTTTGTTGATGATTTCAATTGAGATTATCGGAGCAATTTTTATTCGTGTACTAGAAACATCAACCATTCAAACGTTTGAAGAAAATGTCACCAATCAAGTGGAGACTCTAGCGACGAATCTGAGTTCTGAAATCAGCAAAAAAGATGATTCACAACAAGAATCAAATTTAAAGCGAATATTGGATGAATTTTCTAAAAATGATATTTTGGAAGTTCGTTTAGTAGATGACAAAGGGATTGTAATTGCAACAAGTGACCCGAATCTTCAAGGGGATGTCGGAAAGAAAAATGATTACGAATTGTTTAATTCATTTAATCAGAAAAAAGAAGAGCGGACAGATCCTCAAACAGGGCAACGAGTGTTTATTAATATTGAACAAATTTACTCGCCGACTGGAGATACCGTTATTGGTTCGCTTTATGTCAAAAGTAATATTGAAAGTAAGTATCAACAAGTCAGTGACATCACGTTGATTTTCTTCTATGCTTCCATGATTGCATTAGTTTTTACTTTGATTATCGCACTACTTGTGTCTCGAACTATTACAAAGCCAATTGGTGAGATGAAACAGCAAGCAGATCGCATTGCTAATGGTGACTATTCCGGTCAAGTAGAAGTCTATGGGAAAGATGAGTTAGGCCAATTAGGTGAAACTTTTAATGAACTGTCTTATCGTGTTAAAGAAACGCAAGAAACGATGGATGCGGAACGCCGAAGGTTAGATAGCGTACTGACTCATATGTCAGATGGTGTTATTGGGACTGATAGGCGAGGGAATATCATTTTGATCAATGATACCGCACTGAACTTACTTCGAATTGGGACAGAAGATGTGATTAACCAATCCATTTTAGACCTTTTAAAATTAGGTGATGAATATAGTTTTAGAGATTTACTAGAAGTTCAAGAAGATGTATTACTAGACTTTAGTGAAGATTTTCAAGAAACAACCTTGATACGTGCTGAATTTTCGATGATTCGCCGAGAGTCTGGTTTCATTAGTGGTTTGGTGTGTGTACTACATGACGTAACCAAAAAAGAAAAAGATGAAGAAGAACGCCGTCAATTTGTATCAAATGTATCACACGAATTAAGAACACCATTGACAAGTATGAAGAGTTACATTGAAGCTTTATTAGATGGTGCGTGGCAAGAGCCAGAAGTTGCTCCACAATTTTTAAAAGTCACACAAGAAGAGACAAACCGCATGATTCGCATGATTAATGACTTACTGCAATTATCCCGAATGGATGCTAACAAAATTGAGTTACAAAAAGAATTAGTCAACTTAAACGAGATGTTTAATTACGTGCTAGATCGTTTTGATATGGTCATTAAAGATAGTGAAAAGAATTATGTGATTAAACGAGAATTTACTCAGCGTGCCATTTGGGTAGATATTGACACAGATAGAATGATTCAAGTACTAGATAATATTTTAAATAATGCCATGAAATATTCGCCAGATGGGGGAACGATTACTTGTCGCTTACTTGAAACACACAAAAATGTCGTATTAAGTATTTCTGATGAAGGATTAGGTATTCCAAAACAAAATCTTGGCAGAGTGTTTGATCGCTTTTTCCGTGTTGATAAAGCGCGCTCCCGTGCAATGGGTGGTTCTGGTTTAGGACTGGCTATATCAAAAGAATCAATACTAGCGCATGGTGGAAATATTTGGGCAGAAAGTGAAGAGAATAAAGGTTCGACATTCTTTATTTCACTACCTTATGAACCTTACGAGGAGGATCTATGGGAATGAGTAAATTAGGAGAGAATCTGTTAAAAATTAGTGTCATTTTAATGGTGCTGCTCAGTTTGTTTTTGTCTTGGAAGATATGGACAAAACCTGCTAATCGTCAGTTTCAAGACAGAACAGATAAAGTAAAAGCCGTTATCCAGAAAAAAGAGATGACAGAAGTCTATATGCCAACTAAGTTATTCTATCATCATGGAAGTGGTGATCACTTTCTATATACTAATAAAGAATCAACTATGAAGAGTTTACATGAGAAAATTGTCTCATTAGGATTTGGCTCATCAAAAGTGTTATCAACAGCAGAGATAACTAATTTGACAACAAAACGGGATTTATTTAATTTGGTATATCCTAGTCCAATACCAATATCGTTGTTTATTAATATGAATAACGTGTCAGCGACTTTACCCCATGATAGTAAGAATTTTCTGTTTAATTGGTTGGTGATGTCATTAGATGATAATAAATTGTACTTTGTTGATTATAAGAATAAAACGGGTATTGAATTTGATATTAAAGGGAATATAGCAAGTATAGCCTCTATACTAGATGCTGAGAGTAATAATTATGTTACTGCTATTTTACCAACAGATGAGCTAAATTATGCTGGTATTTATTATTTAGCAGACAGTACGAAACTTAAAACGTATAGTTATATTATCGCAACTCAGTCATTTACAACGTTTTCTCGTGGATTCTTTAATCAACCTAATGATCTATTTTCAAATGAAGGAGAAAATTTAAGTTTATCCAATAGTGAGGGCGAGTCTTTGACAATTGATAGTAAGACTGGTGAGGTGAATTATTTCGGTAAACTAAAACAAGATCATTCAGAAAGTATTAACGAATTGTATTATGAAACTTTTCAATATGTAGAAGATATGGGTTCCTCTTTAGGGAATTTGCGATATTTTTCTGATACAGGGAATGAAGTAATCTATCGAAATTATGTTGAGGGATTTCCAGTATTTGGCGATAATATGAAAGGTAGCATGGCTGCGACGGTACAAAACAAAAACGTATTTATTAAAGCAAATCAAGATACTTTACAGATACCGCTACCTTCAGATGATTCTGTGACACTTGTACCTACGCAAGAAGTGGTAGATAGCTTAATTAATAAGGGTGTGGATATGTCAAAAGTATCCGATATTCAGATTGGATATAAATGGCAACAAAATAAAGAAACACAGCAAGCCATTGATTTGGTCCCTTCTTGGTATGTGAATTATGACAATATGTGGATGACACAAGAAAAGTTGGAGAGCATATTGGTTAAAGGAGGCCATTCTTAATGGATTTTAGACGAGTTGAAGGCATCTTTTTCATTGTATTTTTATTTTTAAATATGTTTTTATATTATATTTACCAAGAAGGTAGAGATACACAAGACTATATTTCAACAGGAAGTATTTCCGAAAATTTAGAAGAACGTTTAAAAGCTGATCACATAGAAGTTCCTGATAATTTGTCAAAAGTAAAGAAAGAGGGGTACTATTTATCAGCTGAAGAAGATGAGTTAGTTGATGATGCACGTGAACAATTAAAAGACCAATCTTGGCAAGTGAATAATCATCAATTAACGAGTCAGGTCTTAGTGCAACCTGATACGATTGTGAGAAAATCAAAAGATATGGAATCTGTTAATCAATTTATTAGAGGATCATCTAATGTATTATATGGAAAAGATTATGTATTAAATAAAGAAGAAACCATTCCTTTTAAAAATTATATCTATAATCAAACATATGAGGGAATTCCATTTTATGATGAAACTTCCCAGTTATCTATTGTTATATCACAAGAAAAGTCAGATAGTAATCAAATAACAAGCTATAAACAAACTCATATCAGCCGAATTGAACCATTAAGAGAAGTACAGAGTGTGATTTCTGAAAGAGATGCGATTATTAGTTTGTATACAAATAACCGTATCCAATCAGGTGATAAAGTGAAGTGGCTACATCTAGGTTACACGCGTATTTTTACTGTTAGAGGGAAAAATGTGTATATTCCAGCGTGGTTTGTTTCAGTTGAAAGTAGTAAAAACGTGACACAAACAGAACGAATTAATGCATTTACGAATGCGATAATTTCTTCATCTGTGTCTGAGGTGATTAATAAGTAGTCAGTAGGAAGGATGCATGTCGTAGTGTCAGAAACAAGTTTTAATATCAGTGTACTTGCTAGTGGGAGTACCGGAAATTCATTATATATTGAGACTGCTCAACGAAAAATCTTAGTTGATGCAGGTCTTAGTGGAAAAAAAATCACCAGTTTATTAGCTTCCATAAACCGTTCACCAGAAGATTTAGATGCGATACTAGTGACACATGAACATAGAGATCACATTCATGGGGTGGGAGTATTAGCTAGAAAATATAATCTAGATATTTATGCGAATGAATTAACTTGGCAAGCAATGGAAAAAAATATTGGGAATGTACCATTTGAACAACGAAATATTTTTGATATGGGTAAAGTCATGACTTTAGGAGATATGGATATCGAAAGTTTTGGTGTATCACATGATGCCATAGCTCCACAGTTTTATCGTTTTTACAAAGGTAATAAATCATTTGTAATTTTAACAGATACTGGCTATTGTAGTGAACAAGTTAAAGGTGTGATAAAAAATGCAGACGCGTATTTATTAGAAAGTAATCATGATCCAAATATGTTGCGTATGGGCCGATACCCATGGAATACTAAGCAGCGTATACTAGGGGATAAAGGGCATTTGTCTAATGAAGATGGTGCGTTAACTGCTACAGAAATCATTGGTGATCGGACGAAACATATTTATCTTGGGCATTTAAGTAAAGAGAATAATATGAAAGAATTAGCTAATATGACAGTCACAGGAATTTTACAGCAGCATGATATTGATGCGGGCGGACAAGTAAAAATTATGGATACCGATCCAGATAAAGCATGTGATTTGTTTGCGATATAAAAAGGCTCTATATCAAATCGTGTTGATGGACAATAATATTGATGAAAAAGTCTCAAAAATGAAATAGAATTAATTAGCTCTTTATCAAATAGGACTGATGAGTTAAATTGGTAAGATGATGATTGTGAGAGTAATCTCATATTTATCATCTTTTTTAGTTATTTTATTTTTATAAGGCCGCTTATCAAGAAAATCCTTATTCTCATATTGTGAAATGATTTGAATCCGTATGCCACTCGTTTTAGTGTATTTATATGAGGATTCTTGGCTTTAATTTTTCCATTGTAAAAATCATAAAGAAGGGCATTACGAATACCTATTTCATAGGTAAGTAAGTACTCTAATTTGTCTTTAAATAGCTTATCTAAGTTATTAGGTAAGTTTTTTAACAGGTCAAAAAACGATTGACCGTCTTTATTTCTAAAATGATACGTTAGTAGTTGGAAAATATCATAAGCCTCTTTTAGATTCGCAGAGAATGAGAGTAGTCGATCAATCATCATTGATTCCGTTAAAAGAGGGTACTTTTGAGAAGGGACACTTCTCCAGGTTTTAAATTTAGAAATAGAGATATTTTGTTGATTTTTTAAAAGGAATTTCCAATTTGATTTCAGTTTATTAGCCTCTGATTTTTTCTTTTGGCGAATCAATACTTTCATTTCCCGTACCCTAAATTCATTAAAAGCAGTATTTAAATGCTTTATAACATGGAATAGATCGATGATGATATTAGCAGTTGGAAAGACTCTTTTAGTTAATTGAAAATAAGCAGCATTCATATCAGTGACTAAAAACTTTACTTTTTTTCGTTCCTCCAAA
>NZ_QRJY01000050.1:0-515 GCF_003471765.1 Vagococcus sp. AM17-17
CACATTTGGTTTGTCTTACTTTGTTCAGTTTTCAAAGGTCTAAAATTTGTTGCCGTAACAACTTTTATATCATACCAACTTGTTCTCTTATTGTCAACAAGTTTTTAAGATTTTTTTGAGAAAATTCTCAAAATCGGGAAGACAGGATTCGAACCTGCGACCCCTTGGTCCCAAACCAAGTGCTCTACCAAGCTGAGCTACTTCCCGTATTAAAATCTAACGCGCCCAAGAGGAGTCGAACCCCTAACCTTCTGATCCGTAGTCAGACACTCTATCCAGTTGAGCTATGGGCGCTATTTTGATGCCGAGGACCGGAATCGAACCGGTACGGTGATCACTCACCGCAGGATTTTAAGTCCTGTGCGTCTGCCAGTTCCGCCACCCCGGCTAGAACTTATGAAAGCGGAAGACGGGGTTCGAACCCGCGACCCCCACCTTGGCAAGGTGATGTTCTACCACTGAACTACTTCCGCTTATAGATGCCGGCTAAAGGACTTGAACCCTCGACCCTCTGA
>NZ_QRJY01000006.1:0-64526 GCF_003471765.1 Vagococcus sp. AM17-17
ACATTTGGTTTGTCTTACTTTGTTCAGTTTTCAAAGGTCTAAACTTTGTTGCCGTAACAACTTTTATATCATATCAAAACGATAATTTGTTGTCAATACCTTTTTATCATTTTTTTAAATTTAAAAATATATAATATAGGAAGCAACTAGATGATGATAACACACATATCATTGATTCGTCAACATATTTTTAAAAGTATTTTTAATAAAATAACAACTCATTTAATATACTACTTATTTAAAAAAAAGTAAACATATTTTTTAATTTATTTTTTATTTTAATTTATTTGATACAATGGGTAATATAAATAATTAGGAGGAATTCAACATGCAAATACTAGTAGCTGATGATGATAAAGAAATTGTTGAACTATTAAGCATCTATATAAAGAACGAAGGATATGACGTCGTTAAAGCTTATGATGGTAAGGAAGCTCTTAGTAAGATTATTACAAATCCTAACATCGCATTATTAATTCTTGATATTATGATGCCAAAAATGAACGGATTAGAAGTCGTTAAAGAGTTAAGAAAAGAATCTCAAATTCCTATTATAATGTTAACAGCTAAAACAACTGATATGGATAAAATACAGGGATTGATTACTGGCGCTGATGATTATGTTACCAAGCCATTTAATCCTTTAGAAATTATGGCACGTGTAAAATCACTACTGAGAAGGACTAATATGCAAGTCCAATCTGAAGAACCTGACTTATTAGAGGTAGGACCTTTAATTATAAAAAAAGATTCACATGAAGTTGAAACTGATCAAGGTGTAAAAATACAACTAACAGCTTTAGAGTTCGGCATTCTTTATTTACTTGCTAGTCATCCCAATCGTGTGTTTAGTGCTGAAGAAATTTTTGAAAGGGTATGGCAACAAGAAAGTTTAGTTTCTGCGAAAACAGTCATGGTTCATGTTAGTCACTTAAGAGATAAGATTGAAGAAGCTACTAACGGCGAAAAAGTAATCCAAACAGTTTGGGGAGTGGGGTATAAAATTGAGGGATGATGAAAAAAAGAATAGTATTAAGCTAACCTCAAAGGAAACTAGTGAATTAATAATAGAAGGTATCATTACGATTATTTTACTGATCCTTCTGAATTTAGCACTATATATTCTCATCGATCAAATAGTAAATACTTCATTACCTATTGATGAATTTATGTGGCATATACAATATAATATCTTTTATGACTCCAGTCCCCCGATGTTTTGGCAAAAACCATTAATATTTATAATGGTTTTTGCGGATATTATTATACTATATTGGCGACTAATTCGACGTTTCAAGCAAATGCAACAACAACACATTATTAGCGAGTTACATTATATTTCAAATGGACATTACAACCATCGTATTCCCTTTGAATTAAAAGGTGACTTAGGACGACTAATAACTAGTATCAATGCCCTTGTTGATAGTACGGTTGATGCATTAGAAGAAGAACGTAGAATTGAACAATCAAAAGATGAGTTAATTACCAATGTTAGCCATGACATACGGACACCTTTAACTTCTATCATTGGTTATCTGGGTTTAATAGAAGAAGGAAAATACCAAAATGAAGATGAATTATTGAAATACACACATACTGCCTATTTAAAATCAAAACAGATGAAAGTATTAGTTGATGATTTATTTGAGTATACTAAAGTCAGACAATCTAATGTACCGTTAAATGCTATTACATTTGACATGAATCAATTGATTGAACAACTTACTGTAGATTATGAACTCGAAGCATCCAAAAAAGATAAGTTAATAAATTTTATACCTCAAGAAGACTCGTTAATGATGATAGGAGATACCGAAAAATTAGTAAGGGTGTTTGATAACCTTCTATCTAATGCTTTGAAATATGGCGTTAACGGTTCACAAATAATTATAACATCTGATAAAATTGGAAACGAAGTAGTTATAGTCGTAAAAAATGATGGTGATCCTATACCTCAAGAAGCTTTAGACCATTTATTTGATCGTTTTTACCGTGTTGAAGAGTCTCGTTCACAACAAACTGGAGGTACTGGTCTTGGACTAGCCATAGCTCAAAGTATTGTTTCTCTTCACGGTGGATATATATACGCTAAATCAAATAAAAATTGGACTTCTTTTACTATACATCTACCTTTAGCACCGGCACAATAACCTAACCATTTTTAGAGTCTTTAATGAACCTATTGTTTTATATAATAGAATTTGTTAAATTAGGTTCAGTTAAAATTAGGAGTGTACTATCTATGACACAATCAAATAAATACAAATATAAGGTAGTTGTCTTACTTATTATTTTGTCAGTATTCCCAATTCATGTGTTAGCTGCAAGCAACGAACTTGATATTCCAGCTAAATCTGCTATTGCGGTTGATTTTGACACGGGCAAAATTTTATATGAGAAAAACAGTAGTGAAGTACTACCTATCGCTTCAATGACAAAACTGATATCTGCCTATCTTGTATACGAATCCGTAAAAACTGGAAAAATAAGTTGGAATGATTCTGTTCCTTTTGATGATACTCTTATCAAAATGACTGAAAATCCTGACTTATCAAATATTCCTATAAAAAAAGAGTTAACTTATACTGTTGAAGATAGCCTTAAAGCTATGCTCATTTCTTCAGCTAATGTTTCTACTACTGGCCTCGCCAGACTAATATCCGGTACCGAACAGGCTTTTGTTGACCAAATGAACCTCAAAGTAGATGAATGGGGAATCAAGGATGCTCACTTTATCTCTGCATCCGGCCTCGATACTCAAGATTTACCAAAAGAAGATCGATATCCTAACTCAAAAGATGACGATGCCAACATGATGTCCGCAAAAAGTATGGTCATTGTCGCAAAACATTTGATTACTGATTATCCAGAGGTATTAGATATTACAAAACAATCTCACTATACTTTGTTTCAAGGGACTAAAGATGAACAAACTTATTGGTCTTCAAATTTGATGTTGCCTGATTTATATTACTATACTAAAGGTGTAGATGGATTAAAAACTGGTACAACCCCTAATGCAGGAGCTTGTTTTATTGGCTCAACAGTTCAAGATGGACATCGTATCATAACTGTTGTCATGAATGTTGATGAGAAATATAGTCGTTTTGAAGTTACAAAAAATATCTTAAAACATATTGAAACATATTGGGAATACCAAGAAGTTAACAAAGCTGGTTCAAACGCTATTGTTGAGAAAGCAGATGTACCTAATGGAAAAGTTGAAACTGTTCCTTTAATTATAAAAAACTCAAGTTCTTTATGGGTAAACAAACAAACCAGTGAATTAAAACAGGTGTTTAATCAAAAAAACGATAAACTTTCGGCACCGCTTAAAAAAAATAATATCGTTGGACAGCAAGTTACGACTGATATAAACGACAAGCTTGGCTATCTCGATCAAAAAGACACTGGGCAAGCAACTAGTGATGTGATGACAAAAACTGACGTATTAAAAGCGAATATTTTTGTCAGAGCATGGCGATCAATAAAGAACAGCATAAAATAATGCTGTTTTTTATTTTATTAATTCTATGAATAGAAAAAGAGGAATAGCTAATGAAAAAATCACGTATGGAATATGATAAATTAAAAAGAAAACAAAAATGGATAGGTTTGTTATTCTTCTTGATTGGAAGTTTAATCACCATTAGTATCATTATTACAGTAATGGCATTGTACCCTAACGAATTGACATCTCTTGTAAAAACACACGCGACATCTCAATCAACTTCTAGTTCTAGTACATCCGTTGACGATAAACCAACATCTACTGATTCGTCAGAACCGTTACAACAAACTCATACATTTACTCCTAGAACTAATTTTGCCGAAAATACAGAGACTCCACTTCTACTAAAACCATTAAAAGACAAACTAGAACAAGATATTGCATCCAGAGAATTATCAGGAACTTTACTCGCAATTAAAAATAATCAAGTTATAATGTACAACTCATTTGGTTATGCAACTGATGTCCCTTGGAAGGCCCAAGAAAGTACTTATATGATTGCATCGATTCAAAAATTTTATACAGCATTACTTATATCGACTCTCATATCAGAAAATAAATTATCATTAGATACTACTTTGAATAAATTCTTTCCGGAAATACCAGGTAGCGATCAAATTACAATTGATAGTATGTTATCTATGACATCGGGATTGAAATTAGATACTGGAAAAGCCCCAACTTCAATTAAAACCCAAAAGGATTGGGAAAATTATATATTAAAAACAACAACACATCAAAATTCTACAGAGTGGGACTATTCTCCTGTTAATTTTGGATTATTAGCAATGATTATTGAGAAAATTACAGGCATATCTTATGCAGACTATTTTAATAAAACAGTGAAAAAACCACTGGATCTAAAAGAAACTGGTTTTTATACTGAACTGTCAGATAATTCTCACCTCGTTCCTGTATATGAAGAAAATGGAACTGCAGCAAAAAATGAGATACCTGATTATGCTTATGTAAGAGAATTAGGAACAGGAAACATGTATACATCCCCCAAAGACTTTGCAATAGTTGTTCAAGCACTAATGGATGGAAGATTTGAAGATTTAAATAATATTAAAGCAGCCTGGTTAAAAGCTACTCCTTATGGTACAACTTATTATAAATCCGGTCTTTACAGAAAAGTACTCGATGAAAACGGACCAACCATTTTCTGGGGACACGGTATTTTTAGGGGCTATGAACCCACTGTGATTTTTAATAATGACGCCAGTGACATGGTTATTTATTTCAGTAATCAATACTTAACCAATAAATCGAATACCATCGCAACAAAAGAATTTTATGATATCATTTCTCAAAATGTCACCTTCAATCAATAAAGGAGATTCTTATCAATGGATGTCATACGTTTAATTAATTTAGCAAAAAAAGAACCAAAATCTCTAGAAGAAATGGGGTTAAAACTAGCCGAAGAAACTGGTGAAGTAGCCGAAGCAATTTTAAAATACAAAAAATCCAGTGGCAGTCAATACAAACATGGTACATTAGATGATTTAAAGGAAGAGTGTGCTGACACTTTACTTGTAGCTTTATCCTTATATTTTCAACTAGAAGGTAGCTCCATAGATGAACTAAACAGTATCATTGAGAAAAAAGCTGGTAAATGGGAAAAGCACATGCAAATTAAAGAGTAGTTGACATCACTACGAAAAGTAGCTATAATTTCTGATAAATAGACTAAATATGAAAGACTAGTATTTATTACGTGTGTTTAAAGAGAGTTAGCGGTTGGTGTGAGCTAATAACAACAAATAAAGAATCCACTTTCTATGATTATCTAACGAACTCATAAGAACTAAGTTAGATCGGCAAAATAGCAAACCGTTAATAATTGCTTATAGAGACAATTATTTTGTCTAAAATTTGGGTGGTACCGCGAATTCAATCTCTCGCCCCAGAAGGTCATAGGCTTTCTGGGGCGAGAGTTTTTTATTTATTTAAAATACTAAGGAGGAAATAATAATGTTAGATTTAAAATTTATACGTCAGAATACTGAATTAGTCAAAGAAAAACTAATGACACGTGGTGTTGAAGGAGAAAAGATTGATGATTTTGTTCGTCTTGACCAAGAACGCCGTGATAACTTAGTAAAAGTCGAAACATTAAAAAAACATCGTAACGATGTATCACAAGATATCGCAAAATTAAAACGTGAAAGACAAAATGCTGATGATAAAATTCAAGAAATGAAACAAGTTAGTGAAGATATAAAAGTGCTGGATAAGCATATCCATACCATTGATGAACAACTAGAGTATATCGCTCATACCTTACCTAACTTACCAGCCGAAGGAGTTCCCGTTGGTAATAACGAAGATGAAAATATTGAATTAAGAAAATGGGAAACACCAAAACAATTTGATTTTGAGGCTAAGCCTCATTGGGAAGTTGCGGAAGAATTAGATATTCTTGATTTCGAACGTGGGGCTAAGGTTTCTGGTAGTCGATTCCTTTTCTATAAAGGTGCCGGAGCAAGATTAGAACGTGCCGTATATAACCTAATGCTAGATACTCATATCTATGAACACGGGTATACTGAAATGATTCCACCATACATTGTTAATGACAAATCAATGTTTGGTACTGGACAATTCCCTAAATTTAAAGAAGATGTTTTCCAATTAGAAAACTCAAATTACACATTAATCCCAACAGCAGAAGTACCATTAACAAACTATTATCGTGATGAAATCTTAGATAATGATACCTTACCTGTTTACTTCACTGCTTTAAGTCCTGCTTTTCGTTCAGAAGCTGGTAGTGCTGGTAGAGATACTCGCGGTTTGATTAGATTACATCAATTCAACAAAGTGGAAATGGTGAAATTTAGTAAACCGGAAACATCTTATGAAGAATTAGAAAAAATGACAAATAATGCTGAAGCTATTCTACAGAAATTAAATTTACCATATCGTGTAATTATTTTATGTACAGGTGATATGGGGTTCTCAGCAGCGAAAACATATGATATCGAAGTTTGGATTCCAACTCAAGAAACATATCGTGAAATCAGTTCTTGTTCTAACTGTGAGGATTTCCAAGCAAGACGTGCGAAAATTCGTTACAGAGACGAAGAAGAGAAAGTGCAATACGTTCATACACTTAATGGATCAGGTTTAGCGGTCGGACGTACTGTTGCAGCTATTTTAGAGAACTACCAAAATGAGGATGGTAGTGTGACTATACCAGAAGCACTTGTACCTTACATGGGTGGTATGACTAAAATTACGAAATAACGAAATAACGAAATAACTAAATAACTTTTCAAGTGAAAATCACTCAATTACAAAACAAAAATCCCATGAAATCAGTTTTGAAAAACTGATTTCATGGGATTTTTCTATTTTAAGACTTGTGGGTCAAACTCTTTTACTTAATGTCTGTCATCATCATACTATCTGTGAGTTCTAAATATTCTGCCATTACTTTTTTTGTTTTTATCAATTAACACTAATTCATCTACTTAACCTTCTGTAATATAAAGTATAAGCAATATCTGGTCCAACTTGCCCTAATCCAATAATTCCTACTTTACTCAAATATAATCCTTTCTTTCTAAAAAAAGAGGCAGGAAAATCCCGACCTCTTTTGATCCATTTTATGAAATTGAATAATTTGGTGCTTCTTTAGTAATTTGAACATCATGAGGATGAGATTCTCTTAAACCAGCACCACTCATTTCAACAAATTGTGCGTTGTCTCTTAGCTCTTTTAAGTTACCAGCTCCAACATAACCCATTCCGGCACGTAAGCCTCCCAGCATTTGGAAGATAATATCTTGTACACTACCTTTGTACGCTACACGACCTTCAATACCTTCGGGAACTAATTTGTTTGCTTCATTAACAGAACTTTGGAAATAACGGTCACTTGACCCTTTTTCCATAGCTCCTAAAGAACCCATTCCACGGTATGTTTTAAAACGACGACCTTGGAAAATTTCAAATTCACCTGGAGACTCATCTGTTCCAGCTAACATTGAGCCTAACATGACAACATAACCACCAGCTGCCAATGCTTTTACGATATCTCCAGAGTACTTAATACCACCATCAGCGATGATTGTACGACCATATTCACGAGCAACGCCTGCTGCATCATAAATAGCTGTTAATTGTGGGACACCAACACCTGCGACAACACGTGTTGTACAGATTGATCCTGGTCCAATCCCCACTTTAACAACATCAACACCTACATCATATAACGCTCGAGTAGCTTCAGCAGTCGCAACGTTCCCTGCAATTAATGTGACATCTGGAAAGGCATCGCGAATTTCTTTAATTTTACGAATAACGCCCGCGCTATGTCCATGAGCAGTATCAATAACTAACGCATCAACACCAGCTTCAATTAAAGCACCAGCTCTCTCAAATGTATCACTTGTTACACCAACAGCTGCTGCAACTAATAAACGTCCATGCTCGTCTTTTGCGGCATTAGGAAATTCAATCACTTTTTCAATATCTTTAATCGTAATTAACCCACTTAATCGACCTTTAGCATCTACGATAGGTAATTTTTCTATTTTATGTTGTTGAAGGATTTTTTCTGCATCTTTTAAAGATGTTCCAACTGGAGCTGTTACGAGACCTTCTTTTGTCATAACATCTTTAATCATTAAATTATAGTCAGTCACAAAACGTAAATCACGGTTTGTCAAAATACCAACTAATGTTCTATTTTCTAATGTATCTACAATGGGTACACCACTAATACGATATTTAGCCATTAAATGCTCTGCATCACTTACCTTGTGTTCTGGTGTTAAAAAGAATGGATCGATAATAACGCCACTTTCAGAACGTTTTACTTTTCTTACCTCATCTTTTTGTTGCTCTACGCTCATGTTTTTATGGATAACACCTAAACCACCTTGTCTAGCCATAGCAATTGCCATTTTACTGTCTGTAACAGTATCCATACTGGCACTCATAATTGGAATATTCAACTTAATCTTAGATGATAATTCAACACTTAAATCGACATCGTTTGGCAATACATGACTTTCAGCTGGAATTAATAGAACATCATCAAATGTATACCCTTTTTTTGAAAATTTAGTTTCCCAATTTGACATTAGAAATTCGCACTCCTTTAATTTTGTTTTATTAACAAACTTACCAAATAATCTGTTATTCGTCAATCTTATATAAACGAAAAACCAAACAAATTTTCTTTAAAAAATGTTTGGTCTTCTTATTTTTAAGGACGTAAAAACATACTTCCTTGAATATTGTATTTTTTCTTTAATAAGTAACGGATACCAAATGCTACCACACCTAAAATAAGCGTTAAAACTGGGTCAAGTGAAGGATTGATTGCATGTGGGATAAACGCAGATAATGAAAAAATCATTAACCACGGGATAAAGCATAATGCCATAATCCCACCTGTCTTCCATACACCAGGTCGTTTACTTCTATCAGCTCCTGGCATATCGTATATATAAATATAACGATAGATTAAGTAAAATGATAGACCACCTGACATCGCACCAATCGTGATACTTAATATGCCTTGTGTCGGTTGTGGTGATTTAGATACCATGGTTAAGATACCTGTCATAACTGATAAAAAAGTAAATAGTAATAAGCTATTATCTAACCACATCGAACCAAAATTAGTTTTAAGTGGCGCTGCTGGCTTTGTTGTTATAAATACAACAGCTTCTGTTGGCGTACCATATAGGTGCTTCGCTGTCAGACCTGTTTTTTGCCCTTCTACAAGTTCTTTTAACATAGTATTGAATGTTTCTATTTTTTGGCGTTCATCAACTTCTACGCCTTCTTCATCAAGTATCTTTTTTAAATCAAATATAAACTGATCATTTTTTTTAGTTAATTGTTTTTCTAATTCACGGTTTTCTGCAACTTTTTGTTGCAATTCTTCATTTGTTAACTCAGACATACTCTTGTCACCTATTCTTTCCATTAAACATTAAAACGGAACAACATTACGTCGCCATCTTGTACAACGTAATCTTTCCCTTCTAAACGTACACGTCCAGCATCTTTTGCTGCACTCATGCTGCCGTATTCTTTTAAATCTATAAACGATACAGTTTCAGCACGGATAAAGCCACGCTCGAAATCTGTATGAATAATACCCGCACATTCAGGTGCTTTCATCCCTACTTTAAATGTCCAAGCACGTACTTCTTGTTCTCCAGCTGTAAAATAAGTTGCTAACCCTAATAAATGATACGCTGTACGAATTAATTTATCTAAACCTGATTCTTCAATACCTAATGCTTCTAAGAAATCTTTTTTATCATCTTCATCAAGTTCAGCTATTTCTTCTTCAGCTCTTGCACATACAGTAATCACTTCTGCATTTTCAGTTGCTGCAAATTCTTTTACTTGTTTGACATAATTATTATTTTCAACATCTGCTATCTCATCTTCAGCCACGTTGGCTACATATAGTACAGGTTTAGTTGTTAATAGGAATAATCCTTTAACAATTGGTAATTCATCATCTGTAAATTCAATCGATCTAGCAGATTTACCTTCTTCCAATACTGGCTTAATTTTTTCTAAAACAGCTAGTTCTGCTACTGCTTCTTTATCTTTTGTCTTAGCTATTTTTGAGACACGAGCTAAACGTTTGTCAACTGATTCTAAATCCGCTAACACTAACTCTAAATTAATCGTATCAATATCTGCTAATGGATCAACACGACCTTCAACGTGTGTGATGTTATCATCATCAAAACAACGCACGACATGACAGATAGCATCAACTTGACGAATGTGACTTAAGAATTTATTTCCTAACCCTTCACCTTTACTTGCTCCTCTAACAATCCCTGCAATGTCAGTAAACTCAAATGTTGCAGGTACTGTTTTTTTAGGTTTTACTAATTTTGTTAATTCTTCCAAACGATAATCTGGTACTTCCACCATTCCCACATTTGGATCAATCGTTGCAAAAGGATAGTTAGCCGCTTCTGCACCCGCTTTTGTAATTGCATTAAATAAAGTTGATTTTCCAACATTAGGTAACCCAACTATTCCGGCTGTTAATGACATATTTATTTCCACTCTTTCTCTTAAATTCTTTAAATTAGTCTTCTTTCTTCTCCAACACTTTTTTCATTTTCTTCTCAAATTCTCGTCGAGGCATCATGACAATATGCTGACAATTTAAGCATCTTATTTTGATATCCATTCCCATACGAATTATTTCCCATCGATTCGTTTGACAGGCATGTGGTTTTTTCATCTCGACAACGTCACCTAAATCATACATATGAACATCTCTCCTCGATTTTTGTCATACTACGTGATATATCTTAACACAGTTCTATTATATTTATACTAGTTTTCGTGTGATTTTTGATACTAAATTAATCAAATTGAATGTCTAAAATATCTAAAATTCTAGTCAAATCGGAATTAGATAAATATTCTATTTCTATTTTACCTTTTCCTTCTTTTTCTTGAATACTAACACTTGTTCCAAATTTATCCATTAATCGCTCTTCACTTTCAGTGATATAGTATGGCTTTGGAGTCTGTTCTTTCTTTTTAGAGGAGTCTTTTTTAGTCACGTCATTCATCTGGTTGACAATTTGTTCCAATTGTCGAACTGTTAATCCTTCTTTAATTGCCCTATTTGCTACGATTAAAATATCTTCTTTTTTCTTCAATCCTAGTAACGTTCTAGCTTGTCCCATTGATAGAGACTCATTTTGTACTAAATCTTTCACTACTTTAGGCAAACTTAATAAACGTAGGTAATTTGCTATGTATGGACGACTCTTTCCTAATTTTTCAGATAGCTCAACCTGTGTTAAATCAAGATTTTTCATTAACATTTCATAAGCTTCTGCTTCTTCTAACGGATTTAAATCTTCTCTTTGCAAGTTTTCTAATACAGCCACTTGCATCATACGCGCTTCATCAAACTCGCGTACAATCGCTGGGATTGTTTCTTTACCAGCAAGTTTCGATGCTCTAAAACGGCGTTCACCTGCAATAATTTCATATCCTTTAACAGATGACTTTCTCACTATAATAGGTTGAAATACACCTGATTGCTTAATCGAATCAGCTAATTCTTCTAACGCTTTTTCATCAAATGTTTTCCGAGGTTGATATGGGTTTGGTCTCAAATCAGATAATGGCAAATCTTGAACCGTTTCAGATTGAATGTCAACCTCTTCTATTGTTGATAAATCTTGAAATAATGCATCAATTCCTCGTCCTAATCCTTTATTCGGCTTGCTCACGATTCATCACTTCCTTTGCTAGTGCTTGATACACTTCTGCACCTCTAGATTTTGGATCATAATCAATAATCGCTTTACCGTGACTAGGTGCTTCAGACAATCTTACATTTCTTGGAATAATAGTGTCATATACTCGCTCTCTAAAATAAGTTCGAACTTCTTCTACTACTTCTGAACCTAAATTCGTCCTAGCGTCATACATCGTCAACAACACACCTTCTATACGTAAATCCGGATTAAAGTGTTTTTGTACTAAACGTATCGTATTTAACAATTGGCTTAATCCTTCTAGTGCATAATATTCACACTGAACAGGAATTAAAATGGAATCACTCGATGTAAATGAATTGATTGTTAAATGGCCTAACGATGGTGGACAATCGATTAATATATAATCATATTTATCTTCCACTTCTTTTAGAGCAAGTTTTAGTCGTGATTCTCTTGCCATCATAGATGTTAACTCAATTTCTGCTCCAGATAGTTGAATCGTCGCTGGTGCGATATCCATTCCTTCTCTATTTGTTTGTTGAATGACTTCAGTGATGGGAACTTCATTAACTAAGACATCATAAATGTCTTGAGATACATCCGCTTTACGTATGCCTATACCACTTGTCGCATTTCCTTGTGCATCCATATCTACTAATAATACTTTTTTTCCTTCGTACGCTAAACACGCACCAAGATTGACTGTAGTGGTCGTTTTTCCAACTCCACCTTTTTGGTTTGCTACAGAAATAATTCTAGCCATAATAGGTCCCTCCGTTTCTTACTCATTGTGTCTAATGATTCATCAGGCACCTTTATTTTTATACTAATGGTTTTTTATTTGGTAATCCTGCTTTACGAGGATATTTATTTGGTGTAACTTTCTTTTTATCTATTTCAATAATAAATCGTTCATCTTCTGTTATAGGCAAACTAACCTCATGTTCTGATACAACTTTACCACCAAGTGTTGCTATTGCTTTTTTAGCTTCAACTAATTCTTCCTCAACTTTAGCAGCTTTCATCGCTAAAAATTGACCGTCTTTCTTTACTAACGGTAAGCATAATTCTGCTAATACATTTAACCTAGCTACCGCTCTAGCTGTCACTAAATCAAATGTTTCACGAAACTCTTTATTTTGTCCAAAATCCTCTGCTCTTGAATGATATAAATTAACTTGTTCTAATCCTAATTCGTTAGTAAGCTCTCTTAAAAAATTAATTCGCTTATTTAAAGAATCTACAATTGAAATTTCCATATTAGGAAAAGCTATTTTTAGTGGTATACTAGGAAAACCTGCTCCTGATCCAACATCACATAAACTTAAACCATCTCTTGTCATATCTCGTTCAAAAGCTAATGTTAGTGAATCGTAAAAGTGTTTTAAATAAACATCTTCTTTTTCAGTAATTGCTGTTAAGTTGATTTTCTCATTCCATTCAACAAGCCGTTTGAAATACAATTCATACCGAGCCATTTGCTCGTCATTTAACTCTATCCCATGTTCTTTCAAACTATTTTTAAACTCTTCTGGGGTCATCTTCATTCTCCTTCATGTGAAACAAAATAGTGTTTCACGGATAAATACACTTTATCGTATCTACAGAAAAAGTTCAATGGCGAGAACTTGTTTTTAATAAAAAAAGCAAACTTAACTAATACATAAGTTTGCTTTTAATCTAATATTATTTCCCAAATGTTTCACGTGGAACATTTTAACTTGTTCTAATATTTTCAAAATACGCTCTTAAAAAACCTACTATTTTTACTCTTTTTTCATCAACAGTATTTAGTGTTGATTCAATGTCTCTAATAAAACTATTAATTGCGTCGGTAGTTACATCTTCATAATAAAAATAGTTATATCTTCTTTGTTGAAATCCTCTCAATTCCTTTATTAGACACTTAAAATCTCTAAAAAATTCCTCTTGTATAAATGGTTCATATTGATCTAATTTGTTATCTAATTCATTTAAATATTCGCTACTTTTCACTATTCCTTCTTGAATTAATTTTATATAAGTTTCTTCTAAACTTGTTTCCGTATTCTCATGTAGCAACTGTAAACTACCTTTCACACTTTTCGTTTTATCGATTGTTTTTTGTAATAAATCAAACAAGTTCCAAAACAAATTGTATTCTTTTTCATATTGCTTTTGTGTCATGAATATAAAGCTTTCTTGTTTAGCAGAAAGTTTACTAATATCTTTATCTTGCTTTGTTTGTTTTTCTGTTATTTTTTTATTTACCTGATTAGTCAAGTATATGGAAAAACTACTTAATAAAATAGCAATAATTCCAATAATAATTGATACACTCGTCATAGTATTCACCTCTAATTCTATTATATCAAAGTATCGTTCCTTTTGTGATTTATTTAAAATAAAAAAGACCTATTTCTAGGCCTTTTCACTGTCTATCTTTGCTATTTTACCTTGTTCAATATATACCATCAGAATACTAATATCAGATGGGTTAACTCCACTAATACGACTTGCTTGAGCAATCGTCTCAGGTCTAATTTTTTCTAACTTTTGCACTGCTTCTGTTGCTAAACTATTAATCGCTTTATAATCAATATTTTCTGGAATACGTTTTGCTTCCATTCGTTTTAGTTTTTCTACTTTATCTTTTGCTTTTTTGATGTATCCTTCATACTTCACTTGTATTTCTACCTGTTCAATTACATAACGTGGAAGTTCTTTTTCAGGACTTGGAATAAACTGGCTCAAATCATGATAAGTGATTTCTGGACGTTTTAGAAAATCACGTGCTAGAATACCATCTTTTAATGGCGCTAACCCTCTTTCTTCAAGGAATGTTTGAATTTCTTGTGTTGGCTTCAATCTAATCTTTCCTAAACGTTCTAATTCATTTTCTACCATCTCTTTTTTCTCTTGATACTGAGCAAAACGCGTATCATCAACTAACCCGATTTCATGCCCCATATCTGTTAAACGTAAATCAGCATTATCATGACGTAATAATAAACGATATTCAGCACGAGATGTTAATAAACGATATGGCTCATTTGTTCCTTTTGTTACTAAATCATCTATCAATACACCTATATAAGCATCACTTCTTTTTAAGATAAATGGTTCTTTACCTTGAATCTTTAATGCAGCATTGATCCCTGCCATTAACCCTTGACAAGCCGCTTCTTCATAACCTGATGTTCCATTTGTCTGTCCCGCTGTATAAAGACCAGAGATTTTCATTGTTTCAAGAGTTGGACGTAATTGATGTGGAACAACTACATCATATTCAATCGCATAACCACTACGCATAATTTTAGCTTGTTCTAACCCTTCAATACTCTGAACCATCTCTTTTTGCACATCTTCTGGTAATGACGTTGATAATCCTTGTACATAGACTTCTTCAGTATGTTCTCCTTCTGGCTCTAAAAAGATTTGATGACGTGGTTTATCACTAAAACGCACAATTTTATCTTCAATGGATGGACAATATCTTGCGCCCACTCCTTCCACAATCCCAGTAAACATAGGCGCTCGGTGTAGATTGTCACGAATCAATGTGTGAGTATCTAAATTCGTGTAAGTTAACCAACAAGGTAATTGATCTGTCCGATAGTTTTCATCATGACTTTCAAAGCTAAAATGATTTGGTTGCTTGTCTCCTGGTTGTTCTTCTGTCACCGAATAATCAATTGTGCTTGATTTTACGCGCGGTGGTGTGCCCGTTTTGAATCGTTCAATCTCTAAACCAATCTCTTTTAAGTTATTTGCTAATCCGATAGACGGTAGTGAATTGTTGGGTCCTGATGAATATTTTAATTCGCCAATAATAATTTCTCCACGTAAAGCAGTTCCTGCTGTAATGATGACTGCCTTACTTGTATATTGTATTCCTGTACTTAACTCAACACCATAACACACATCATCTTTGACTAATAATTTTTCAACGATTCCTTGTTTGACTACCAGATTATCTTCTTTTTCTAGTGTATGTTTTAATTCAGATTGATATGCATGTTTATCCGCCTGTGCTCGTAAGGCTCTTACAGCTGGACCTTTACCTGTGTTGAGCATACGCATTTGAATATAAGTTTTATCAATATTTCTCCCCATCTCTCCACCTAACGCATCAATTTCGCGAACCACTACTCCTTTAGCTGGTCCTCCGATTGATGGATTACATGGCATAAAACCAATCATATCTAAATTCAATGTCACAAGTAATGTACTCATGCCCATTCTTGCTGCTGCTAACGACGCTTCAGAACCCGCATGACCACCACCGACGACAATGACATCATAATCTCTTATTTCAGTATTTTCCATTACGTTAATCTCCTTATTTTCCTAAACAGAACTGACTAAATAACTGGGTAATTAATTCATCTTGAACATTCTCGCCCATAATTTCCCCCAGTAAATCCCATGCTCTTGTCATATCAATTTGCAACAAATCAACAGGCATATCAACTTCTATTCCTTCTAATACTTCATCAAGAGCCATATCAGCTTGTTCTAGCAGTGCTACGTGTCTTGTGTTGGAAATATATGTTGCATCTTTTTCAGACGTATTAGAAGCAAAAAATGTGTCTTTTATTAACTGTTCTAATAAATCAATGCCTCTACCTTCTAAAACTGATATTGGTAAGAATGGTGTTTCCCCTAATAAATTTTGTAATTCATCTTTATCTAATTTATTTGGTAAATCATTTTTGTTTAGTAAGACGATACGTTGCATATCTTTTGTTAAAGTGATCAGCTCACGATCCATCTCTGTAATAGGTTCACTTTGATTTAACACAAGTAACACTAAATCTGCTTCAGATAATGCTTTTCGACTTCTTTCAACGCCAATTTTCTCAACAATATCTTCTGTTTCTCGAATCCCTGCAGTATCAATTAATTTTAATGGTACACCACGAACATTAACAAATTCCTCAATAACATCTCTAGTTGTTCCTTCAATATCAGTCACAATCGCTTTATCTTCTCGTAATAAATCGTTTAAAAGACTAGACTTTCCAACATTTGGTCGACCAATAATTGCTGTTGCTAATCCTTCTCGCAATATCTTTCCTTGTGTTGCTGTTTCTAATAAATGAGCAATGTCTTTTTTTACTTCAAATGCTTTTTCTTTCATGATTTTAGTCGTCATCTCTTCGACATCATCATACTCAGGGTAGTCAATATTAACCTCTACTTGTGCTAAAGCCACCAACAATTTTTGTCTTAATGAATGAATTAACTGTGATAAACGACCATCTAATTGTCCAAGAGCTAAATCCATTGATTCACTTGTTTTAGCCTGTATTAAATCCATTACAGCTTCTGCTTGGGATAAATCCATACGACCATTTAAAAATGCACGCTTCGTAAATTCACCTGGTTCTGCTAATCTTGCTCCCTGTCTTAGTAATAGTTGTAAAATCTGATTCGCTACTACCATCCCACCATGACAATTAATTTCTACAATATTTTCGCGTGTAAAAGTCTTAGGCTCTAACATCACGGAATACATCACTTCGTCTAACACTTGATTCGTTTTAGGGTCTTTTATGTGTCCGTAGTGAATCGTGTGAGTAGGTACTTTTGTTAAATCTTTTTCTTTATAATTCGTCACACTTTGAGCAATTGTCACCGCATCATCACCACTCAAACGGACAATACTAATAGCACCTTCACCTGGTGGAGTTGAAATGGCAGCAATCGTGTCAAACTCTTTAGTAATATTCATTCTTACCTTCCTTTCTTAAAAAGTACATATAAAAAAGCGCCCACTCCACCCCTTCACCTATGCAAAAAAGCATATACAAAAAAGTAGATAAGCACTTTGACTGCTATCTTATTTATAATCATAAAAATAATAGCATACTCTTAGGTCTGATGACAATATAAAAGACAAGAAAAAAGCCATACAAGAGATGTATGACTTTTTAAATCATTATTTTTTTAACTCAACAACCAAATAGCGATGGGGTTCATTACCTTCAGAATGTGTTTTTATATCTTTTTCATTAGACAAAAGGGAATGAACTTGTTTACGTTCAAAGGCCGGCATTGGTTCTAAAAACACTGGCTGGGAAGTATTTCTTACCTTATTGACAGCTTGGTGAGCCAATCTTTTCACCACTATCTCACGTCTTTCACGGTAATCACCGACATTTACAATAACAGTTAAACGATTTTTAACCAATCGATGAATATAAACTTGTGATAAATATTGAATAGCATTTAATACTTTTCCATGCTTCCCGATCAACAAACCTTTTTTATCTGTATCTAAGTGAAACACGACTTGATTATCATCTCTTTGTACTCGAACCATTGCTGGTGCACCCAATGCTTTTGTCATGTCTGTTAGATACAATGATAGTGCTGTAATCGCGTCATCAAGTGAAACATCTTGTGATGAGGAAACTGGTACTGACTTATCTTCTTCCACTATTTCCGAGTGTGAAACAGTGACAGGTTCTTCAATAACTTCTGTGGCTATGCTGTCTTCTACTACTTCAACAATTTCTTCCACTTCTGGTTCTTTGGCAACAACTGAAACAACGGCTTCTTTCTTACCAATACCTAAAAACCCTTTTTTTCCCTCTTCAATAATGGAGATATCCGCATCGACACGATTTAGATCAAGTGAAGCCAAACCTTTTTTTATGGCTTGATCAACATTTTCTCCTGTAAATGTAGGCATAATACGAACCCCCTCAGTTTATTTTTTTCGTTTTTTTGAAGTATTTGCTTTACGCAATGCTTTTTCTAATTCTCTTTTTCGCTGTTCTTCTGCTTCTTGTTCACGTCTAAATTTATATGGATTATTAATCAACAACGTTTGTAATACTTGGAATGCATTTGATATTACCCAATAAAGTGATAAACCACTAGCTAATTTAACACCCATAAATAAAATCATTAAAGGCATCACATAATTCATCGCCTTCATCGCACCTTGAACATTTGATTGGCTCATTGTTGTTAATCTTGTACTAATAAAAGTAAAGATAGCAGCTAGAATCGGTAAGATATATGTTGGATCTGGCTTACCTAGCTCTAACCATAAAAATGTTCCTTGTGTTAATTCTGGTATACGAGAAATTGCTTGCCACAATGCCATCATGATTGGTAACTGAACTAATAATGGTAAACATCCTGATAACGGATTAACGCCTGCTTCACTATACAAACGTTGCTGTTCTTCTTGTAACTTTCTAACTGTTTCCGAATCTTTTGATGCATATTTTTCTTGTAATTCTTTTAATTTCGGTTGTAACTCTTGTGTCTTACGCATACTTTTTGTTTGATAATGCATTAATGGTAGTAAAATTATTCTAATAATAATGGTAAAGATGATAATCCCAATCCCTGGATTTCCAAAAGACAACGCTTTAATTGCCTCACCAAAATAATACACAATATACCGATCCCATAATCCCACACTACTTTGATTGATTTCCCCTGTACCACATCCTGTCAAAATAAAGACAAGAACAAACATGGACAGAATAAACAACCATTTTTTCTTATTTTTCACTGACTAACCCTCTCTTATTTCATTAAATTAGCTAACTTAAACACGTGTACGATATTTTTCTTTACTTCTTCTAAAGATAAATTAATGACTTGAGGTCTTGCAATTAATACAATATTGTAATTCGGCTGAATCATCTCTTTCATGTCGTATAAAGAAGTTCGTATTAATCGTTTCACATAATTACGTGTTACAGCATTTCCTACTTTTTTTCCTACAGATAACCCTACACGAAAATGAGTATTTTCAGGTGATTCATAGACGTACACAATAAAATTTCTATTCGCAAAAGATTGCTTATTCTCAATTATTTGTTGAAATTCTTTTTCTTTTTTAATTCGATACGCTTTTTTCATATTAAACCACTCTTATCATAGCATAAAGTCCGCTTTTTTTTAATTTATTATAAAAAAAAATCACTGATTCGTAGAGTCAGTGATTTATGCTGCTAATACTTTTCTTCCTTTACGACGTCTACTTGCTAATACACGGCGACCGTTTTTAGTGCTCATACGTTTGCGGAACCCATGAACTTTTTGACGTTTACGTTTTTTTGGTTGATATGTTCTTTTCATCCTCATACACCTCCTATAAACTAATATGCTTTCTAAATAATCACATTAGACAGACTATGACATTATACAAATAAATATCACCTTTTGTCAACTGTATTGAGATTCTTCTTGATATATACTTATCCACAAAATATAAAATTTAATGACATCCCTGTTAAAAAATGATAAGTAATAAAAAAAAGATATATACTTAATCATGAGTTATCAACAAAAACACAACTATTTAAAAGTTATCAACAAGCGTTACTTAACCTGTTAATAACTGTGATAAAATATTATAAAATTAACGTTTGTATTTGTGTATATCTTGTTAATAAATAAATTTTAAAAAAGATATGCACAAAAAAAAACAAGCTGTGCATATCTTTTATTAAGACTTGATAATAAAGTATCCACAACTAAAAAATTCAGTGGAAAACTTTTTTTTTTAGTGCTAGAATATAAAAGACTATATGAGTTAGGGGGATAACTATGCCCGATTTTAATTTTATTTGGCAGGAACTTGTTGAAAACTATCGTAAATCACTAACTTCTCCAAGTTTTAGTGCCTGGATTGATCCTGCAAAACCGATTAATTTGCAAAATAATATATTAACAATCGAACTACCATCAGATTTACATAAAAATTACTGGGAAAAAAATTTAGCTGCAAAAATTGTAGAAACTGGTTTTGAATTAACAGGTGAAGAAATTACGCCTGTTTTTATTATTCAAGACGATGAGCCTATTGTAACCAAAACAAAAAAAGATTCTCCTGTAGAATTACCAAACATTGTCAAAAAAAATAGTAAAAAAGCGTTACTAAACTCTAAATATACCTTTGACACCTTCGTCATAGGAAAAGGAAATCAGATGGCTCATGCGGCTGCATTAGTTGTTTCAGAAGACCCCGGAGCCACATATAATCCACTATTCTTCTATGGTGGTGTAGGACTAGGGAAAACACATCTAATGCATGCTATTGGACACCAAATGTTGGCAAATAATGTTGACGCTAAAATAAAATATGTTACAAGTGAGTCATTTGCAAACGACTATATTAATTCAATTAAAAACAGTACTTCTGAAGATTTTAGGCAAGAATATCGTAATGTAGATTTACTACTAGTTGATGATATTCAGTTTTTTGCTGATAAAGAGGGGACACAAGAAGAATTTTTCCATACATTCAATACACTTTATAACGAGGGTCATCAAATTGTATTGACTAGTGATCGTTTACCAAATGAAATTCCAAAATTACAAGAGCGATTGGTATCAAGATTTGCTTGGGGATTATCAGTAGACATAACACCTCCTGATTTAGAAACGCGTATTGCCATTTTGCGTAAAAAAGCAGATGCAGAAGGATTAGAAATTCCAGACGATACATTATCCTATATCGCTGGTCAAATAGATTCAAATATACGCGAATTAGAAGGTGCCCTAGTACGTGTACAAGCTTTTTCAACAATGAAAGGGCAAGATATTACAACTAGTCTGGCTGCTGATGCATTAAAAAGTTTAAAACCTTTGAAAGAAAAAAGTGAATTATCTATTTTAGGTATTCAAGAAGAAGTATGTAAGTATTATCATCTGCAATTAAAAGATTTAAAGGGAAAAAAACGTGTCAAAACCATCGTTGTTCCTAGACAAATCGCTATGTATTTATCTCGTGAATTAACAGATAATTCTTTACCAAAAATTGGTGCAGAATTTGGTGGTAAAGATCATACGACAGTCATACATGCACATGAAAAAATTCAACAATTAATTGAAAAAGATATAACTATACAAAAAGAAGTAAATGATATTAAACAAAAACTTCTTTGAAAAGCTGTGGAAAAAAACAAAATTTAATATTAATTTATCCACAGTTTTTCAACAAGCTGAATCCTTTACCAGTTATCCACAAAAAAGGTTTTTCCACAGTATGAACAGCACCTACTACTACTACTATTTTATATAATATTAATTAAAAGGAGATCTCTTAATGAAAGTTACCCTAAATAGATCAGCATTTTTAGAAGAATTAGCTACAGTTCAACGAGCTATTTCAGGTAAAACAACTATTCCTATTTTAACGGGAGTAAAATTAACGATTACAGAATCAGGTTTAACTCTTACAGGAAGTAATGCTGATATATCTATTGAAACATTTTTAAATGTAAACAATGAAAAAGCGAATATGTTAATTGAATCAACTGGCTCTATTGTAATTCAAGCTCGCTTTTTTAATGAAATTATCAAAAAATTACCCGAGCAAACATTAACATTAGAGTTAATAGAAAATAATCAAGTCATTATTACATCAGGTAAAGCTTTATTTAATGTTAATGGATTAAATGCAGAGAGTTACCCTCAATTACCTATTGTAGATGATAAAACAAGCTTCAAATTACCTGCTAGGGTATTAAATAAACTAATTAGCGAAACTGTTTTCGCAGTATCTTCTCAAGAAAGTAAACCAATACTCACAGGGGTACATTTAACATTGAATAACAGCCAATTGCTAGCTGTGGCAACAGATAGTCATCGACTAAGTCAACGAAAAATTGAATTAGATAATGTAAATCAAGTATTTGATGTCGTTATTCCTGGAAAAAGTTTACTCGAATTATCACGTTCTTTTAAAGATGAAGAAGAATTAGTTGATATATCTATAATGGATAATCAGATTTTATTTAGAACAGAAACTATGAACTTTTATTCTCGACTATTAGAAGGTAATTATCCAGATACAAATCGATTAATACCTACAAGTTTTAATACAGAAATAAACTTTAATGTTTCTAATCTTTTATCAGCAATAGATAGAGCATCTTTATTGTCTCATGAGGGTCGAAATAATATAGTCAAACTGTCAATTGATTCAGAGAATGTTACTATATATGGAAATTCACCAGAAATTGGAAATGTAGAGGAGAAATTATCTTACTTAGAAGTTGAAGGAGAACCTATAGTTATATCTTTTAATCCAGATTATATGAAAGCATCATTAAAATCTTTTGGTGATATTGATATTACAATTCGTTTTATTTCACCTATTCGTCCCTTTACACTACAACCTAAAGATGGAGACATTGAATTTATTCAATTAATTACCCCTGTCCGAACTAATTAAATATGAATTCCTCACTTATAACGTGAGGTTTTTTATAAAAAGATCAAATTTAACGGAATATAAAGAGATTAAAAGGAAGGTAATAACATGACTATCTATGATTATATTGCCACATTGGATAGTGGTGAAACTTACTCTATGGAACGATATAAAGGAAAAGTGATGGTGATTGTTAATACAGCTACTAAATGTGGGTTAGCTTCACAATTTAAGGAGTTAGAAGAAATTTATCAAACATATAAAAATCAAGATGTTATTGTATTAGGATTCCCATCAGATCAGTTTCATCAAGAATTAAAAGATAGTAAAAAAGCAAGCCAAACTTGTCGAATGACATATGGAGTAAGTTTTCCAATGCATGAAATATCCAAAGTTAATGGAGCATATGCCAATCCAATTTTTGATTATTTAGTTGGAGGAACATTTGGTTTTTTAGGTAATAAAATCAAGTGGAATTTTACAAAATTTTTAGTAGATAAAAATGGAAATGTCGTAAAGCGTTTTGCACCTACAGATAAGCCAGAAAAAATGATTCCTTATATTAATAGCTTACTTGAAGAATAATTTTATCAGTCATTCTTTCAAATTCTAAAACAAAGTATTGATCGCTTCGATACTTTGTTTTTTTGTTAAAGTAAAAATGCGTATGAAAAGCAAATTACTTTCGTACATCTAAATTCTAACACAATCCACTTCAGTTAATTTAATAAATAACTTTTATTCGTTCTGTCGAATTTTATAAAAATATTCATTATTTTACGTTCTAAGAGATTTAGGCTTAAAAATGATAAAAGTATCGATTTATTCTATATATGCTTAAAAAACGATTTTACCAAAGAAAATTTGTTTTTAGGTTGTAAAAAGGGTATAATGTAAGTAACGGTAAATTGAAACAGAGAAGGTGAAAATTTGTGAAAAAGGCATTTAAATTAAAGACAGAATATATGACTCTTGGTCAATTTTTAAAAGAAGTTGATGTGATTTCCAGTGGTGGAATGGCTAAGTGGTTTTTACAAGAGAATATAGTATTTGTAGATGGAGAACCAGAAAACCGTCGTGGTAGAAAACTATATGCAGATATGATGATAGAAATACCTGATGTAGGTACTTTTTTTATGGAAAAAAATACATCGGATGAAGAATAATCATGCAGCTTAATCAAATTGTCTTAACAAATTATCGTAATTATAATCAGTTAACACTAGATTTTTCACCTAAATTAAATGTATTTGTAGGAGATAATGCACAAGGAAAGACAAATTTATTAGAAAGTATTTATGTTTTATCACTAACAAAGAGTCATAGAAGTAATCATGAAAAAGAGTTAATTCAATGGAATAAAGAATTTGCTCGAATTGAGGGGAATATCAGTAAAAAAAATGGGGACATTGATTTAACGATGATTGTTTCTAACAAAGGTAAAAAGACAAAAGTAAATGGATTAGAACAGACCAAATTAAGCCAATATATAGGCTATTTAAACGTCATATTATTTGCCCCTGAAGATTTATCCTTAGTGAAAGGCTCACCTCAACATCGTCGAAAATTTCTTGATATGGAAATTGGACAAATCAACTCACAATATTTGCATCACTTAAGTAATTACCAATCTGTTTTGAAACAGCGCAACCAGTATCTAAAAAAATCAGCTTATAATAAAATACATGATGCAGTGTACTTAGATGTATTGAATGAACAATTAGCACAAGAAGGAAGTTTTGTGCTCTTTTCACGTTTGTATTTTATTGGATTATTAGAGAAATGGGCAAATACAATTCATGAGAGTATCTCATATGGTAAAGAAAAACTCAACATTACTTATAAAACATCTCTAGAGTTGACAGAAGAGATGACTCAAGAAGATCTATATCATTTACTCATGAAAGAATTTAAACAATCAGAAGCAAGAGATTTAACTCAATTAACAACAAGTGTTGGTCCTCACAGAGATGATTTAATTTTTATGGTTAATGGACAAAATGTTCAAACTTACGGTTCTCAAGGTCAACAACGAACAACAGCTTTGAGTGTTAAGCTAGCGGAAATTGAGTTAATTAATGATGAAATTGGTGAATATCCTATTTTATTATTGGATGATGTTTTAAGTGAATTAGATGATGCAAGGCAAGTACAATTGATGGAATTTATTGATAATAAACTCCAAACATTTTTAACAACAACGAGTGTGTCGCATTTAAATGATAAATTAAACATTAAACCCGAAGTATTCTATGTAACAAATGGAGAAGTAGAAAGGATGAGTGAAGACGTTGACGGATAAACAAGTAAACAAAGGCCAAGCTTCAGCATATGATGCAAGTCAAATTCAAGTCTTAGAAGGATTAGAAGCGGTAAGAAAGCGCCCAGGAATGTATATTGGATCGACCGGTCCACAAGGTTTGCACCACTTAGTATGGGAAATTGTCGATAACTCGATTGACGAGGCGTTAGCAGGGTATTGTACAGAAATTAATGTCACGATTGAAGAAGATAACAGTATCACAGTCAAAGATAATGGACGTGGTATTCCAGTAGGGATTCAAGAAAAAACGGGACGACCAGCTGTTGAGACCGTCTTTACAGTCTTACACGCTGGAGGAAAATTTGGTGGTGGGGGTTATAAAGTCTCAGGTGGTTTACATGGTGTAGGTTCATCCGTTGTAAACGCGTTATCTGAATCACTTAATGTTAAAGTTCATGTTGATGGAAAAATTCATCATCAAGAATTTAATCGAGGAAAAGTCGTAGATGACTTAGAAGTAATTGGTGAAACAGACCATCGCGGAACAGTTGTTAACTTTAAACCGGATGCTGAAATTTTTAAAGAAACAACCATTTTTGAATATGATAAATTAGCAACACGTATTCGTGAATTAGCTTTCTTAAATCGAGGATTACGTATTAGTATTACTGATAAACGTGTGAGTCCTGAAAAAGAAGAATCTTACTACTACGAAGGTGGGATTAAGAGTTATGTTGAGTATTTAAATGCTGGGAAAACAGTTCTTTTTCCAGATCCAATTTACACAGAAGGTGAACAACAAGATATTAGTGTTGAAGTAGCAATCCAGTACACTGACGATTACCATACTAATTTGTTGAGTTTTGCTAATAATATCCATACCTATGAAGGGGGAACACACGAGTTTGGTTTTAGAACTGCTTTAACACGTGTGATTAATGATTATGCAAAACGTCAAAAATTATTAAAAGAAAATGACGAAAATTTAAGTGGAGATGATGTACGTGAAGGAATGACAGCTGTTATCTCTATCAAACATCCAGAACCACAATTTGAAGGACAAACAAAAACAAAATTAGGTAACTCTGAAGTAAGAACAGTTACAGATCGATTATTCTCAGAAGCTTTTAATAAATTTTTATTAGAAAACCCTGATGTAGCAAAACGTGTCGTTGAAAAAGGGATTTTAGCATCTAAAGCTCGTTTGGCAGCTAAAAGAGCACGTGAAGTAACACGACGTAAGGGAGCTCTTGAAATTAGTAGTTTACCTGGTAAGTTAGCTGATTGTTCAAGTCGTGATCCTGAGAAAAGTGAATTATATATTGTCGAAGGGGATTCTGCGGGAGGCTCAGCAAAAACTGGTCGTGACCGTAAGTATCAAGCCATTTTACCTATTCGTGGGAAAATCTTAAACGTCGAAAAAGCAAGCATGGAAAAAATATTGGCCAATGCAGAAATTCGTTCACTATTTACAGCAATGGGAACGGGGTTTGGTGGCGATTTTGATGTATCAAAAGCACGTTATCATAAATTAATTATCATGACCGATGCCGACGTCGATGGGGCACATATTAGAACTCTTTTATTAACGCTATTTTATCGTTATATGCGTCCAATTGTTGAAGCTGGATATGTTTACATTGCTCAGCCGCCATTGTATGGGGTAAAACAAGGGAAAAAAATTACATATATTCAACCAGGAAAAGATGCCGATGAGAGATTAGCACAAGCAGTTGCCGATCTTCCAGCAACACCAAAACCAAGTATTCAACGTTATAAAGGTCTAGGAGAGATGGATGACCATCAATTATGGGATACAACAATGGATCCAGCCAAACGTACAATGTTACGTGTAACAGTTGAAGATGCTGCTAAAGCAGATGCTGTATTTGATATGTTGATGGGGGATAGAGTAGAACCCCGTCGTGAGTTTATCGAGGCCAATGCACATTATGTTAAGAATTTAGATATTTAAGTAAGGGAGATACGTTCATGTCTGAAGAAATCAGAGAAAATATTCAAGATGTTAATTTGACACAAGAAATGGAAGAATCCTTTATTGATTATGCCATGAGTGTTATTGTGTCTCGTGCGTTACCAGACGTAAGAGATGGACTAAAACCTGTTCATCGCCGTATTTTATATGGGATGAACGAAATGGGCGTGACACCTGATAAGGCACATAAAAAATCAGCACGTATCGTTGGGGATGTTATGGGTAAATACCATCCTCATGGTGATAGTGCGATTTATGAATCCATGGTGCGTATGGCTCAACCATTTAGTTACCGTAATATGTTAGTTGATGGGCATGGTAACTTTGGCTCTGTCGATGGTGACGGGGCTGCCGCGATGCGTTATACGGAAGCTCGTATGAGTAAGATTGCGATTGAAATGTTACGCGATATCAATAAAAATACCGTTAATTTCCAAAAAAATTATGATGAAACTGAAAGAGAACCAGAAGTATTACCTGCACGATTTCCTAACCTTCTAGTTAATGGGACAACTGGTATTGCGGTTGGTATGGCGACGAATATACCACCGCATAACTTATCTGAAGTTATTGATGCGTTGAAGTTGTTGATGGATAATAAAGAAGTAACAACGAATGAATTAATGGAAGCTCTACCTGGTCCAGATTTCCCAACTGGTGGACTTGTTATGGGGAAATCTGGTATTCGTAAAGCTTATGAGACTGGTAGAGGCTCAATTATTGTTCGTGCTAAAGTAGATATTGAAGAAAAATCTAATGGCCGAGAACGCATCATTGTAACAGAAATTCCATATATGGTGAATAAGGCTAAACTAGTTGAACGTATTGCTGAGTTACATCGTGAAAAACGAATCGAAGGTATTACTGATTTAAGAGATGAATCATCACGTGAAGGTATGCGTATTGTCATCGAGATTCGTCGAGATACAAGTGCATCTGTTGTGTTGAATAATTTATACAAATTAACCTCACTACAAACAAGTTTTGGTTTTAATATGCTAGCCATTGTTAAAGGTGTGCCAAAAGTTTTAGGATTAAAATCAATTCTAGAATATTATCTAGAACATCAAAAAGAAGTCATTGTTCGTCGTACAGAATTTGATAAACAAAAAGCAGAAGCACGTGCTCATATCTTAGAAGGATTGAGAATTGCGTTAGATCATATTGATGAAATTATTAAAATTATCCGTGCATCTGATTCTGATGATGTGGCAAAAGCAACTTTGATGGAACAGTTTGATTTATCGGATAGACAATCACAAGCAATTTTAGATATGCGTTTACGTCGTTTAACCGGTTTAGAACGTGAAAAAATCGAAGCGGAATACCAAGATTTATTAGTATTAATTGCTGATTTGAAAGACATATTAGCTAATCATCATAGAGTACTTGATATTATTTCTGAAGAACTTGATGAAGTTCAACGTAAATATGGTGATGAAAGACGGACTGAATTACTCGTTGGAGAAGTATTAAGTCTTGAAGATGAAGATTTAATTGAAGAAGAAGATGTGGTTATCACATTAACTCACAATGGCTATATTAAACGATTGCCAAGTACAGAATTCCGTACACAAAACCGTGGTGGACGTGGTGTTCAAGGTATGGGTGTACATGATGATGATTTTGTTGAAAATCTCTTATCATGTTCAACTCATGATACGTTATTATTCTTTACTGACACGGGTAAAGTATATCGTGCTAAAGGGTATGAAATTCCTGAGTATGGTCGTACGGCGAAAGGAATCCCAGTAATTAACTTATTGGGCATTGATTCATCTGAAAAGATAGAAGCAATTATCAATATTGAAGGTAAGGCTGATTCTAACCAATACCTATTCTTCACAACTAAGCTAGGAACGGTAAAACGTACTTCAGTTCAAGAGTTTGCTAACATCAGGACAAATGGATTGAAATCTATCGGCTTAAAAGCTGGGGATTCATTAATCAACGTAGCCTTAACTGATGGTGATGATACAATCATTATTGGAACTAATTTAGGCTATTCAGTTACCTTTAAAGAAGAAGCAGTGCGTTCAATGGGACGCAGTGCTGCTGGAGTTCGTGGTATTCGTTTAAGAGAGAATGATTATGTTATTGGCATGGATATTTTAAAACCAGACATGGAAGTATTAGTTATTACTGAAAATGGTTACGGTAAGAGAACACATGCTAAAGAGTATCCAATTAAAGGTCGTGGTGGTAAAGGGATCAAGACCGTCAATATTACTGAAAAAAATGGTCATCTTGTCGGCTTAACAACTGTTAGTGGCGAAGAAGACATTATGTTAGTAACGAACAAAGGTGTTATCATCCGTTTTGAATTGAATTCAGTTTCTCAAACTGGTCGTTCAACCCAAGGTGTCCGCTTGATTCGTTTAGAAGAAGATGCTTTAGTATCTACTATGGCGACAATTGAAGTTGAAGAAGATGAGGAAATTATTGTTTCAGAAGAAATTGAAATTGAAGTCACAGAAGAAGTAGAAGAAGAAAATAATTCTGAAGAATAAAAGTAAAACCATTCAAAATATACTGTATTTTGAATGGTTTTTTTACAAAAAAGTTTAAATAAAGGGGTGTATAAATGACTGAAGTAGGATTTATAGGACTAGTTTTTATAGGAGTGATTTGTTTTATTATATTTGTAAGCATGAAAGAACGCCGAAGATATCGACAAATGATTCAAAAGAGATGGGAAAAAGATCCATCTTCGTATTGCTCTGCAAATGAGGAGTACTTGACTGAAGCAACGTATTACCTACTTAGCATGATGAATAGGAAAGACAATGTTAATTCAGCTACTTGGTATGATTTAGACATGCTCTACTCCTCTTTAAAGTCAGTGGAATTAGACTCACCACATCATTATATTGTAGTGGAAGAATGGCAAGACTATCTGGGAAAAAATAATGATGTTAGGGAAGAACTGCAATATCAATTGAATCAATTAGGAAAAAAGGTAAACGCAAATGGGATTTATTATTATTTTTCTGATGATACTGCCCCCTAAAATTGGTTTAGGAATTTCATTGCATCAATAATTTTCAATGTAGTTTTTTATTTGATTTATAAAGCAAAACTAGGGATGGAATTAACAATGTTACCTTATTTTGTCCAAACAATAGGTATATCGGTGAAAGTATCTAAGCTGTCTTTCATTGAAGATAAATTCAGGCCACTAATTAATCCTTTAGAGTTAGTATTAAAATATGGATTTTTTTCAGAATAAAATCAGGTAGTGAAGTAGAAGTCTTGATAGAACTAATCTCAGCGATGTTTTTATTACTTTTTGTATCATGTCAATTGGTGGATAAAAAATTTAGACAACATTAAGATAAGTTACAGGGATCATGTTTATTGTAAGGGAAACTAGATGCTAATTGTGGTGTTTTAAATTTTAGACAGATGAATGAAGACGATTGGTGTAAACCAGATTATTCTAATGAGACATCCATTGAGGTAAAGTTGTTAATTCATCCTTTGATTCAACAACCAGTTGCTAATTCGTTTGATTGTCATAAAATAGTCCTTATAACGGTCTTTAACGCTTCTGGAATAATAATTAGGTATTAGTTGTATTCTCTCTCAGACGTTAAATATGGCCTTATTAGATGAGTTCAAGTTAAGACCTGGTCTAGTTATGCCATCTATGGGGTCACCGATATTATTTCTGAAGGTGATGGTTGTTTCATGTCTGAAATAAAGTCATTAAACGAGATGATTGATAGTGTCACTAAGGGGTGTTTTAGCTATTGTTGGGTTTCCTAAAAAAATTACACAGAATACCACTCATGATATTAAACAATTTGAAGAAACAGCTCATTGGCAAGAAGTCGATTAAAATAAAGATATTATAAATTTATATTGCAATGAATCATTTAAAAGTGTATAATTTAATACTGTGAGTAAATGAAAATTTACTCTCCTTGTTCCTTATAAATAAGGAACCTTTAGTCCATAAGGAGGTGAAAATCAATGAGTCAGGTATCAAATTATGAAATCATGTATATAATTCGTCCTAACATTGATGAGGAAGCAAAAAATGCTCTAGTAAATCGTTTCGATTCAATCTTGAAAGATAACGGAGCAGAAGTTTTGGAATCTAAACAATGGGAAAAACGTCGTTTAGCTTACGAAATCCAAAATTTCCGTGAAGGTATCTACCATATCGTTAAAGTTTCTTCTACAGATGCTGCAGCAATCAATGAATTTGATCGTTTAGCAAAAATCAATGATGACATTTTACGTCACATGGTTGTTAAAGAAGAAAACTAATAATGTTTCACGTGAAACATTTATAACGAAAGGAGATTAACCAATGATTAACAATGTTGTATTGGTAGGTAGACTTACTCGCGACCCAGATTTGAGATATACGTCAAATGGTTCTGCCGTAGCCACTTTTAACTTGGCTGTTAATCGTAATTTTACTAATCAAAGTGGAGAACGAGAAGCAGATTTTGTTAACTGTGTGATTTGGAGAAAACCAGCTGAAACTTTAGCAAACTATGCTAAAAAAGGAACTCTTTTAGGAGTTGTTGGTCGTATTCAAACAAGAAACTACGAGAATCAACAGGGACAAAGAGTGTATGTGACTGAAGTGGTTTGTGAGAATTTCCAATTATTAGAATCTAAAAACGCATCAAGTCAAAGACAACAACAATCTGGTGGCTTTGATAACAATGCTGGTGGATTTAATGATTTTTCTCAAAATAATCAAAATACACAATCATCATTTGGCCAATCTTCAAGTAATGACATGCCGAACTTCGATCGTGATAACAGTAATCCATTTGGAAACTCATCATCGATAGATATTTCGGATGACGATTTACCATTCTAATAATAGAGGAGGGCATAAAATGGCAGCTCAACAAAGAAGAGGCGGACGCCGTCGTCGTAAAGTATGTTACTTTACAGCTAACCATATTGATCATATTGATTATAAAGATGTTGAATTATTATCACGCTTTGTTTCAGAACGTGGTAAAATTTTACCTCGTCGTGTGACAGGTACATGTGCTAAACATCAACGTAAATTAACGATTGCAATTAAACGTGCAAGAATTATGGGATTATTACCATTTGTTAGTGAAGACTAATTAAAATCAATCAAAAGACATTCATTAGAATGTCTTTTTTTGTTTCACGTGAAACAATGAAGAATAGTTTAGAAATACGATGGATTATGGTAAAATGATAAGAGTATATAACTAGAATCGTTAGGAGAGTGGATATAGATGAAAGTTATCTTTTTAGAAGATGTTAAAGGAAAAGGAAAAAAAGGAGAAGTAAAAGATGTTGCTGTAGGGTATGCACAAAACTTCTTGATAAAAAAAGGATTAGCTAAAGAAGCAACTTCTCAAAGTTTAAGTGAATTAAAAGGAAAAGAAAAAGCTAAAGCAAAAGAAGATGCTGAGATTTTAGAGGAAGCAAAACAATTAAAAGAAAAATTTGAATCTGAAGGTTTTGAAGTTATTATAAAGTCAAAAGCCGGAGAAGATGGACGCTTATTTGGATCTATTCCTTCAAAACAAGTTGCAGATGGCTTACAAAAGCAACATAAAATTAAGGTAGATAAACGTAAAATTGAAATGGAACAACCAATTAAATCTTTAGGATATACAACTGTTCCAGTGAAATTACATAAAGAAGTGGTCGCAAAACTACGTGTTCATGTTGTAGTTGAGTAACCGGAAATTGAGGGTTGTAATCTATGGAACATATTCAACAAGATAGAGTGCCACCTCAAAGCATCGAGGCAGAACAAGCGGTTTTGGGTTCTGTCTTTTTAAATGCCGATGCTTTGATTGAGGCAATGGAATATATTGATTCAGCAGATTTTTATCGTCGTTCACATCAATTACTGTTTCAAACGATGTTAGATTTAAATAATCGAAATGAAGCAATTGATGTCATCACAATGAAAACAGAACTAGAGCAGAAACAATTAATTGAGGATGTAGGCGGTATTAGTTACTTATCTGAATTGACAACGAGTGTTCCAACTGCAGCAAATGTCGGTTACTATGCAAAAATAGTGGAACAAAAATCATTACTACGTCGATTAATTCAAACAGCCACAGATATAGTGGCAAAAGGTTTCGAACAAGATGAAGATGTAGAGTTCATTTTAGATGAGGCAGAGCGCCAGATATTAGAAGTGTCTGAAAAAAGAAATAGAAGTGGCTTTTTAGCGATATCTGATGTATTAAGCGACTCGATCGCACAGATTGAGCAATTGTCACAACAGGGTGATGATATTACGGGATTGCCTACAGGTTATCATGCACTAGATAAAATGACAGCAGGGCTTCAATCGGAAGAATTAATTATTTTAGCAGCTCGTCCAGCGGTAGGTAAGACCGCTTTTGCCTTGAATATCGCACAAAACGTAGGAACTAAAACGAATGAATCAGTTGCTATTTTTAGTCTTGAAATGAGTGCCGAATCATTAGTGAATCGTATGCTATGTTCAGAAGGATCTATCGAAGCAAGTCATTTGAAAACAGGCCAATTAACTGATGAAGAGTGGAATAGTTTAATTGTCGCTATGGGTAGTTTGTCACGAGCAAATATTTTTATTGATGATACTCCAGGAATCAAAATATCTGAAATTAGAGCGAAATGCCGAAAATTAGCTCAAGAACAAGGTGAATTGGGATTAATTTTAATAGATTACTTGCAGCTGATTGAGGGAACAGGACGTGAGAACAGACAACAAGAAGTGTCTGAGATTTCACGTCAGTTAAAGAAACTAGCTAAAGAGTTAAAAGTTCCTGTTATTGCATTATCACAGTTATCACGTGGTGTCGAACAACGACAAGATAAACGTCCCGTATTAAGCGATATTCGTGAATCTGGTTCTATCGAGCAAGATGCAGATATTGTCGCCTTTTTATATCGTGATGATTATTATCAACGAGATGGTGAGGACGGTGATGATGAGCCGGTACAAGAGTCTAATAATATTATTGAAGTTATTATCGAAAAAAATAGAAGTGGTGCAAGAGGAACAGTAGAATTGATGTTTATCAAAGAATATAATAAGTTTACCTCCATTTCACCACGTGAAGAGTTTTGATGTTCGTGATTTGTGATTAAAATATGTTTTTTTATTTTAAATGTTCCGATTTAGTTGTGTTTGAAGCTTTTTTTTGGTAATATAGTCAAGTAATAATAAAAGAGAAGAACGGAGTGTTCGTATGTCATCAGTTGTAGTAGTAGGAACTCAGTGGGGAGACGAAGGTAAAGGAAAAATCACTGACTTTTTAAGTGAAAATGCAGAAATTATTGCAAGATACCAAGGTGGAGACAATGCAGGCCACACTATTCAATTTGATGGAACAACTTATAAACTCCATTTAATTCCATCTGGTATTTTTTACCAAGATAAAATAAGCGTGATTGGAAATGGCGTAGTAGTTAATCCAAAATCGTTGATTAAGGAATTAAACTATTTAAAAGAGCACAATATTCCAACAACTAATTTAAGAATATCAGACAGAGCACATGTGATTTTGCCATACCATATTCTTTTAGATCAACTACAAGAAGATGCTAAAGGTGATCAAAAAATAGGAACAACGATTAAAGGGATTGGTCCTGCTTATATGGATAAAGCAGCTCGTGTCGGTATTCGCATAGCTGATTTATTAGATAAAGAAATTTTTGAAGAACGTTTGAAAGTGAATTTAGAAGAAAAAAATAAATTATTCACTAAAATATATGAAGTCGATCCAATTTCATTTGAAGAAGTGTTTGAAGAATACTATGAGTACGGTCAATTAATTAAAGAATACGTAACTGATACATCAGTTATCTTAAATGAAGCCTTAGATACTGGAAAACATGTACTATTTGAAGGTGCTCAAGGAGTTATGCTAGATATTGATCAAGGGACATACCCATTTGTTACATCATCTAATCCATTAGCTGGTGGCGTAACAATCGGAACAGGTGTCGGCCCTTCAAAAATTGATAAGGTCGTTGGTGTTTGTAAAGCTTATACATCTCGTGTTGGTGATGGCCCATTCCCAACAGAATTATTTGATGAAACAGGACACCAAATTAGAGAAGTAGGTCGCGAGTATGGAACAACAACAGGCCGTCCAAGACGTGTTGGTTGGTTTGATAGTGTTGTGATGAGACATTCTAGACGTGTGTCAGGTATTACGAATCTATCATTGAATTCTATTGATGTATTAACAGGATTACCTGTTATCAAAATTTGTGTGGCTTACGAACTAGATGGTAAAGAAATAACTCATTATCCAGCAAGTTTAAAAGAGTTGTCTAGATGTAAACCAATCTATGAAGAATTACCAGGTTGGGAAGAAGATATTACAGGTTGTAAAACATTAGAAGAACTACCAGAAAACGCTAGAAACTATGTTAAACGTGTATCAGAATTAGTTGATGTCCGTATTTCGACGTTCTCTGTAGGTCCAGATAGAACACAAACAAATATCTTAGAAAACGTTTGGGAACAAATTTAAATACCCAATAAATAGAACAAAAATAGAGAGTTATCGAACTCTCTATTTTTTTATTATATAATAGCATGAGACCAATCACAGGGAGAAAATAAAAGATGACTTATAAATTTGATTTGTTGGTAGATTCATGTTGTGATTTATCATATGAACTGTTGCAAGAAACAGGTATTCGAAAAATAAGTATGACAATCCAATTAGATGGTAAAGAGTATCTTGATGATTTTCAAGAAACGCTTGATTATGAATGGTTTATGTCTGAATTAAAAAATGGTGCAACACCGACGACCTCACAAATTAACATTGGCAATTATTTAGATATTTTTAGAGATTACGCTTCAGGCAATCAACCATTACTCTATGTTTGTTTCTCTTCAGGGCTTAGTGGTTCATATAATAATGCACTCACAGCTTTAGCTATGTTAGAAGAAGAAAGTGGAAGTAGTGTGCCTATTACTATAGTTGATTCATTAGCAGCTTCTTTAGGAGAAGGTTTAATCATAGAGAATGTCTTATCACTTAGACGACAAAAAAAAGAATTATCAGAAGTTTTAGATTGGCTTCAGACTAATATACCGCGTGTTCATTCATGGGTGACGGTTGATGACTTAAAACATTTGGAACGTGGTGGAAGAATTTCGAAAACGAGTGCTATGCTTGGTAGTATGATTAAAGTTAAACCAACTATTTGTATGAATGCTGAAGGAAAATTAATTAATACCGGAAAAGTTAGAGGACGAAAACATTCTCTTGATAAGATTGTGGAGTTAACGAAAGACACAATAGAAAATGAAACAACACAAGATATTTTGATTGCATATGCTGGGGATGAAGAGTCAGGAGAAGCATTAAAAAAAATATTAGAAGAAAAAATTAATGTGCAGAGTGTTTCAGTACGCCGAATGGGACCAACTATTGCTAGTCATACAGGGTATGGCGCATTAGCTATTTTTTCATTTGGTAAAGAAAAATAAATAAGAAAACAGACATCCATTAATTAACGGTAATAGATGTCTGTTTTCTTATTATATTATCTATTTATTATGATAAATAGTATAATTATGCCATCATTAAAATTAGGAGTTGCGATATATGGAGTTTTTTACATACAATTATTTTGTTAATCAATCTAGTAACAGCCATATTTATCAATATTTATTAGTTATATTGGCTTTGATAATTATTTTATTATTGATTCTAAGGCGTTCAAAAAATAAAAGTCGATTAAAATATCGTGATTTGATTATTCTATTATCATTACTTTTAGTCTTTTTAATAGGAATCCAGGCAAATGACTATCAAAAAGGCAAGGCAGAAAAAGGAAACTACTCTCAGATGCTTTTCTTTTTAAATGCAGTTAGTAAGAAAAAATTAGTTGATCCTGAAACAATCAGTGTGAATTATAAATATTTAAAAGATGAGATGGTATTGAAAATAAATAATAAGTATTATCAGGTAAATTTTAACAGTGATTTCACAACATTTAAGTTAGAAGAGACCGTGTTAGTTAATGATGAATCAATCAAGGTCACAGGGAAGTGATGAGAAAATGAAAGAGTATTTAGATATAGGAATTAAGTTAGCTATTGGGATTATTACATTGATTTTCCAGATGAATTTATTAGGAAAAGCCAACTTGGCACCAACATCACCACTAGATCAATTACAGAACTTTGTTTTAGGTGGGATTATAGGTGGGATGATATACAATGATCAAATATCAATCTTACAATACTTTCTTGTGTTGGTGATGTGGACATTTTTAGTCACATTGTTTAAATATTTAAAAGAGAATGTTGCGATTGTAAAAAAAATGATAGATGGATATCCCACAACATTGATAAAAAACGGCAAAGTATTGGTAGATGAATGCAGTAAAAAAGGCATTTCTGCTAATGATTTAATGTTTAAATTAAGACAAGCCAATGTCTATGAAACACGTTTAGTTAAACGAGCTATTCAAGAGCAAAATGGGCAACTAACGATTATTTTATATGGTGAGGAAAATGTAAAGTATCCACTGATTACCAATGGATATATAAATCAAGATGTACTAGAAATGATAGACCGCGATGATTCTTGGTTATTTAATGAATTAAATAAACAGGGAGTAGAAATTCAAAATGTTTACCTTGGTGAATGGCTAAACGGTGAATTATTGCTTAGTTTATATGATTAAAAAACCGCCATGCCTAAAAGCATAACGGTTTTTTTTATTTAAATATGTTTTTTAATTGCTCTTTTACTGTCTCATTTTCTAAGAATTCATCATAGGTTGTTTCTGCACGGTCAATTACACCTTGATCTGACACTGCGATGATACGATTTGCAGTTGTTTGGATAAACTGGTGGTCATGTGATGCAAAAAGAATAGAACCACTAAAGGTGATTAAGCCATCATTTAGAGCTGTAATTGATTCTAAGTCCAAATGGTTGGTTGGATCATCTAATACAAGTACGTTTGATTTAGATAACATTAGTTTTGAAAGCATACAACGAACTTTTTCTCCCCCAGATAAAACATTAACAGGTTTTAATACGTCTTCGCCTGAGAAAAGCATACGTCCTAAGAAACTACGTAAAAATGTATTATCATTTTCTTCTTTTGAAGCATATTGGCGTAACCAATCCACGATGGTCATATCATTGTTGAATTCTTCTGTTGTGTCTTTAGGTAGATAAGCTTGAGATGTTGTAACACCCCAACGAACCGAACCAGTATCTGGTTCCATTTCACCCATAATAATTTTGAAAAGAATAGTTGTTGCGATATCGTCTTTTGCAATAAAGGCTACCTTATCATCTTTTCTTAGTGTAAATGAGATATTATCTAAAATTTTCTTTCCATCAATTGTTTTTGATACATTTTCAACTTGCAATAAGTCATTTCCAATTTCACGTTCTGGGTTAAATCCTACAAATGGGTAACGACGTGATGAAGGTTGGATATCATCTAGTTCAATTTTATCTAACATTTTTTTACGAGAAGTTGCTTGTTTAGATTTAGAAGCGTTGGCACTAAATCTTGCAATAAAGGCTTGTAATTCTTTGACTTTTTCTTCTTTTTTAGCATTTTGATCTGCTTGAAGTCTAGCAGCTAACTGACTAGACTCTAACCAGAAATCATAGTTCCCAACGTATAGCTTAATTTTTCCGAAATCTAAATCAGCCATGTGTGTACATACCTTGTTTAGGAAATGACGGTCATGGGAAACCGTAATAACAGTATTGTCAAAGTTGATTAAAAATTCTTCTAACCATGCGATAGACTCTCTATCAAGACCATTCGTTGGCTCATCTAGTAGTAATACGTCAGGTTGGCCAAATAGTGCTTGAGCAAGCAATACTTTTACTTTTTGTCCGGCTGTTAGTTCACTCATTTTTAGATTATGTAAATCTTCTGGGATATTTAAACCTTGTAGTAAACTTGCCGCTTCTGGTTCAGCTTCCCAACCATTTAATTCCGCAAATTCTCCTTCAAGTTCAGCTGCTTTAATCCCATCTTCATCAGAAAAATCTTCTTTCATGTAGATGGCATTTTTTTCTTGCATCACTTCATAAAGACGTTTATGTCCCATGATAACAGTATCAATCACAGTTTCGTCCTCATAGTCAAAATGATTTTGTTTAAGTGTTGCTAATCGCTCATCAGGTCCTAAAGCAACATATCCTGTTGTTGGTTCAATTTCATTTGAAAGTATCTTTAAGAAAGTTGACTTTCCAGCACCATTTGCACCAATTAATCCATAACAATTTCCTGGTGTGAATTTTATATTTACATCGTCGAATAGTTTTCTATCCGGGAATTGTAAACTTACATCTGAAACAGTAATCAAAATAAATCCCTCACTTTTTCTTTATTAGTGTTGTTGTAATGTCTATCGTATCTCCCCGATTATATCGGGTTTAAACAGTTGGTGCAACCATATGAATAAAAAGAACCTTAGTCAAGGAAATGACTAAGGGTTAAAACGTTCTTTGTAAAATCGATTTTGTAATAGTATAGATTATTTCTTTAGTGTTTTGTTTATTACTAGGAAGAGATTGGATGCCATCTAGAGCACGATTTGTGTAGTGAGATGCTAGCTCATAGGCTTTTTCTACACCATGACAATCGCTTACTAAATCATGGATTTGTTTCGCATCTTCTTGTGTCATGGCGTCCTTCTTACTAAGTATCGGCTCAAAAAAGTCAGGATGTTCTGCAATACTACAAATCAAAGGTAAGCTATAAATCCCTTGCCTAACATCTTCTAATACAGGTTTTCCAAGAGTTTCTTCACTTTGAGAATAATCCAAAATATCATCCACAATTTGGAATGCAAGACCGATGTCTTTTCCGATTTCACGACATTTATTCGCAAGATTTTTACTTCCGCCATTTTCAAAGCATCCAATAAAACAACTTAATGCAAATAACTCAGCTGTTTTTCCGGTGATATTGGCTAAATAGTCATCAACAGTGACATTGATATTATAGCGTTCATTCATTTGGCCAAGTTCCCCTAGTAGAACCTTTTCCATGCTTGTTGTATTAAGCTCAATACTTTTTAATGAATTTTGGTATTGAATTAATAATTTAAAACAAACGATGAATAGGTAGTCACCAGAGTAAACCGCGATGTCAGTGCTAAAAGAAGCATTCATCGTTTTAGTTCCACGTCTAGTATCAGCGACATCAATAATATCATCATGAATTAACGTAGCAGTATGAAGTGTTTCAATCGCAGCAGCAAGAGCAATGGTCTTTTTCTTATCCACTTTTGTTCCAAATTCGGAGAATAAAAGCAGATACGCTGGACGAAGTAGTTTCCCACCAGAGTGGAAAATAGCTAATATAGCATCTTCTACTTCCTTATTAGGTAAAGAAATTGATTCTGAAATTAAATTTAATGTTTTTTGTAAGTCTTTTTTTAAGGACGGATATGACGTCCACATATCATGAGGTTCCATCAATAGTCTCCTTATTTTAGAGTATGTTTATCATAGGCCAACTGAAATTCCTGTAGTGTTTTAACATGTAACATTAAATAATTGGCAGCAATTCCTATAGCAATCCCAGCTAAAATACCAATCCATGAAAGAATGGGTAGGTAGAGCATAACAGTCCATGATTTGGCAATCCAACTGGCGATGAGCAGTTGTCCCACATTGTGTAGGAAACCACCAAAAGCACTGATACCGATTGTACTAATACGTTTTGGCCCCAACTGTTTGAGTGTAAGCATCCCAAAATAACTTAGAAAGGCTCCCGCAGCACTATACATTAATGTTGAGACAGTTCCGCCTAGTAGTGTGGTTAAAAATAAACGTAAAACGACCAAGGTAAAACTATCCTTTATAGGCATAGTAAAAATTGCAATAATGGTAATTAAGTTAGCTAATCCAAGTTTTGCTCCAGGAGCAAACGCAAAAGGAAAAGGAATCATATTTTCAAGTAAACCTATAATAACACCTTGAGCAACAAGTAGAGCAATGTAGATAATTTTTTTATTTTTTGACATGATTATTCTCCTATCATAGTGAGAATACTATCAATTTATTCATAGTGCAATACTTTGAATAAAAAGAAAGCTCTAGAAATAATTCTAGAACTTTCTGATGAAGTATCTTAGGTTACGATTTTTCACCGTATCGAGCTTTGACGTCTCCATACCACCAATTACCTAATTTGCGTTGAATCCATGGAATAACCCATTTATCTAATCCAAAGGCACGTCCAGAACCATTCATTAAAGCAAAGGCAACAAATAAGAACCAAATGTTAACCCAATAGAACATACCTGACAGACAGAACATAACTACTAAAACAATCGTAGTTGCATTAGCTAACCAAGTAAATAACCCAAAGATAATGGCTAGAGCTAGAGCTACTTCAAATAGTGTCATGAATTTTTGCATAAATAAAGCAACTTCAGTATTTGGCATCATGAATTTCATAATAGAGCCAAACCAGTCAGGCATTGATTTAAAGACAAGCATTGGTTCTTCACCAAAGGCATAACTTAATCCAAACGTTGGATCAGCAGTAGCAGTAGTTGCAGCAGCATCAGCGGCTTGAGAAGCACCTGATGTTGCATCAGCTGGTTGTAACCATTCAAACGGAAACGCAACAGTGTTGGTGAACCATGAGCCATCACCAAACCACGTACTTGGTTGTAATACTTTACCATTACCAATGACTTTTTTCATGGCTTCAACTAACCAAGCACATCCGTAGAATACGCGTAATGGAACAGACCATAACACATTACTATTACGTGACGTATGTCCTCTGAAAACATTTCGTTCATCTTTAATTCGGAAAAATTCATGCATAATATATTGGAACATATAATAACCTGAGCGAATATCAAAGAAATATCTTAAGTTAATAATGTGTTTCATCAACATTGCAAAGAATCCACTTAAATGGAATTTATCAAAGACACATGCAACAGCATATTTAGATCCAATGGAAACCATGAACCCATCATATTTACCTTTGTAAGCTTCTTTTTCAGTTCCATTTATTGTTGCTAAAATATTTTTAGCAGCACAGATACCAGTTTGTTCAGCAGCTTGTACAATTTGCGGTGTTGGTCGGTTTTCTTTATCAGCTTCTTCAAAGTAAACCAAATCTCCGACAACAAAAATATTTTTTTCTTCGTAACCTTTTGCTTGCATGTACTCATTAGCAACTAAACGATTTGCACGTGCAGCAGGCATATCGAATTTTTCAGCATCACTATTTGCTTTAACACCAGCAGTCCAAATTAATGTATTAGTTGGGATTTTTTCACCAGATTTTAAGATGATATAATCTTCGTGTACTTCAACGATAGGCATATCTTTTAATATGCTAACCCCTTTTTTCGTTAGATATTTTTCAGCTTTTCCAGCATCATTTCGGTCTAACATGTTTAAGATAGTTGGAGCAGCTTCAACCACCATTAAATTGATATCTTCTGGTTTAATTTTATTGTTTTTAGCTAATCGGTCTTTCCAGTCGATTAATTCACCGACCATTTCAATACCGGTAAATCCAGAACCACAAACAACAAAATTCAACATTGCTTTACGTTTTGCTTCATCTGGCTCAACAGCCGCAAGCGCAACCGTACGTTCGATGTGCTCTCTAATTTTAATAGCGTCATCCATAGACCATAAAGTAAATCCATGTTCTTTAACACCAGGTGTACCAAAGTCATTAGGTTCTCCCCCCATACCTAAAACTAGGTAGTCAAAAGAATAAGAACTTTGTTTGGTTTTAACTATTTTCTTCTCTTTATCAATAGTTGTGACTGTATCTGTTACAACACTGACATTTTTACGTTTGCAGAATAAACGTTGTAAATCGTATTGGATTGCTTCTGGCTCCACACGTCCACCTGCAACTTCATGTAATTCTGTCATCATCGTTTGATAAGAATGACGATCAATTAATGTAATATGAGCATCTGGATTCTTTTTTAATTTTTTTGATAACATCTTTGTAGCAGCTATTCCAGAATAACCTGCTCCGACAACTACTATTTCAGTCTTTGCCATAAAACACTCTCCTTTAATTTTTTATAAAAATTAGTTTGTGAATTGTGCAGAATAAGTGCTATTTATAATAACGTGAAAAAATTTACACAATTACTTACAATTATACAGTGTTATAAAAGAAAAGTCTAACAAATCTTTGATATTAACAAAAAAATAAAAATAGAAAGAATTGAGAGAATGATTAAAAAAATGTGAAAATATGAATAAAGTTATTTAAAGGCATTGCGTTTTTAGTCACAATATTATAAGATTACAAGTGATTAGAAGTTCACAAAGAATATAAAAAGGCGGGTTATTCATATGAAATTCAAAAAATTAGTGTCAGGCGTTGCAATGTTAGCGTTATCTACAGTTTTGTTAGCTGCTTGTGGTGGGGATAAAAAGGATGATACATCAGCTTCATCAAGTACAGCTTCATCAAGTACAGCAGTAGCAGATTCTTCATCAACAGCAGATTCATTTGTAATGGGTGAATTAAAAGATGGTGAGTATAAGTTAGAAGAAAAAAATTACAATAATGGTTACCGTGTCGTATTTACAATAGTTGTAAAAGATGGAAAAATCACCGAATCTAAATATGATAATGTGAATGAAGAAGGTAAATCAAAAGTTGATGATGCAGACTATAACAAAAAAATGGAAAAAGTTGCTAAAACATCACCAGAAAAATATATACCAGAGTTAAATAAAGCATTATTAGAAAAACAAAATCCTTCAGATATTGATACGATTACTGGTGCGACACACTCAACAGATAGCTTCAAAGAATACGCAAAACAATTAATTGAAGCAGCTGAAAAAGGTGATACTAAAACAATTGAAATTGACAATCAAGTAGAAAAATAATAAACTTATATTTGATTAGTAATGAGTGGCAAGCTTTTAAGTTTGCCACCTTTTTTATTTTAAAAAGTTTATAGCGAGGGAAGTATCCATGAAAAAAAAAATAACCACAGCTATGCTATTATTAACTGTCACGAGTTTTTTAATAGCAGGGTGTTCAAGTAAGAAAACAGATTCAAATACAACAACCAAACAAGAAAAACTTGTAAAAGAGCCTTACTCAGAAAGACAATTTTTGATGGGAACTTATGTACAAGTCAAAATTTACAATGAAGGCAAAGAAGAAGTATTAAAAAAAGCGTTTGATCGTATAGGTGTCTTAGATAGAGAAATCACTGTTAATGAAAAAGGGTCTGAAGTGGATGAAATTAATGATCAGGCAGGTATTAAGCCAGTGAAGGTCAGCTCAGATGTATATGATTTGATTAAAGCTGCTGTAAATTATACAGAAGACTCTAATGGAGGGTTTGATTTAGCTATTGGACCAATCACGCAATTATGGCATATTGGGTTTGATGATGCGAGAAAGCCAGAACAAAGTGAAATCGATCAAGAATTGAAAAAAGTTGATTATAAAAAAGTGGTACTAAATGATAAAGATCAAACTGTTTATTTAGAAGAAAAAGGGATGAGCCTAGATTTAGGAGCCATTGCTAAAGGATACATTACAGATGAAGTAGTTGATGTGCTAAAAGAAAATGGTGTAACAAGTGCTATTGTTGATTTAGGAGGAAACGTCTACGTGTTAGGCGACAACCCTAGAAGTGATTCAGGCAAGTGGAAAATCGGAATTCAAGATCCAAATGAAGCTAGAAATACTGTCGTTGGAACAGTAGAAGAAAAAAATAAATCCCTTGTAACGTCTGGTATCTATGAACGTTATTTAAAAGTTGGCGACAACGTTTTCCATCACTTGTTTAACGCTAAAACAGGTTACCCATTTGATAATGAAATTGCAGGTGTGACGATTGTATCAGATACATCGATTGCAGGAGATGCCCTTTCAACAGCTGTGTTTTCTAAAGGTGTTAAAGAAGGTATGGCTTATGTAGATAGCTTAGATGGTGTCGATGCCATTTTTATTACAAAAGATGATAGTATCTACATAAGTAAAGGATTACAAGGTAACTTTAAGTTAAATAAAGAATCTCCTTATAAGCTTAAAGATATAAAAGAGTTAAAGTAGTGTTAAAAGAAGGAGTTTTTTATTCATGGCAGTGTTTTTTGAATTAGTTGAAATTCGAACAAAACTAGCAAGTGTCTTTCCTTATTTTATAGGTTTGTTATTTTCGTCATACTATTTTGAGCAAATAAACTGGTTTAATATGTTTCTATTTTTTATTGGGATGTTTATTTTTGATATGGCCACCACAGCGATTAATAACCTGATGGATTATTTAAAAGCTAAGGATGATAGCTATCAACAGTTGACTAATATTATTGGAAGAGCTGGGTTAAAAGTATCAAAAGTTCGAAACATGATTATTGGAATGATTACATTTTCTAGTATCATTGGTTTATGGTTAACGTTTCGTACAAGTCTATTATTGTTGCCAATGGGTGGTTTATGTTTTTTGATTGGTATCTTTTATACATTTGGTCCAGTCCCATTATCAAGAATGCCATTAGGAGAGTTATTTAGTGGTGTGACGATGGGATTTGGTATTTTCTTTATCACGTTATACTTAAACGTTTATGACACAGGATTTTTAGCTCTTAAATTTGCTAACGGTCAGTTCATGTTATCAGGCAATATTAAGGAGTTAATCGTCAGTGTATGGGCATCTATTCCTATGATGTTTACCATTGCCAACATCATGCTAGCCAATAATCTATGTGATTTAGATCAAGATATTTTAAATCATCGTTATACGTTACCTTTTTATATTGGTAGACAAAATGGTGTGTATCTATTTGATTTATTAATGTATAGTTGTTATTTTGTGATAGTCATTGGCGTTATGGTAGGCATTTATCATTGGAGCATGTTGATTATTTTAGTTACATTTCCACTGGTTAAAAAGAATGTCTCTCAATTTAATGAGAAACAAGAAAAAGGAACCACGTTTTCTGTAGCCATTAAAAATTTAGTATTATTTAATGGGGCACAGATTACAGGATTATTATTAGGTATTATATTAACTAAGTAATATAAAAGTATTTTATAATGGCTTTTTAGTGGGTTAGGGCGATTATAAAATGCTTTTTTAGTCTGTATAATTAAAAATAGTGTATTAAAATAAGTTTGTTATAAAAAAATATCAAGAAATTAGTTGATAATTTTATAAACTATCAGTAATTTCGAATATTATTTAAACTTAGTGTTATTAAGCATAAACTTGCTATTTTTTATATCACAACAAAGTAATAAACGGATAATAAATAAACAGATAATAAAAAATCGTTAATATAAAAAATGCATTTATTTATTATAATACTTTTTTTTAAGATAGAAAAACAACTACAAATAAAATAAAATATTTAACTTTGGTTATAAAGTGATATAATATTAATATATTATGTATAATATATAAGAAAAACCTATGATAGATAAATCACATGAAAAAAGTTAAATTAGCAACAGCAACATTATTAGCAGGGACAGCAATGGCACCGATAATAACAAACACTATCACTATTGATCCATGGGAACAAGCAGCTAAGGAAGATGCAGCTAAAAAAGATTGGAATACTGAATCTGCTAAAGAAAGCAAAGATTCAGAAGACGCACATGCAGATGTATGGGAAAAAGTAGCGAACGAAGTAAATCAAACATCTGAATCAAAAACAGAAGATTCTAAAACTGAATCTTCAAAAGAAGCAGAAAAAACAACTGATTCTAAAAAAGAAGAAACTAAAACAACAGACTCTAAAAAGGCTGCTGTAAAAGTTGCTACAAAAAAAGAAGAAGTCAAAAAATCTGCAGCTGTTTTACCACAAACAAATGATACTGTAAACGCTGGTTTAGTTGCTGGTGGAGTATTATCTATGTTAGGTTCAGCTTTATTATTCTTCAGAAAAAAATAAGCTAAGATTATACTGTTAAGGTAAGTAATAGATTATCTATTATTTACCTTTTTTGTTGTTTATTCTATCCTTTTTTGCTCTCTTTTGATATGATGAAGGCGACATATGAATTGAGGTGACAAAAATGAAAATGACAATCAAAGAAATAGCAGCTATCTCAGGTGTTTCGACGACAACAGTTTCTCAGATATTAAATAATAAAGGGCAGAGATTTAGCGAAGAAACACGCAAAAGAGTTTTGAAAGCGGTCGAGGAATACGATTACAATCCTGATTACTTTGCTAAAAATATGGTTCACAGGGAGTCTAAAACAGTTGGAATGATTGTTCCAGATGTAACTGACTTATTTTTTTCCAAGGTAATTGAAGGTGTTGAGGCTTACTTTAATAAAAAAGATTATATGATTTTATTATGTAATTCAAGACATTCAGCAGAAAAAGAGAAAGATTATATCAAACAACTTCAAAATCGATCGGTTGCAGGAATTTTATTAGCAAGTCCAAATTCGCTAAAGTTAGAGAGTGACTTAAAAGGAAGTCCATATATTTTAATTGATAGGGGGCTTAATACGAGAACAGAAGGAAATCTGTTAGTAAAAGAATATAGTGGTGTTTATCAAGCTATTCAACATTTGATTGATAATGGACATACTAGAGTTGGTATGCTGACAAATGAATCCGGGTATTATGAAATGACAGAGCGATTCGATGCGTATTATCAATGTCTAAAAGATAATAATATTGAATATAATCCTGACTTTATTGCAGACGGTCCTGTGACAATAGAGGGTGGATACTTGGCAGCTAAAGCATTACTCGAAAAACAATTTATCACAGCATTATGTTGTGGAAATGATCAAATGGCGGTGGGAGCTTACAGAGCAGCCTATGAATTAGGTTTATCTATTCCAAAAGATTTATCGGTGGTAGGATTTGATGACTTAGAACTCTCGGCTTTTTTAAATCCACCATTAACGACAGTCAAACAACCAGCTTTTGATATTGGTTATACAGCCGCCCAATATTTGTTGCAAGAAATAGAGCACCCTAATGAAATTATTCCTAATAAAAATTTCGAAACCACGTTTATTGAACGAGGAAGCACAATATCTATTGACAAAACATGAAAACGTGTTAATATCTAATTGTAAGCGCTATTAGTTTAATACTACAAAGAGTAAAACGATTTACTTAAGTAAATTATTTGTAGTAAATCGTTTTACTTGATAAGAATTGAGGAATACATAATGAGAATGGTAGATTTAATAAAGAAGAAACGAGACGGTTTAGCTTTATCAAAAGATGAGATTGAATTTATTATTAATGGTTATACTACAGGTGATGTAACAGATTATCAAATGAGTGCCCTTTTAATGGCTATATATTTTAATGATATGACAGATGAAGAAATCACTTGGATGACCACAGCAATGAGTCAATCGGGAGATATGATCGATTTATCGGCCATTCAAGGAATTAAAGTTGATAAACATTCAACTGGTGGAGTAGGAGATACAACGACATTAGTATTAGCTCCTTTGGTGGCATCAGTTGGAGCAAAAGTAGCTAAAATGAGTGGTCGAGGATTAGGTCACACTGGTGGTACAATTGATAAATTAGAAGCGATACCAGGATTTAAAGTTGAACTAGAAAATGATGAATTTATAAAATTTGTTAATGAAAGTAACGTTGCAGTAACTGGACAATCCGGAGATCTAGCACCAGCAGATAAAAAAATCTATGCATTACGTGATGTAACAGCAACGGTTGATTCTATCCCACTTATTGCTAGTTCTATCATGAGTAAAAAGATTGCGTCAGGTGCAGATGCGATAGTACTTGATGTGACAACAGGTGATGGTGCCTTTATGAAAAATATCGAGGATGCTGAAAGATTAGCTCATACAATGGTTCGAATCGGTCATTTAGCAAATCGTCAAACGATGGCAATTATTTCTGATATGTCACAACCTTTGGGAAATGCGATTGGGAACGCTAATGAGATAAAAGAAGCAATTGATGCATTAAAAGGTGAGGGGCCAGAAGATTTAATGGAAATGGTATACACTCTTGGGAGTCAAATGGTTGTTCTAGCAGAAAGAGCGTCTACTTTAGAAGAGGCACGACAATTATTAGAAAATAGCATAACAAGTGGCGCAGCTGCGGATAAATTCAAAGAAATGATTCGTAATCAAGGTGGGGATGATTCGGTCGTTGATTTTCCTGAAAAATTACCACAAGCAAGCTATATCATAGAAGTTCCAGCTAAAAAGACTGGTGTTGTTTCTAAAATCGTTGCGGACAAAATCGGTGTTGCAGCAATGCTTTTAGGTGCTGGTCGAAGAACAAAAGAAGAAGAAATTGATTATGCAGTTGGTTTAATTTTGAATAAAAAAGTTGGGGAATCAGTATTTGAAGGCGAATCATTAGTGACTATTCAATCGAATCACGAAAATGTTGATGATGTCCTAAAAGTTATCTATAAGAATATAGAGATTGGTGATTTGGGGGAAGAGCCAGTTCTCATTCACAAAATAATAACCGAATAATGGAAAAAAATGATGAAAAATCGTTCATATTATTCTAATGAATATTGATAATTTCTCTTAAAAATAGTATCTTTAATTTTAGAGGTATTATAAATGATTAAAGTCTTTTTTACCTAATTTATTATAAAATAACAGTGATTTATAACTTTACTCGTCTATTAAGTAATGTTAACAAAGTAAGAGTTTTCAAATGAAAAGTCAGGTTAAGTAATTAAATATAACAGAATTGGTATAGTTATGATAGGTTGGTAAAAGAGATGTTTCTTATCAAAAAGAGGGGGCGGGCGATATCAAAATAAGCTGATAAAGTCTTTGGGTTGATGTTCGTAGGTAATAAAGATAGGAGATATATTATGACAGTAAACAAAAATTGGATTGACCATGCAACACATGCGTATCATCAAGCATATGTTCCTTATTCTGAATTTCCTGTAGGCGCTGCTCTTGTGACTAAGTCAGGAAAAGTGTATGAGGGGTGTAACATAGAAAATGCCTCATTCGGTTTAACGAATTGTGCAGAGAGAACAGCGATTTTCAAAGCAATATCAGAAGGTGAAAAAGAATTTAAACATTTAGTAGTTATTGGAAATACTAAAGAACCAATTTCTCCTTGTGGTGCTTGCAGACAGGTTTTAGTCGAATTTTGTGATCCGGATATGCCAATAACATTATGTAATTTAAATGGAGACACAAAAGAGACAACTATGAAAGAACTACTTCCATATTCATTTGTAGAAGTAGAAAAATAACTATCAACTAAAAATTATAAGCGGAGGTTTTTCAAAAATGAAAAAATCAACAAAATTTGGTGCAGGATTATTAGTTATGGGATTAGCAGTAACGTTAACAGCTTGTGGGGGAAATAAAGCAGGTGGTAACGTTGGCGGAAAAACAACTTCAGGTGAAAAACCAGATCAAACAGTTCATACAGCAGCAATTGTAACTGATGTTGGTGGTGTGGATGATAAATCGTTTAACCAAGGTGCTTGGGAAGGTTTGAAAGAGTGGGGAGAAGCTAACAAACTTGAAAAAGGTGCTAATGGTTATGATTACTTCCAATCAACAGATGCATCTCAATACACAACAAATATTGACCAAGCTGTCGCAAGTAAATTTGAAACTATTTTTGGTATTGGTTACTTATTAACAGATGCCATTTCAGCAGCAGCAGATCAAAACAAAGACACACAATTTGGTATCGTAGACTCAGTTATTGAAGGAAAAGATAACGTCGTATCTTTAACATTTAAGGATAATGAAGCAGCTTACTTGGCAGGTATTGCAGCAGCGTATTCTACTAAAACAGATAAAGTTGGATTTGTTGGAGGCGAAGAAGGCGCAGTTATTGACCGTTTTGAAGCAGGGTTTGTTAAAGGTGTTGAAGATGGAGCAAAAGAATTAGATAAAAAAATTAAAGTAGACGTTCAATATGCAGCATCATTTGGTGACCCTGCTAAAGGTAAAGCTTTAGCAGCCAATATGTACCAAAACGGTGTGGATATTATTTATCATGCTTCAGGTGGTACTGGTGCAGGAGTCTTCCAAGAAGCTAAAGACTTAAATGAAAAACAATCAGCAGACAAACGTGTTTGGGTGATTGGTGTAGATAGAGATCAAGAAGAAGATGGTAACTACAAAGACAAAGATGGTAAAGAAGAAAACTTCACCTTAACATCAAGTATTAAAGGTGTAGGAACTGCTGTTAAAGACGTAACTGAAAAAGCTCAAAAAGGTGAATTCCCTGGTGGAGACGTATTAGTTTATGGTCTTAAAGAAGGCGGAGTTGATTTATCTAAAGGTCATTTAGATCAAAAAGCAATTGATGCAGTAGAAAAAGCTCGTAAAGAAGTTATTGATGGAAAAGTAGAAGTTCCAGAAAAACCAGCTAAAAAATAAAAATTGTTGAAAAGTCGTTGATAGAAAACTTTATGGGAAGCGTTCAAAATAAACTGAATAACTTTTCCATAAAGTTTTTCTTTTAGGCTTTAAAGGAATGGGAAAAGTAAGTTTTCTCTTTCCTTCAAAGTCTAAACTTTGAAGTGTGATAATGATAAAGAGGTGTGAAATCATGAGTGAGGAAAACTATGTCATAGAAATGCGGGATATCACAAAACAATTTGGTGATTTCAAAGCAAATGACAACATCAATCTCCAAATTAGAAAAGGCGAAATCCATGCGTTATTGGGTGAAAATGGTGCAGGAAAATCAACCTTGATGAATGTATTATCAGGATTACTACAGCCGACTAGTGGACAAATCTATATGGATGGTCAACCAGTAACGATTGCTAATCCAACTGATGCCAAACGTTTAGGAATCGGGATGGTCCATCAGCATTTTATGTTGGTAGATGCTTTTACAGTAACTGAAAACATTATTTTAGGTGATGAACCAACAAAATCTGGTGTACTGGATAAGAAGAAATCAGTAGAAGATTTAAAGCGAATATCAGAACAATATGGTATGGAAGTTAATCCAGATGCCTTAATCAGTGATATTTCAGTTGGAATGCAACAACGTGTTGAGATTTTAAAAACATTGTATCGTGGTGCGAATATTTTGATTTTTGATGAGCCGACAGCGGTATTAACACCTCAAGAAATTGATGAGTTGATTATGACCATGAAGGAATTAGTAAAAGAAGGAAAATCAATCATTATTATTACGCACAAGTTAGATGAGATTAAAAAAGTAGCGGATAGATGTACGGTAATTCGTCGAGGTAAGAGTATTGAAACAGTGAACGTAAAAGACGTTAGTTCACAACAGTTAGCGGATTTAATGGTCGGTCGTTCGGTATCATTTAAGACAGAAAAAGAACCATCAAATCCTAAAGAAGTCATTTTATCAGTTAAAGATTTATATGTAAAAGATAATCGGGGATTGGAAGCAATTAAAGGATTAGATTTAGATGTTCGAGCTGGAGAAGTTGTTGGGATTGCTGGTATTGATGGGAATGGTCAAACAGAATTAATTCAAGCTATTACCGGTCTTAAGAAAATTGAGTCAGGTAAAGTGATGTTACGTGATAAGGACATAACGAATTTAAAACCTCGCCAAATCACAGAATCAAATGTTGGGCATGTTCCTGAGGATAGACATAAATATGGTCTTGTTTTAGACATGACATTATCTGAAAATATTGCCTTACAAACTTATTATCACGAGCCATTTAGTAAGAACGGTGTACTGAATTACAATTATATGGATTCTTATGCGAGAAAATTAATCGAAGAGTATGATGTTCGTACAACAAGTGAACATGCACAAGCTAAATCACTTTCAGGTGGTAATCAACAAAAAGCGATTATCGCTCGTGAAATGGATAGAGATCCTGAGTTACTAATTGTTTCTCAGCCAACTCGTGGGTTAGACGTTGGAGCGATTGAGTACATTCATAAACGTTTGATTAATCACCGTGATAAAGGTAATGCTGTTTTAGTAGTCAGTTTTGAATTAGAAGAAATATTAAATGTGTCGGACCGAATTGCTGTTATCCATGCTGGCCAAATCGTCGGGATTGTTGATCCAAAAGAAACAACAGAAAACGAGTTAGGGTTATTAATGGCTGGATACACATTGGAAGAAGCACGACGAGAATTAGGGACAGAGGCAGGTGTAACTAATGAGTAATTTTAAATTTAGTAAGATGAATGGAATCTTGGTTCCTATTTTATCGGTTATTATGGGATTTGTATTAGGTGCTATTATTATGTTGCTATTTGGTTATAACCCAGTTCAAGGGTATCAAGCCATGTTGACAACAGCATTTCAATCACCAAAAAGTATTGGTGAAATTTTTGTAACAGCTGGGCCTTTAATTTTTACGGCTTTAGGATTTTCTGTGGCAAGTGCTGCTGGATTCTTTAATATCGGGCTTTCAGGTCAGGCGTTGGCTGGTTGGGTAGCAAGTATCTGGGTTGGACTTTCAATGGGAGACTCGCCAAGATTAATTGCCTTAACTGCAGCTATTTTAGCAGGGGTGATTGCTGGAGCTTTAACAGCGGCGATACCTGGTTTATTAAGAGCTTATTTTGGAACAAGTGAAGTCATTGTTACAATCATGATGAACTATATTTTACTTTATACAAGTACACATATCGTTAATAATGTTATTCCAGAGAAATTTATTTCAACTAAAGGAACTACTAAATTGATTGGGGCAAATGTGTCTCTTAGAACAGAGTTTTTAACCTCAATTAGTAATGGATCTCGTTTGAATTTAGGTATTATTTTTGCTTTTATTTTCTTAATCTTGATTTGGTTTTTAATGAAGAAAACCACATTAGGTTATGAAATTACAGCTGTTGGTTTAAATCCATTTGCATCAGAATATGCAGGGATGAGTAGCAAACGTATCATTGTGTTATCAATGGTCATCTCAGGAGCATTAGCTGGTATGGGTGGCGTTGTGTACGGATTAGGAACATTTGGTAACTTCTTTGTTCAAGGTAACTCATTAAGTATTGGATTTGATGGCATGGCAGTCTCACTACTTGGTGGAGGAACATCCATCGGTATTTTACTATCATCCTTACTGTTCAGTATCCTAAAATTAGGTGGACAAGGTATGCCAATATTAGCTGGTGTACCAACTGAATTGGTTGATGTTGTTATTGCTTCTATCATCTTCTTTGTTGGTATTAGCTACTTAATCAAATTGATTTTAACAAAACTTGAAACAAAAAAAGAACCAAAAGCTAGCAAAGTTGAAGGAGGTAAAGCGTGATGGCAGCAGATACTATGTCAACAGTTGCGTCTATTATTACGCAAACACTTGTTTATTCAACACCTCTTGTTTTTACAGCATTAGGCGGAACATTTTCAGAACGTGGTGGGATTGTTAACGTTGGGTTAGAAGGTATCATGGTTATGGGTGCATTCAGCTCAGTTGTGTTTAACATTACATATGCTGGAGTATTTGGCGTTTGGACACCATGGATTGCTTTATTAGTTGGTGGAATTGTCGGAATGATTTTCTCATTACTTCATGCTGTAGCAACAATTAACTTGCGTGCTGATCATATTATTAGTGGTACTGTTATCAACTTGATGGCACCAGCTTTAAGTATTTTCTTAGTTAAAGTGTTATATGGTAAAGGTCAAACAGACCAAGTGCCACAAACATTTGGTTATTGGGAAGTTCCTGGGTTAAGTAAGATTCCAGTGATTGGGCCATTATTATTTGAAAAAACATCAGCACCAGCCTTCTTAGCTATTTTAGTGTCAGTCCTTGCGTGGTTTGTCATTTATAAAACACGCTTTGGCTTGAGATTACGCTCAGTAGGTGAAAATCCTCAAGCAGCTGATACTTTAGGGATTAATGTTTATGGTATGAAATATTCAGGTGTATTAATTTCTGGCTTTTTAGGCGGTATTGGTGGAGCAGTATTTGCTCAAACAATCGCTGGACGTTTTGCTGTAACAACTATATCCGGTCAAGGTTTCATCTCAATGGCTGCGATGATCTTTGGTAAATGGAACCCACTTGGTGCAATGGGAGCAGCTCTATTCTTTGGATTTGCTCAAAACTTGAGTATTGTAGGAGACAGCATTCCACTTATTTCAAGTATTCCAAAAGTGTACCTACAAAGTGCTCCATACGCGTTAACGATTATTGTGTTAGTATTGTTCTTAGGTAAAGCACAAGGACCTAAAGCAGGCGGTAAAACATATATTAAATCTAAATAGTAATTAAATCCTTCCTCTAGCTCCTCTAAATAGAGGGAGGTTTTAAAATATAAAAATGACTTGGAAGAAGGAATTGTAATGTTTAAAAGAATTCATTTAGTAGTACTAGATTCTGTTGGAATTGGTGAAGCTCCTGACGCTGAAAAATTTGGCGATGTTGGAAGTCACACACTAGGTCATATAGCTGAGCATGGGTTACATGTTCCTAATATGGAAGAATTAGGTCTTGGAACAATTGAACCTTTAAAAGGTGTCAAAGCGATTGAAGATCATAAAGGCTATGCGACTAAACTAGAAGAAGTATCTGTTGGTAAAGACACAATGACTGGTCATTGGGAAATTGCTGGATTAAACATTCAAACACCTTTTAGAGTATTCCCTGAAGGTTTCCCTCAAGATTTATTAGACAAAATCACTGAATTTTCTGGTCGTGGCATTATTAGGGGTGCTAATAAACCATATAGTGGCACACAAGTTATTGAAGATTTTGGTGAAGAACAAATGAAAACAGGGGACTTAATTATCTACACATCAGCTGACCCTGTGTTACAAATTGCTGCTCATGAAGATGTGATTCCATTAGAAGAATTATACAAAATTTGTGAGTACACTCGTGAAATCACGAAAGATGATCCTTACATGATTGGTCGTATTATCGCGAGACCTTACTTAGGTGAACCTGGTAACTTTAAACGTACAGCTAACCGTCATGACTATGCCCTTGATCCATTTGGTCGTACAGTTTTAAACGAATTAAAAGATGCTGGAAAAGATGTTATCGCAGTTGGTAAAATCAACGATATCTTTAACGGTCAAGGAATGACAGAAGCAATCCGTACCGCTTCAAATATGGATGGCGTGGATAAATTATTAGACGTGATGAAACAAGATTTTGAAGGAGTAAGTTTTACTAACTTGGTTGACTTTGATGCGTTATTTGGACATAGAAGAGATACACCAGGTTATGCTAAAGCATTAGAAGACTTTGATGCCCGTTTACCAGAGATTTATGCTAATATGCAAGAAGATGATTTATTATTAATCACAGCAGACCACGGAAACGACCCAACCTTCCCGGGAACAGATCACACTCGTGAGTATGTGCCATTACTTGCTTATAGTAAAAAAATGCAAGGACATGGTCAATTGCCACAAGGTTATTACTCAGATATTTCTGCGACAATTGCGGATAATTTTGATGTTAAACCAACAGAAAACGGAAAAAGCTTTTTAGAATTATTGAAATAAGGGAGACTATAACATGTCATTAAGTGAAAAATTAGCAGCAACATCACAATATATTAAAGAAAAAGGGGTAGGAACCGTTGATTTTGGTCTTATCTTAGGATCAGGTTTAGGAGAACTAGCTGACGAGATTACAGATCGCGTGGTTATTCCTTATGAAGACATTCCACATTTTCCTGTATCAACAGTGGTAGGTCATGCAGGACAACTTGTTTACGGAACATTATCTGGTAAAAAAGTTTTAGCAATGCAAGGACGCTTCCATTATTATGAAGGTCATTCAATGCAGACTGTCACATTTCCAGTGAGAGTGATGAAAGCTTTAGGAGCAGATTCATTAATCGTAACAAATGCAGCTGGTGGCGTAAATACAAGTTTTTCACCTGGCGATTTGATGTTAATTACCGATCAAATTAACTTTACCGGTGACAATCCTTTAATGGGATTAAACGAAGAAGACTTAGGTCCGCGTTTCCCTGATATGTCAGAAGCTTATAACAAAGCATATGGTGAAGTAACGAAAAAAGTAGCACAAGAACTATCTATTCATTTACAAAAAGGTGTTTATATGGGATTCTCTGGTCCAACTTATGAAACACCAGCAGAAGTACGTATGGCACGTGTGATGGGTGCGGATGCTGTTGGTATGTCAACTGTCCCTGAAGTGATTGTAGCTAACCACATGTCAATGAAAGTACTAGGTATCACATGTGTGACAAACTTAGCAGCGGGTATGCAAGCTAATTTAAATCATGAAGAAGTGGTCGAGACAACAGAACGAGTGAAAGCAGATTTCAAAGAACTAGTGAAACGTACACTAGAAAAACTTTAATTTAAGGAGACTGAAGAATGAGCGTACATATTGGAGCAAAAAAGGGAGAAATTGCAGATAAAATTTTACTTCCAGGAGACCCATTAAGAGCGAAATATATCGCCGAAACATTTTTAGAAGATCCTAAGTGTTATAACGAAGTTCGAGGCATGCTAGGCTATACAGGTACTTACAAAGGCCATAAAATATCAGTTCAAGGAACAGGTATGGGAATGCCTTCAGCAGCCATCTATGCGAATGAATTAATTCGCGAGTATGACGTGAAAAAATTAATGCGAGTTGGAACATGTGGTGCGATTCGTAAAGATGTACACGTGAGAGATTTAGTGTTAGCTCAAGCGGCAGCAACTAATTCAGCGATTATTCGTAAAGATTTCCCGAATTTTGATTTCCCACAAATTGCTGATTTTGATTTATTAACGACAGCTTATGATATTGCCAAAGAAAAAGGCTTTAATATCCATGTTGGAAATGTATTATCAAATGATACGTTTTACTCAGATGACAATTCAGATGTCTTTAAATTAGGTGAATATGGTGTGTTAGGTGTTGAGATGGAAGCGGCAGTGCTTTATTATCTAGCAGCTAAATACAACGTCCAAGCACTTGCTTTGATGACAGTGAGTGATCATATGATTACTGGTGAAGAAACAACATCAGAAGAACGTCAAACGACATTTAATGACATGATGATTGTTGGACTTGAAACATTAATTAAAGAAGACTAACAAAAAAACGAGTAAGACGATTTGTCTTGCTCGTTTTTATTGAATATAATAAATGACCAAACTGGCTAAGGCAAAAAGATTGAGGATAAACTCTTTCTTTTTGGCTTTTTTTGTTTTCATAAATAGGAACAGTGATAGAAGAGTCACAACAATAAATGACACTAATTTCCATGTTTCTAGTTGATGAGACGAGTAGTGTTGTATCACCAAGTAATAAATACCTATCAAGGAAAGGACACCTAAAATCAAAAAGACTGGTTGTCTTGACAGATAAGAATACATTCCTTGTGTGAAAATCGTTAAAAATAAAACAATTAGGAAAGAAAAAATAAACGGTTTGATTAGTTCAAAATCATAATCAAACGGATAACTGATGGTTAATAGTTGGTTAAACACGATACCTTTAAAAAAAGCATTGGTAAAGGAATAAAACAACGAATCAACATAGTAAAACTGTTTGGAAAAAATCATCATTTGGAATAATTCATAAGCTAAAAGAATAATCCCGAATTGGATAGCTGTTTGTTGAATAATCAAGTAAATCAACACAGCACTGATGATAAGTTTTAATCCATAGATGGCAATAGGCATGGAACGTCCTTTTTTATAAGTATTTTTCCCAACGAGTTGAAAAAAATCACTCAGTAATAAATAAAGAATCATATAATTTAAAATTAAGGCACCATGGCTACTGTTTTTTAAGAATAAAATGCCTGGTATTAATGAAATAACTGTTTGTAAAATTGCAATTAAAAAGGTTAGTGGAATATTTTTCCACAAAGTTGGTTTCGTTTGCAAAGTATGTCTCCTTAGTATGTTAGTGATAATAATACTTTATGGCAATAACATAAAAAGGTCAAGATTATCAGTTGAATTATGTAGGTAAAAAGTGAAAAATCTGATATACTGACTTATGTTGCAAGATTCCCGATAGGATTTACATCTCGTGTAAAGATGCCTTGTAACCGACTATATTTAGGGGGAATGAAAGATGAAAGAAAGAAAATTATTCACGTCAGAGTCTGTATCGGAAGGACATCCTGACAAAGTAGCAGATCAAATTAGCGACGCAATATTAGATGCGATACTAGAAAAGGACCCAATGGCTCGAGTAGCTTGCGAAACAAGTGTTACAACAGGATTGGTCTTAGTATTTGGAGAAATTACCACAAGTGCTTATGTTGATATTCAAAAAGTAGTGAGGGATACAATAAAAAGCATTGGGTATACACGTGCAAAATATGGTTTTGACGGAGATACATGTGCCGTCATGGTTGCCATTGATGAGCAATCACCAGATATTGCACAAGGAGTTGATGCGTCACTTGAAACACGTGAAACCTCAACTAGTGAAGAAGATTTAGGTGCCGGAGACCAAGGATTAATGTTTGGATTTGCTATTGATGAAACACCAGAATTAATGCCTTTACCAATTGCTCTAAGTCATAGAATCACACAAAAATTATCAGAATTAAGAAAAAATGATACACTATCTTATTTACGTCCAGATGCTAAATCTCAGGTGACGGTTGAATATGATGAAGAAGGCAATCCATTACGTATTGATGCGATTGTTGTGAGTACACAACATGATGAAGACACAACATTAGAACAAATTCAAAAAGATGTTACCGATTTAGTCATAAAAGAAGTGATTCCAAGTGAATTACTTGATGATAAAACAAAATATTATATTAACCCAACTGGTCGCTTTGTTATAGGTGGACCTCAGGGAGATTCTGGTTTAACAGGTCGAAAAATTATTGTTGATACCTATGGAGGATACGCTCGCCACGGTGGCGGGGCATTCTCAGGAAAAGATGCGACAAAAGTTGACCGTTCAGCAAGTTATGCTGCCAGATATATTGCAAAAAATATCGTTGCCGCAGGACTAGCGACAAAATGTGAAGTTCAACTTGCTTATGCCATTGGGGTAGCTCAACCTGTTTCGATTTCGATTGAAACATTTGGAACAAGCGACTACAAAGAATCAGAACTGATTGCTGCTGTGAGATCCTTGTTTAATCTATCACCAACTGGTATTATAAACATGTTGGACCTAAGACGTCCTATCTACCAAAAAACAGCTGCATACGGTCATTTTGGTCGTGATGATGAAGACTTTACTTGGGAAAAAACAGATAAAGTGGACGACTTGAAACAATTTTTAGCAAAATAAAAAATAACAATAATCCTTATTTGGCAAGTACTTTGGCTGATAAGGATTATTATTTTGAGGAGGAAACCATGCAACAAAAAAGAGAAACAAATGTTAAAATTATCACTGCTTGCGTATTTATCGCTACTTTTATGACAGCGGTGGAAGGGACCATTGTATCAACCGCTATGCCAACGATTGTTGGGTCATTAAAGGGCATTAGTATTATGAACTGGGTATTTTCAATTTATTTATTAACAAATGCCATGATGACACCCATTTACGGTAAATTAGCAGATAAGATTGGTCGAAAACCGATTTATTTGATTGGGGTATTTATTTTTATTATTGGGTCGGCATTATCAGGCATGAGTCAAAATATGATTCAATTAATTATTTTCCGTGCGATTCAAGGGATTGGGGCAGGTTCTATTGTTCCAGTATCTTTAACAATTATTGCGGATATTTATCCAGTCGATAAACGTGCCGGTGTTTTAGGTTTAAATAGTGCCGCTTGGGGAATTGCCAGTATTGTTGGTCCACTTGCCGGAGGATTTATCGTTGATGCGTTTAGTTGGCATTGGATTTTCTTAATCAATGTACCAATTGGTATTATTTTAATGATTTTAGTATGGATTTACCTGATTGAAGACAAGCGTGAAGTTGAGAAAAGTCCGATTGATTATATGGGTAGTTTCTATATGATGACCATGTTGCTATCATTGTTATATGGGGTTCAAAAAATTAATGATGGCTTTAACTTAATTACAATTATTGCTTTTGCAATCTTTATTTTAAGTTTGGTATTATTTATCAGAACAGAAAAAAAAGCACAAGATCCGGTTATTTCTCTTGATCTTTTCAAAAATCGCACCTTTGTATTGGTTAACTTAATTGCGGCATTAATTAGTGGCTTCTTAATGGGTGTTGAAGTGTACATTCCGATGTGGATGCAAGGAGTTGTGGGGAAATCTGCTGCTTTAGGGGGAATTGTATTAGCTCCTATGTCAGTTATTTGGATGTTTGGCTCATTTGCTGGGGGACGAGCGATGAAAAAATGGCATCATCGTTTAGCCATTGTAATTAGTATGTTGCCAATATTGGTTGGGGCAGTCTTTTTGAGTTTATCAAGCCAAGGAACATCTTACGGATTGTTCTTAATATTCTCAGGTATCATGGGGATAGGATTTGGTATGAGCATGACGTTACTTACCGTATTAGCTCAAACGTCTGTATCTGAAAAATTTATAGGAGTAGCAACATCATTTTTTACATTATCACGAACAATTGGTCAAACCATTATGATTTCAATTTTTGGTTTAGCATTAAATAAAACAATGGATAATCAACTTTCATCTAATGTGGTACCTGGTGCTACAAAAGACATGATGAACGAGTTGATTAATCCAAATACCGCGTCAGGATTACCAACAGAGTTGATTGATGGCTTGAGGGATATTTTATATAATAGTATTCATAATGTGTTTTTAATCGGTTTGTTATTAGTTGTTGTCTCTTACGTACTTAACTATTTCCAAGAAAAAGAATAAAAATGAGGCCCTATCTCTCTAGATAATGAGTGATAGGGCCTTTTTATCACATTGATTCAACAGCTTCTAGTGCTTTAGTGACATTAAGGTAAGCACCTTCAGTTAATTTTTTAAGATGAAGGATCATCCCTTTGAGTTTTTCAGCATTTGATATTGTCATGTTTCTCACTCCTTTAGTGTTTTTTGAATCTGTTTGTTTATATGGCTTATTATAGTGTTCAAATAAAAAGTTTTGGTAAACAAAAGTCGAATAAATTCAAAATACTTCAAAGAATAAATAGTTTTTTTATAAATTATTGTTTAATGAAGTAACACAACCTCATGTTGGTATAATAAAGTTTTACGTTTTTTTACTGCGTTTCACTAATGACTATTTAGGTTACATAAATTACAAAAGTATCATTAGTTACAGATTGTTCACTTATTCACATAATAGCTTTATGATGTGTATGTAAAGCAAAGGAGCATGCAACCTTTTGTGATATAACACACAATGATTAATGGAGGATTTACATATGAATATCGGAGAAGTCATTAAAACAACCATGACTGATATGAATATTATCAGTGCGATAACATCAACAGTATTTATTATTTTATTAGGGTTTTTTTGTCGCAAGAAAGGAATTTTCTCTGCAGAAGTAGGAAAAATTTTATCAAAAGTTGTATTAAGTGTGGCATTACCTGCATTGGCCTTTAATGCATTTATGCAAGATATCAAAAGTGAAACATTAAAACAAGGAATGAATGTTTTAATTTGGGGTATTGTCATTTATATTATTTTAATTTTTGTTTCTAAGCCATTATTTATGAAATACAAAGGTGACAAACAAGATACTCTACGCGTTTTAACTATTTTTGGATCAACTACATTTTTTGGCACTCCAATCGTTAGTGCAATTTACGGACCAATTGGTGTGATGTTTTCTTCAATTTTTAACATTGGTTACCGAATTTTCTTATACTCATACGGCTACATCAAAATGAGTGGATTAAAAATGGAACTTAAAAATATTAAAACAATGTTTTTAAACCCAATTGTCATTGCAACGTTTGCAGGGTTATTCATCTGGGTATTCCAAGGATATTTACCACAAGTTAGTGTGACAAATGCTGAAGGTGTGGTTAATCAAGTGGCATTCTTACGTATCGATCAAACAGCTGTTTGGTTATTTAAACCAATGACTTATTTAGCAGGACTAGCTTCACCACTTGCTTGGTTATCAATTGGGGCTACTTTAGGTGAAGTGAGCTTTAAAGATGCAGCATCAGACAAAACATCTTGGTATTACAGTGTGATGAAAGTCATTTTTGTGCCAGTTATAAACATTGTATTATTAGCGATTTTAACTATGACTCACATTTTACCAGTAAGTTACGAAGCATTAGCAACAATCGTCATCATGATGGCTACACCAACAGCTACAGTAGCGGCTGCTTATGCAATTAGTTTTGATAAAAAACCACTTCTAGCTTCAAATGCATCTCTTATTTCAACAGTATTAGCTGTTGTCATGACACCAATATGGATTGTAGTGCTAGAAATGATTAGTAAAATGGGTATTTTTTAACATTAAACATGATTAAGAAAGAAGAGAGATAGAGATGACATTCAAAATAGCTTGTTACGGTGTACGACCAAATGAAGTAGCATACTTTAATGATTTAAACAAATATAACTATGACTTAACATTGATTGAAGAATTATTAACACATGACAATATTGAAACAGCATATAACCATGATGCAGTCTTATTACGAGGAAATTGTGTAGCGGATCGAGAAAATATCGAGAAAATGTCAGAACATGGTGTAAAATTTGTCTTTACACGTACAGTTGGATTTAATCATATTGATTTAGCAGCAGCAAAGGATTATCACATGGAAGTGGCAAGAGTGCCATCATACTCTCCTAATGCTATAGCGGAATTGTCGTTGACATTAGCTATGATGTTGTTAAGACATACTGCTTATATGACAATGAAAACAAGTAACAAAAACTTTATTGTAGATAATACGATGTTTAGTAAAGAAATTAGAAACTGTAAAGTGGGAATTATTGGGACTGGTAAAATTGGTCTAACAGAAGCCAAATTATTTGCTGGATTAGATGCGACAGTATTAGGATATGATATTTATGAAAATGATGCAGCAAAAGAGATTTTAACCTATACAGATTTAAATGATTTATTAGCAGAATCAGATATTGTTAGCATTCATGTGCCATATATTCCAGGCGAAAATGATCAGATGATTAATGCTGAATTTATTAGTAAAATGAAAAAAGGTGCTATCTTAATTAATACAGCTCGTGGAGAATTACAAGATAACCAAGCCATTTTAGAAGCGTTAAAGACAAATCATTTAGAAGGATTTGGAACAGATGTATTTGCTAATGAGAAAGATTTATTCTTTAAACAATTTGGTGAGGATCAACCTTTACCTGACCCAACAGTGGAAGAGTTAATTTCTCTCTACCCTAGAGTATTGGTTACTCCTCATGTAGGGTCAAATACAGACGAAGCGTTAATTAATATGATTGAAACAAGTTTTGAGAATTTCCATTCAGTGTTAGAATCAGGTAAAACAGTTAACAGCGTTCTATAAAAAAACCACCTCCAATGCACTTTGGAGGTGTTTTTCGGCTCTATAATTTCTACTGTTGGTAACGAAAGTTACCAGCAGTTTTTAG
>NZ_QRJY01000007.1:0-42958 GCF_003471765.1 Vagococcus sp. AM17-17
ATCCTAAATTCTAACGTTTTAACTCTTACCAACAGTAGTTGACAAAGAGCCAAAAATCATTGGCACAAGGGAGTTTGTATATATTTTTAGGACATCCTCTACACTCAAAGGAACGTATGCTTTCGTGCTAATGTTAGAGTGATGCACTGCTTGTTCAGCCATTTCTTCTAAGAGAGACTCATCAATCCCCACTTCTGGCAATGTCATTGGCACACCCCAATCAACAAAAGTGTCATACGTAAGTTTAATAGCTTCTTTAGCTGTGATGTACAAGTCATCATTTACTTCTAAATCAAAGACACGATGACCATATAAAGCAAATCGTTCAACAGTATCATCATTTAGGACATGTTCCATCCATCTTGGTGTTAAGATAGCCAAGCCAATACCATGAGTGATGTCATAGTAAGCACTTAACTCATGTTCCATTGGGTGACATGACCATACTCCAAATTTTCCGTTTCCTGTCAAACCGTTAAGAGCAAGAGAGCTTGCCCACATTAAGTTAGCACGAGCTTCATAATTTGTTGGTTCTTTAAGAGCGGTAGGCGTGTAGTGTAATACAGTTCTCATTAACCCTTCTGCAATGCCATCTTGAACCATTGTATCTAGCGTTTGATTAAAATAATTTTCAATTAAATGAGAAAAAATATCTGCTGAGCCAGCCATTGTTTGATAAGTAGGCACTGAGAATGTATAAGTTGGGTCTAAAATAGACACCTTTGGAATCACTAAACGACTATGGAAGCCTAATTTTTCTTTGGTTTCTTCATTTGTGATAACTGCTCCCCCGTTCATTTCTGAACCTGTCGCGGCAATCGTTAATATTGTCACTATAGGCAAAGCTTTTTCAATGGTAACAGCCTTGTCTGTGATAAAATCCCAAGGGTTTCCTTCATGAAAGACACCCGCTGCAACAGCTTTAGAACAATCAATAGTTGATCCACCACCAACTGCTAAAATTACATCAACTTGATGCTCTTTACATAGTTTAACTCCTTTTATGACAGTGTCTAGTCTTGGATTTGGCTCAATACCGCTAAGTTCGACTATTGTTGTCTCTTCACCGATTAATTCGTAAATTTTATCGTATAACCCACTACGTTTGATACTTCCCCCACCGTAAGCTAGTAGAACAGTTTTTCCATATTGGTTTAATACTTTCGGTAATTGCTGAATTTGATCTTTTCCAAATAATATATTTGTTGGTGCATGAAAATCAAAGTTTTTCATCATCTATTCCCCATTTCTATGAATTTATTGTCTTATGTTTTATTTGTTTTGTCAATAATATAACTTTTTTGGTTATGTTTTGGTTAAATGAATTGTTTTGCGATTTGTCATCAATGTTCTATATTGTGTGATATATGTTATTTAACTTTCATTGTTTCTTTTTATGCATAAAACATAAAATCCCATATTTATTTTACTTATATAAGTTTTAAAGTATATATTATATTTATTAATTTATTTATATAGAAAAAATGTGTTTATTTAGATTTTTTTATGATGTTTATATTTAGTTTAATCTATATTTTTGTTTATTAAATACAATTAGGAGTAGTTAAATTAATAAATTATTTATAAAAACAGTAAAAAATTGTTTGAATTTGTTTGAAAGTGGTAAAATAAGGTTGTATTAAAAAACAAGTTGTTGCTTGGAGGAATCAGAATGAGAGTAAGCATATTTACTAGCTGTGTCGTCGATTTAATGTTTCCAAATGTTGGAATAGCCATGGTAGAGGTACTAGAACGATTAGGATGTGAGGTAGATTTTCCAGAAAAACAAATTTGCTGTGGTCAACCAACGTTTAATAGTGGTTATGAAAAGAAGAGTAAAGCAACACTCATTAATCAATTAGAAGCATTTGAAAACTCAGATTACGTAGTAGGTGGAGCAGGATCTTGCGTGGGTATGTTACGTGAGTATCCTGAGTTGTTGAAGGATGATGAGGTGTATTATCCTAAGGCAGTTGAACTAGCAGAGAAAACATACGAATTTAGTCAATTTATTTACCGAGTATTAGGACTAACAGATGTAGGTGCTTGTTATGAAGGAAAAGCAACCTATCATCGTTCTTGTCACATGACACGTCTGTTAGGAGAAAGAGAAGCACCGTTTGTATTATTGGATAATGTGGCAGGGTTAGAAATGATTCCATTAGGCCATATTGAAAATTGTTGTGGTTTTGGTGGAACATTCTCAGTGAAAATGCCAGAGATTTCTGAGCAGATGGTCACAGAAAAAATGAATGACGTTATTAATACGGGAGCAGATACTTTAATCAGTGCCGATATGGGTTGCTTAATGAATATCGGTGGTAAGTTTAACCGAGATGGTAATCCGATTAAAATCATGCACATCGCAGAAGTATTAAATTCAAATGTCGATACTAGTCGAATTCAATTATCTAGCGAGGTGGCAAACTAATGGGATTAACAACAAGTACAAAACCATTTAAAGAGCGATTGGAAGATAGTAAAAAAGATGTGTTTATGCAACAAGCTGTGGCTAAAGCGCAAGACGAGCAATGGGTAAAACGTGAAGGTGCTCGTGATAAGTTAGGTAATTGGCAAGAGTGGCGTGAGTTAGGTGAGAGTATCAGACAACATACCATTGCATACTTACCCGATTACCTAGAACAATTTAGTGACAATGTCGCCAAACAAGGTGGACATGTTTATTTTGCTCAAACAGCAGAAGAAGCGAATGAGTATGTCAAACAAATCGTCTTAGAGAAAAAAGCAAAAAAAATTGTTAAATCAAAATCAATGGTTACAACAGAAGTCGATGTTGATCCTATGCTTCTAACACTTGATGGTGTAAGTGTGATGGAAACTGACTTAGCAGAATTTATTTTGCAAATGGATGATTGGGATGAACCATCACATATTGTGTTTCCAAGTATTCATAAAAATAGAGAACAAATTCGTGCGGTTTTTGAGAAAAAACTTGGCTACAAAGGAGATAATGATCCGGTTAATCTAGCTAGATGTGCCCGTGAAGTCATGAGAAAATTTTTCCTTGAAGCAGAAGTGGGGATTACGGGTTGTAACTTTGCGATTGCCGATAGTGGTATGATTAACTTAGACACAAATGAAGGAAATGCTGATTTGACGATTAGTATTCCAAAAACACAAATTGTCTTAATGGGAATGGAACGGATTGTCCCAACGATGAAAGAAGCCGAAGTGTTGGATAACTTACTGGCTAGAAGTGCGGTTGGTCAAAGTTTAACAACTTATGTGACGTTTGCTGGACAAAAACGAGCAGATGAATCAGATGGACCTGAAGACTTCCACGTGATTATCGTGGATAATGGTCGTTCCAACGCTTTAGGAACAGCTTTCCAACCAGTCCTACAATGCATTCGTTGTGGTTCATGTTTGAACGTGTGTCCTGTATATCGTCATATTGGTGGGCATGGTTATGGGTCTATTTATCCAGGACCAATTGGTGCTGTCTTATCTCCAGTGCTGGGTGGATACAAACAGTTTGGAGAGTTGCCTTACGCATCAAGTTTGTGTGGTGCTTGTACAGAAACATGTCCTGTTAAGATTCCACTACATGAATTATTAATCGAGCATCGTAAGGTGATGACAGATGATTTGAAAATGAAACACGGATTTGAAGATTTCCAAATGAAAGTCATTGGTAGTGGAACTGCCTCACCATTTTTATTTAATTCAGCGATTCATATGGCACATGATGGAATGGGTGTATTAAGTAAAAAATCGCCAACTTCTGTTACAAATATGTACCAGTTTGGAGGCTTTATTAATAAAGGGCCTGGATTAGTAAAAGGTTGGACAGATGTCAGAGATTTACCAAGACCACCAAAATACAAAGATAGCTTTAGAAAATGGTTTAAAGATCATAAGGCAGGTGCAGACAATGACTAATATTCATAACCGTGATAAATTTTTAGCTAGCCTACATGAAAAACTCGGCACAACACCTTTAAATGTTGCAGATCATCCATACATTCCAATAAATGATTTGCCACAAACACACTTAGCAGATAAGAATGTAGACGAACTACTTGGCATTTGTAAAGAAAAAGTCAAAGATATTCATACTGAGTTGTTAGATATTCCATCAAGTGAGTTACATAATACATTGAAAAAATTGATTGAACAATCAGGAAATGGAAATATTTTATTACCTAAAGATGATCGTTTTTCTAAAGAGTTATTAGATTTTCTAGAAACAGAATATAGCTCTGATATTTCTTATTGGGATGAGGGAGAAGAGTTTCGTGATAGTAACATAAAAAAAGCAGAAGAAGCCAATGTCGTGATTGCTAATGCTGATTTTATGCTAGCGGAATCTGGCTCAATTGTGGTAGAAACAACACCAGGTCAAGGACGTTCGCTACACTTTTTACCAACACATTATATCTCGTTGATTAAAAAGAGCAGTATTGTGGCTCGCTCGACACAAGCAGCTAATTATTTTTCTGAAAAAATTGAAAAAGGTGAATCAGTAGGTTCTGCCATTCATTTTATTTCAGGTCCTTCAAACTCTGGAGATATTGAAATGCAATTAGTGGTTGGTCTTCATGGCCCATTAAAAATGTATTATGTTGTACTAAATGATTTATAGACAAGCAAAAAGCATGTAGAGATTTTTCTACATGCTTTTTTAAACTGTTTGTCCTTGTACAAAAGTAACTGGTAAAAAATAATGGTCTTCTAACTTTTTCTCTACGTCATCAATTCGTTGCATTAACAAGTCAATTAAGATATCGGCATAATCAGTCATTGGTTGCGCGAGAGTGGTTAGTTGAGGGAAGTAAGTTCTGATAAACTTTGTTCCATCATAGCCAATCAATTTCATATCTTCAGGAATCGAAATACCTAGTTGTTGACACTGGTTGTAAACTAAGATCGCTGTTAAATCATCCGTGCAAAACAATCCATCAATGTCTTCGTTTTCTAAAATTCGTTTGATTTCGATGTTTTTTAAGGCAGCTGACTGATAGCTTTGGTCAAACTTAAATACTTTAGGTGTTAATTGATGTTCTTCCATGAACGAAAGATACCCATTCAGTCGTCTATTAGTTGGTGAGTTTGAGCGTTGAGATCCCGTTAAAATAGCAATATTTCTTGCCCCTTTTAGAAATAGAGTCTCTGTTGCAAGATAGCCACCTTGAAAATTATCACTCCCAACAATTGGAATCCCGTCAGCCAAATGTCGGTCAAAAGACACGATAGGTAACTCGATATTTTCATATTCAGCAATTCCTAAATTATGTGCTCCGGCAATAATACCATCAACTTTATTTGCCGATAACATATTGATATAGTTTCGTTCTTTTTCTTTATTGTTGGCACTATCACAAATGATGCATTTATATCCTCGTTCAAATAATTTTGACTCGACTTTATCAATCAATTCACCGTAAAACGGATTGGATACCGTTGGAAAAATTAACCCAATTAGTTGAGTGCTTTTTCCTTGGAGTGATCTAGCTAAGCTGTTTGGTTGATAGTTTAACTCTTTCATCGCTTGATTGACTTTATCAATTGTTTTTTGGCTCAGTGAACCATAATTATTGATTACACGTGATACAGTGGTTGGTGAAACACCAGCTTTTTCTGCCACATCAGTTAATTTGATTGCCATGTCATGTTATCTTCCTTTATTGATTTGTTTGACGTAGGTTATAGCAAGTAGCGTCAATTTGGCTATCAGAGTCCACATGAATATAAGTGTTGTCTGCTTTAGGAAACACACGAGCTGTAGCTACCTGTTCGCCATCATTTACAAAGACTTCGACAAGAGATTCGTCTACAAAAACTTGTAATGTTAGCGGTTTTTTACTAATCGAAAACTCTCTTTTAAAGCCGTATTCACTTGCAAATGATTCCCCTACGCTACTTCGGTCGATAATCATTTTACCACAAGTTGTATCAAAGGAAATAGTCAATCCAGTAGCGCCATCTTTATCAGACATTAGTGTGACTAACCCTTTCGTTGATTCATTAAAATCAATCACTAATTCGTAACGAGCTGATTTTGCCTCGTAATTTATTGATTTGATTTCTGTAAAGTCAGTTTGAGTGGTTCTAAGTTCTTTGTATTCTTGTGCAGGTTGTTGATAAAGAACATTTTCTCTTATCGTTAATTCTTTGACTAAACTGAGACAATGAGCCCAACCAAAATCATCAGTCGGATACTCAATTTCAGGTAAGCCAACCCAACTAATAGCCAAAGCACGTCCATCTGGTGCGTTGAATGCTTGTGTGGCATACACATCAAAACCTTCATCCAGATTTTTTAAAGCAGAAGGGTTTGTGATGACATTATTCTCAAGATTGTACTCATCACCAATGACATACATATTTGGGTAGATATTGTCGTAATGACAAACTGATTTATCTAACCCTTGCGGACAAAAAATTAAGAGCGCTTTGTCATTTGAAAAAACAAGATTTGGGCATTCCACCATGAATCCCATTGATTTCTCAGTAAAGTGTAACTCACCATTTAGTGTCCAGTGTTTTAAATCATGACTTGAATAAGTCAGAGCTTTTCCTTCTTTGTCTTTTGTTTGACCACCAATAACTAATAAGTATTCATCATGAAACGGAATGATTTGTGGGTCTCTAAACTCGTGAGTGTAGCCTTTTGGTGGTTCAGAAATTAAAGGTCTATCAAATTTTTCGATAGAGTTATCTTTTGAAAGATAGGCACCTAATTGATAAGAATGACGGCCCCAATTTTCATCTCTAACATTTCCTGTATAAGCAAGTAAAAGTTTGTCATTAACAGGAAGAGCTGAGCCTGAGTAGACACCATGACTATCAAAAGCCATATCAGGTTGTAAGGCTAACCCTTGATATTCCCAATTAAGTAAGTTTGTTGATGTTAAGTGAGCCCAAGATTTTACCCCGTGAACAGGGCCAATTGGGTAAGCTTGATAAAATAGTTGCCATTTTCCATTGAAATAAGAAAAGCCGTTTGGATCATTTAATAGTCCGGTTTTTGGTTGTACATGAAACCCTAATCTCCAGGGAGAGTTTGTGACTGTATCAACTAGTTCATCGATGTATTCTGTCTCCCAATCATTGTAATGACGATATCTTTCAGGTGTTGTCCATTCTTTTTTTAATGCCATAATTATCCTCCCGGTAAGCGTGTTCGATACATAAATAGTAAGGTATTTGTTAAGTATTGTCAAACGTATAACAATTTTATGGATCCTGTTACATAGAAGGTTTTAAATGATAATAAAAATATTTTGATAAACGTTTGACATTTATAAGGAAAGATGCCATAATTTTATCAAGAAAAGCGATTTCAAGCATAAACATTTTTGTAGGAGGAGAAACGATGGATTACAAAAAAGTCGCACAAGAGATTAGTGATGCCTTAGGAAAAGGTAATTTACAAGCTGCAGCTCATTGTGCCACACGTTTGAGGTTAGTGTTAAAAGATTCTGGGAAAGTTAATCAGGTGGCTCTTGATAATATTGACGCAGTCAAAGGGACATTTGAGGTTAATGGCCAGTTTCAAATTATTATTGGCGCAGGAGATGTAGACAAGGTTTACAAAGAACTTGTTGCAATCACAAATGTGAAAGAAGTGTCAACGTCTGATGTGAAGGAAGAAGCTGTATCAGATAAAAAACAGAATCCTGTTATGACGTTTATCAAAGTTTTATCTGACATTTTTGTGCCAATCGTTCCAGCGTTAGTTGCGGGCGGTTTGTTAATGGCTTTAAACAATGTCTTAACAGCGGAAAACTTATTTGGTGCACAATCTGTTGTCCAAATGTATCCTGTTTTAGAAGATTATGCTGGAATTATTAATTTATTAGCGTCAGCACCATTTGCATTCTTACCAATCCTTGTTGGTTTTTCTGCCACAAAACGATTTGGTGGGAACCCTTATCTAGGGGCAGCAATAGGTATGGCAATGGTTATGCCAGACTTGGTAAATGGTTATGGTGTGGCAAATGCGATTGCAGATGGCACGATGAACTATTGGCATATTTTTGGTATGGATGTGGCTCAAGCCGGATATCAAGGTTCTGTATTACCAGTTTTAGCAGTTTCATGGATTTTAGCGACGTTAGAGAAATTCTTCCATAAACATATCTCAAATGCCTTTGACTTTACATTTACACCGATGTTAGCATTGATTATCACAGGATTTTTGACATTTACTTTTGTTGGACCTGTTATGAGAGGATTTTCTGATGGACTAACAGATTCTTTAGTTTGGTTGTATGACACAACTGGAGCTATTGGATTAGGTGTTTTCGGACTATTTTACTCTCCAATTGTTATCACTGGGTTGCATCAAAGTTTCCCAGCTATCGAGACAACTCTGTTAGCTGATGTAGCGAAAACGGGCGGATCTTTTATTTTCCCAGTTGCTTCTATGGCGAACGTTGCTCAAGGTGGGGCAGCATTAGCGATTATGTTCTTAACAAAAAATGAAAAACAAAAAAGTTTAGCAACATCAGCAAGTATTTCAGCTCTATTAGGTATCACAGAGCCGGCTATTTTTGGGGTTAACTTAAAACTTAAATTTCCGTTTATCTGTGCGATGATTGCTTCAGGTGTGGCAACCACTTTTATTGGATTTTTCCACGTATTAGCAGTGGCTATGGGGCCAGCTAGTGTGATTGGGTTTATCTCGATCGCACCAAAATCAATTCCTTATTACTTGATTGGGATTGTCATCAGTGTTGTAGTAGCATTTATCACGACTTATCTATATGGTAAGAAAAATAGTCATTTACTTGCAGAAGCAACACCGACACAAACATCTGATAATGTAGCAGTTGAAATCAACGAAGACCCTGAAGAAGTAGTTGAATCAGTACAAGATGATGTAATAGAAGCACCTATCACTGGTGAAGTGGTTCAATTGAAAGATGTGAATGACCCAGTATTCTCACAAGAATTGATGGGTAAAGGAATTGCGATTTTACCAACAGATGGTAAAGTCTACTCGCCTGTTGATGGTGAACTAACGGTTGTGTACGACTCTAAACATGCTTATGGTATTATGTCGGACAAACACGCAGAAGTTCTAATCCACATTGGAATTGATACAGTTCAATTAAATGGTGAAGGATTTACGACTGAAAAAACAACTGGTGACATCGTCAAAAAAGGTGATTTACTAGGAACGGTTGATTTAGAAGTATTGAAAGAAAAAGGTTATGACTCAACAGTCATGATGATTGTGACAAACACAAATGCCTTCAGTAGTGTTGAAGCTTTAGATAAAAAAGAAGTGTCTGCTAAAGAAGATATTTTAGTAGTGACTCAGCCAACAGAAAATTAATAGAAAACACGTTTATTTTGATAGATAATCAGAATAAACGTGTTTCTTTTTTTATGATAGTATTGGAAATCTTTTTTCTAGACTGTATTGGATTTTTTCAATCAAAATACATAAAATCCAGTAGATACAAGCAACTAAAAAGTACATGGATAGGAAGTTAAATTCTCTCCCACCAATAATTTTAGCTTGTTGGAAAATATCTGTTACGGTAATCATGGCTGCAAGAGATGAGCCTTTAACTAAATCTATGGCAACGTTACTCATAGGAGCAATGGCAATTCGAATAGCTTGTGGCATGATGATGTCTTTGACGATTAACGTGTTTTTCATACCGAGTGCTCGTGAGGCTTCCCATTGTCCATGATTCACACTATGCATCGAACTTTTAAATATTTCAGATAAAAAAGCACTACTTGTGAGTCCAAAACAGAGAATACTCGCTAGGACGGGATTAATTTGCATAGGTAAACCAAAATAAAGAGCAAAGAGCAAGACAATCGCCGGAATTCCTCTAAAAAATGAAGAGTAGACGATTAAAATAGCGTTGATGAGACCATTGTTTAACAATCTTAACAGGTAAATCAAACTGGCTAAAACAGAACCTAGTAAAAATGATGCGACACTAATCAACAAAGTATAGGGCAATCCTTTTAATACAAAAGGAATTGACTCAATCATTAACGTTGTATCAATTATCATGTTTACTCAACCTCAATTGTTTTTGATATCTTAACAGTTGGCTTTTTAGAAATATCTTCTCCATAAAAAGAAGTAGCAATTTTTGTTAAGGTTCCATCTTTTTTCATGTCTGTGATAGCTGAATCAATTTCTTTTTTTAATTCTTGGTTATCTTTATTAATGACAAGACCTGAAGATGATGGGTTGAAATAGACATCTTCTAATATTTTAACAGGCATATCTGGTAGAGCAGCAACAGCCATTTTTTGTAAGTAATAGTCATTTAAGATAACATCTGTGCGTCCCTTGACTAAGTCAGTCATGTATTGATCATTTGTTGCGTTGTCATAATTTACTAGGGTGGCACCTAATGATTCGGCTACTTTCATATAGGTAGTAGAAGCTTCGCCTGCTGCTTTTTTACCTTTTACATCATCTAAAGAGGAAATACCTGAATTATCTTCTTTTCTAACGACCATACTACCAAAAGAATATTTGATTGGTTCAGATAAACTAAATTTCTCTTCACGTTTTTTATTGATTGAAAAGTCATTTGCGGCGATGTCTGCTTTATGTGTTTGAACAGCCGATAACATGCCATCGACGTTAAATTCTTTAAAGGTCACTTTTTTGTTTAGTCTTTTACCGATTTCTTTTGTTACTTCCACGTCATAACCGGTTAACTCATTTTTGTCATTGTAGTATGAACTTGGAAATAGTGTACCTGATGTCGCAACAACTAATTCGTCTGATGCTACTTTTTTAGTTGGATTTTTTTTTGTGTCATTTTTACACCCACCTAATATAACCAAACATGCTACTGATAAATATAATAACGTTTTTTTCATTTTGTCTCTCCTTCAAAATTAATCAGGTTGAGTATAAACAGATGACTGATGAAAATCTATTAGATTGACCTATTTAGTGAATTTATTCAGAGAATAGTTCCTTTATCAAGGTTTTGTGAAACAATATTGTTTTTATGGAATCTTAGATGTTTAACATGATCTTTGGTATAATAAAAGAAAAAACAAGGAGTGTTGAGATATGCCATTAGTTCATATTGAATTACTTGAAGGTAGAACAGCAGAACAAAAAGAAGCGTTAGTGAAAGACGTGACCGAAGCAATTGTGAAAAACACAGGAGCGAAGACGGAAAACGTTCATATCGTGATTTCTGATATGAAAAAAGGTGACTATGCAGTCGGCGGTAAAATGAAATAACACTAGACAATGTACTTTATTCAGACTAGTAATATTGAAAAAGGTATGATAAAATTGAACAGATGATTATAGTTCAAGAGAAGGAGAGTTAATATGTATCAATTCTTATTAACCCTAATGTTAGTGTTATCCATTTTAATTATTATCGCTGTGATGATGCAACCAAGTAAGCAAAATAGTGCTGCTAGTGCGTTTTCAGGTGGTGCTAGTGAATTATTTGGAAAAACAAAAGCACGTGGGTTCGAAGCGTTTATGAAACGTGCGACAACAGTATTAGGATTCGCATGGGTGGCAGTGGCTATTGCACTTGCGTATTTGTCATCAAAATAATGTCAGTGTATCTCCTGTTATGACAGGAGATTTTTTTATTGTTATAATGATTTGGTAGATGTGTTTGGGAGGAGTTAAACAATGAAAGTAGAACCATTTTATTCAAAGGTAAGTCATAAGGCTGTGTTGTTATTTCATGCTTATACAGGAAGTTCAAATGACGTGAGAGCATTAGCTAGAAGAGTTGAGAGAGAAGGCTTTTCAGTATATTGTCCCATGTTTACAGGGCATGGCACAATGGAGCCGATGGATATATTAGATCAAACCGCAAATGTGTGGTGGGAAGATGCTAAACGAGCTGTTGAGTTTTTAAAAGAAGAGGGTCATGAAAAAATTGCCGTTTTTGGTCTGTCTATGGGAGGTTTGTTTGCGATGAAATTAATCGAGACCTATCCTGACACGTTTGTTGGAGGGGGAACGTTTTCTTCTCCGCTAGACCCTAGTGATGCAACCAATATTTACCCGAATTTTTTAAAGTATTGTGAGTATCGTTATGATAAATTAAATCTTTCTTTAGAAGAAAAGACAAAAAAATTGGATAGTATAAAAGACCCTCTTGATATCCAACTTAAAGATATCAGTCTAACCGTACAATCAGTATGTGAGGGATTACCTAGAATAGAGAAAAACATTTTTCTTGCTCAATCGGCTAAAGATGAGATGGTCAGAGCAAAAGGTGTTTATGATGCTGCAGTAATTATGGAGAAAGCATTTGTCGATGTTCATTGGTACCCAAACAGTACACATGTCATCACAGTGAGCCATGATAAAATTCAGTTTGAAAAAGATGTGGTGCAGTTTATCCATAAATTATCGTGGGAATAGGAGGAAGTATGAGAAAAACATTAAAAGAAACCATTATAGATGCGATGACATCTAGTAAAAAAAAGTCATTTTCAGTTGAACAATTAGCAGAGATGCTAGGGTTACAAAAAAGTAATGACTTTAAAGAGTTAGTTCAAGCTATTGCACAAATGGAAAGAGAACAACTTGTTACCTTTAATCAAAAAGGAAAAATAAAATTAGTCACAAAAGAAACGGTTCTTGAAGGCGTGTTTCGTTCGAATGAACGAGGATTTGGCTTTGTGACGGTTGATGGCGAGGATACAGATGTCTTTATTAGTCGAGATGAGACTGGTTATGCTCTTGAAGGAGATAAAGTTGAAATCGAGATATTAAAAGCAGGTAATCCATTGGAAGACCAAGCATCAGAAGGAAAAGTAGTTAAAATTATCGAGCGAGGTATGAGCCAAATTGTCGGTATTTTTACGTTGTTTACAGAAAGTGAGCAACAAGAAACTGGCCTGTATGGTGTCGTAACGCCAAAAGATAAGAAATTAAGTCGCTATAAAGTCTTTGTTGCGGCAGAAGGTATTAAACCTGAAGATGGAAGTGTTGTGGCTGTTGAGGTGACACATTATCCTGAAGCTGGTTATACAAATAGTTTTGAAGGATTAGTTAAACAAGTCATTGGACATAAAAATGATCCGGGGATGGATATTTTATCGATTGTATTGCAATTAGGTATTCCTACAGAATTTGATGAAGCAACGTTAAAACAAGCAGAAGAATTACCTGATGAGGTTCTTGAAAGTGACTTACTTCATCGAGTTGATTTAAGAGATGAAGTCGTTGTGACGATTGATGGGGCAGAGGCAAAAGACTTAGATGATGCCGTTCGAGTGGAAAAATTAGATAATGGCAATTTCTTCTTGGGTGTCTACATTGCTGATGTGTCTCACTATGTGACAGAAAATAGTCCACTTGATGCAGAAGCAAGTGACCGAGCAACGAGTGTGTATTTAACAGACCGCGTGATTCCAATGTTACCAAGAAAATTATCAAATGGTATTTGTTCGTTGAATCCTGATGTAGACCGCTTGGCAATGGCTTGTGAGATGGAAATCACACCAGATGGAGATGTGGTATCACATGATATTTTTGAAACAGTGATTCATTCGAATGCACGTATGACGTATGATGAAGTCAATGATATCATTGAAGGAACAAACGATGAGACAATCAAACAATACAGTGAACTTGTTCCGATGTTTCATCTGATGAATGAGTTACATGAGATTCTTGAGAGCAAGCGTGCTAATCGTGGCGCGATTTCTTTTGAAGATAGAGAAGCATATATTGTGGTGGATAGTGACGGACACCCAATTGATATTAAACTTCGTAAGCGAAAAGCTGCCGAGCGTTTAATCGAGTCATTTATGCTAGCTGCAAATGAAACTGTAGCAAAAACTTATACAGACAGACAGCTACCATTTATTTACCGAATCCATGAACATCCAAAAGAAGAGAAAGTGCAACGCTTTTTAGAGTTTATGACAAACTTTGGTATCATGGTTAAAGGAAAAAAAGATGCTGTGTCTCCAAAAGAATTGCAACGAGTATTAGATCAAGTTAGTGACCGACCAGAAGAACCGGTTGTGAGTATGATGCTACTTCGCAGTATGCAACAAGCAAAATATTCTGAAGATCCAGTGGGACATTATGGGTTAGCCGCAGATGATTACACTCATTTTACGTCGCCAATCAGACGATATCCTGACTTATTGGTTCACCGATTGATTAAAGATTATGAAAAAGGTAAAATTACAGATAAAGTCAAACAAAAATGGGAAGAAGCCATTCCTGATATTGCAGACCACAGTTCTAAAATGGAGAGACGAGCAGTTGAGGCTGAACGTGAAACAGATAAACTGAAGAAAACTGAGTTTATGCAAGACAAAGTAGATGAAGAGTTTGATGGTATTATTACTTCAATCACTAAATTTGGTTTGTTTATCGAGTTGCCAAATACGATTGAAGGTTTGGTTCACGTTAATCAACTTAAAGATGATTACTATCACTTTATTGAAAGTCACATGGCTTTAGTTGGTGAAAGAACTGGTAAGGTTTATAAAATCGGTCAAAAAGTCCATATCAAATTAACAAAAGCAGATGTTGACACAAGAGAGATTGATTTTGAATTGTTATCAGCTGAGCCCTTAACTGAAACGATCGATATACCAAAGCATAACAAAAAGAACAAACAAACCAGTCGCCGTAATGACAGTAGAAAAAAAGGGGCAGATAAGCCTGACTTTGGTAAAAAAGGTCAAAAGGGCAAGAAAGGGAAGAAACCTTTCTATAAATCAGTGAAGAAAAAACCGAAGAAAAAGAAAAAGTGAGGGGTTAACCATGCCTAAAGGTGAAGGAAATTTAATTGTTCAAAATCGTAAAGCTCGTCATGACTATTCGGTCTTTGAAACGTTTGAAGCAGGTATCGTGTTAAAAGGAACAGAGATTAAATCAATTAGACAACGTCGTGTTAACTTGAAAGATGGGTTTGCACGTGTACGTGATGGAGAAGCATACCTAATGAATGTCCACATCAGCCCGTATGATCAAGGGAACATTTTTAACCATGACCCGCTTAGAACAAGAAAACTATTACTACACAAAAAGCAAATCATTAAAATCGGCACAGAGATGAAAAATCCTGGTGTGACGCTGATACCATTAAAGATTTATATCAAAGATGGGTTTGCAAAAGTACTTTTAGGTTTAGCTAAAGGTAAAAAGCAATATGATAAACGTGAAGACTTAAAACGAAAAGACATGAACCGAGAGATTAATCGGGCGCTTAGAGACAAACAACGATAGTTTATCAGTTGTTTGTCTTTTTTTATAAATGTTCGGAGTCTTTTAGTAGTTGGCACTTAATATAGTGAATTATCAAACAATCAAAGACTAATTCTGTGTGTAAAGGTAATATTTTTGGTAAGTGTTATTATGCTTTTTATGGAGGTGATTAATAAGGAGACAAAAATCAATTTTTTTTAAATAGTTAGTTAAAAAAATGCAATAACTTTTATTATTCTGAGTATGTTTTAACCGAGTTTTCATTTGTCTTTTTTTTTGTATGAAACTTGTGAGAATTATACCGAATTACTTTGTGTTATTTATCATTTGGTGGTATTATAGTCTCGATAGTGACAGTCTATCAATGGACCATTATGTGGAAAAATGAATGTATCTACAAACATTTTTTCATACACTGTTACAGAAGCTAGAAAACTTCTGAATTTGTTTTAATATTGAGAAGAAAAGGGGTGAAATGTGGTGGAAGAAAAATCCTGGTTGTTTACCATTGGAGGTTTAACATTTGATGGAACGGTCGTAACAATGACGATATTGACTTGTTTGGTTGTCTTTGGATTAGTGTATTATTGTACACGAAATTTAAAGCTTAAACCTACTGGTAAACAAAATGTCATGGAAGCTCTTGTTGATTTTGTTCGCGGTATCGTAGGTGATAACGTTGAAAAAAACGAAATCAAACAATATCATTTATTGGCATTTACTTTTTTCATGTTCGTACTAGTATCTAACACTTTAGGACTCATTACAAAAGTAACTTTGTTTCCAAGTGATGTTTCCTTCTGGAAGAGCCCGACTGCAGATCCAACAGTGACACTAACATTGGCATTTATAGCCATTATTTTAGCTAACTATTATGGAATTAAGAAGCAGGGTGTTAAAAGTTATTTTGTTAACAGTTATATGAAACCAGTGGGTTTTTTATTACCAATTAAGTTAATTGAGGAATTTACCAATGTATTAACACTTGGTTTACGTCTTTATGGTAATATTTTTGCAGGTGAGGTATTACTATCGTTAATTGCCGGATTAGGAGCAAGTAGTCCAACGAAATTTATTTTGGCTCTGCCACTTGAAGTGATATGGCAAGCCTTTTCGCTTTTCATTGGTGGAATCCAAGCATTTATTTTTGCTACTTTATTGATGGTCTATATCTCACATAAAGTAGAAATTGAAGAAGTATAAGTAAACGTATAAAAACATTTTTAGGAGGAGAATTGTTATGCAATATATTGCAGCAGCTATCGCAGTTTTAGGAGCTTCTATCGGAGCAGGTTATGGTAATGGTAAAGTTATCTCTAAAACATTAGAATCAATGGCACGTCAACCAGAATTATCAGGTCAATTAAGAAGTACAATGTTTATCGGGGTTGCCTTAATTGAAGCGATTCCTATCATCGGTGTCGTAATTGCCTTGTTATTATTATTCAAATAACATATACAAGATTTAAAAGTTAATTAGATGAAATTCAGGGAAGGATGTGTCGTAATCACATGATGAATCAATTAGTGATTGCTAGTTCTGGACAAACTACGTTTAGTACCATTTTATTTGTCTCTGTTTCATTTCTTGTATTGTTATTAGCGTTAAAGAAATTTGCTTGGGGACCTCTAACGACTATGTTAGACGAACGAGAAAACAAAATAGCTGGCGATATTGATAGTGCAGAACAATCAAAAATAGACGCTGCTAATTTAGCCAAACAAAGAGAAGTGGAATTAAAAGAAGCTCGTACTGAAGCTCAAAGTATTATTGCTCAAGCAAAAGATGTTGCTGAAAATAATGCTCATGCAATTATCGTAGAAGCTCAAGAACATGCAACAAGAATGAAAAAGCAAGCTCAAGAAGATTTGCGTCTTGAAAGAGAACGCTTATTGGCAGATGCTAAAAAAGAAGTGGCAGACTTGTCTGTGGAAATTGCCTCTAAAATACTTAAAAAGGAATTGTCGGCTAGTGCTCATCAAGAGTTGGTTCAATCAAGTATTGATAAGCTAGGAGTTGATGACAATGAATAAGAAATTTAGTGTCGCAAAAACTTACGGTAAGGCTCTATTTACTGAAGCAACACAATTAAACATGGTTAATGAAATTTATCAAGAGTTGTTACAACTTAGAGAAGTTTACCATGAAGTGCCGGATTTAGGTGACATTTTATCAGATGATCGTTTATCAATTTTTGAAAAAGTAAACATCGTAAAAGACTTGGAAAATAGTTTTAGTGATACGATGGCAAAATTCATCCATACTGTTTATGACTATGGTCGTATGAATGAAATGCTTGATATCATTGATGAATACGAGCATCTATATTATGACCAATTTGGTATTATTGTCGTGACAGTGACAACAGCCGTTGCACTATCACTAGAACAAAGACATGATTTAGAAAAACGCTTGGCAAAACAATTTCATGCAAATAAAGTTGTTTTAAGACCAAAATTAGACCCAAGCATAATGGGTGGAATGATTGTCGAATCAGAACATCGAATCATTGATCAAAGTGTGAGAACAGAATTAAATAACATTCATGCTAAATTATTGGCTTGATGTTTATGTTTAACGACAAGGTGAGAGGTGAGATACATGAGTATAAAAGCGGAAGAAATTAGTTCGCATATTAAACAACAACTTGCTAAATACGAAGAATCATTAACAGTAGATGAAGTTGGAACAGTTTCCTATGTTGGTGACGGTATTGCTCGTGCTTACGGATTAGAAAATGCCATGTCGGGAGAATTATTGGAGTTTGATAATGGTGTTTATGGTATGGCTCAAAACTTAGAAAATGATAGTGTCGGTATTATCATTTTAGGGGATTTTGAACAAATACGTGAAGGCGACAAAGTAAAACGTACACGACGTATTATGGAAGTACCTGTTGGTGAAGCATTAATTGGACGCGTGGTTAATCCTTTAGGTCAACCTATTGATGGTATGGGCGAAATCGCTACAACCAAAACACGACCAATTGAAGCAGCAGCTCCTGGTGTTATGGCTCGTAAATCAGTATCAGAACCACTACAAACAGGATGGAAAGCAATTGATGCATTGGTACCAATTGGACGTGGACAACGTGAGTTAATCATTGGTGACCGTAAAACTGGTAAAACCACCATTGCGATTGACACAATCTTAAATCAAAAAGATCAAGACATGATTTGTATTTACGTTGCAATTGGTCAAAAAGAATCAACTGTACGTAACCAAGTTGAAATCTTGAAAAGATATGGTGCAATGGACTACACGATTGTTGTGTCTGCCAGTGCATCACAACCAGCCCCTTTACTTTATTTAGCACCTTATGCTGGAGCAAGTATGGGTGAAGAATTTATGTATAATGGAAAACACGTATTAGTCGTATATGATGATTTATCAAAACAAGCAGCAGCTTATCGTGAAATTTCATTACTATTACGTCGTCCACCAGGTCGTGAAGCGTTCCCTGGGGATGTATTCTACTTACATTCTCGTTTACTTGAAAGAGCAGCGAAATTGAGTGATGAATTAGGTGGCGGATCGATGACTGCCTTACCATTTGTTGAAACACAAGCCGGAGATATCTCTGCTTATATTCCAACGAACGTTATCTCTATTACTGATGGACAAATCTTCTTAGAAAGTGATTTGTTCTACTCAGGTGTTCGTCCTGCGATTGATGCTGGGTTATCAGTATCACGTGTTGGGGGATCTGCTCAAATTAAAGCAATGAAAAAAGTTGCAGGTACACTTCGTCTAGATTTAGCAAGTTACCGTGAATTAGAAGCATTTACCCAATTTGGTTCTGACTTAGATGAGGCAACTCAATCTAAATTAAACCGTGGTAAACGAACTGTAGAAGTTTTGAAACAAAATGTGCATGAACCATTAGCTGTTGAAAAACAAGTCTTAATTCTTTATGCATTGACTCATGGATTCCTAGATACCATTCCAGTAGTAGATATTTTACGTTTTGAACGCGAATTATTTGAATACGTGGATAATAACTATCCAGCAATCTTTGATACAATCCGTAATACAAAGGGATTACCAAATCCTGAAGATATGGATAAAGCAATTGATGAATTTAAAGGGATTTTTAGTTCAAGTGAATTCTCTGTTGCAGACGAAGTAAAACAATCTTAGAAAGTGGTGATTGAACATGGGCGGCTCACTTATTGATATTAAGAAGAGAATAGCTTCAACAAAAAAGACCAGTCAAATTACTAGCGCTATGCAAATGGTAGCAGCTTCTAAATTGACGAAATCTGAACAATCATCAAGACGCTTTCAAGAGTATGCTTCTAAAGTAAGAAGTATGACAACTCATTTGGCATCGACACAGTTAGCTGCAATTGATAACTCTGATTTTTCTGGTTTTGAGCAAGATATGGAAATGTATCAACAAATGCTTATTGCAAGACCAGTTAAAACAATCGGGTATATCGTTGTGACGTCTGACAAAGGTCTAGCGGGTGGTTATAACAGTTCGATTTTAAAAAATATGTTAGAAATCATCAAAAAAGACGAAGAAGATGGCATGAATGTGGTGTTAATGGCTATTGGAGGAACTGGTTCAGATTTCTTCAAGCATCGTGATTTTCCAGTTGCTTATGAATTAAGAGGATTAAGCGACTACCCAAGTTATAGTGAAGTAAGACGTATCGTAAACTCTGCTTTACAAATGTATAATAGTGAAATGTTTGATGAGTTATATGTATGTTATAACCATCATGTCAACACACTATCATCATCATTTAGAGCTGAAAAAATCTTACCAATCGTTGACTTAGATGCTAAAGAAGCTGAAACGTACGAACAAGAGTATACTCTTGAGCCTTCAGCAGACGCTATTTTAAATACGTTACTGCCCCTTTACGCTGAAAGTTTAATATATGGAGCAGTTTTAGACTCTAAAACTGCTGAGCATGCTGCACGGATGACCGCCATGAAGAGTGCCACAGAAAATGCGACAAACATTATTGATGATTTGACCATTTCTTATAATAGAGCACGTCAAGCGGCCATTACAGAAGAAATCACAGAAATTGTTGGTGGAGCAGCTGCCTTAGAATAATGACGGGGAGGAATTGTTGAGATGAAAGTAGGAAAAATAGCCCAAGTCATTGGTCCCGTTGTTGACGTGGCTTTTCCATTAGACCAAGCATTACCTGATATAAATGATGCATTAATCGTTTATAAAGCTGGAAGTAAAGAAAAAGTTGTATTAGAAACAACTCTTGAAATTGGCGATGGAATCGTTCGAACAATTGCAATGGAATCTACAGACGGACTACAAAGAGGAATGGAAGTTCTTCATACAGGAGGTCCTATCAGTGTTCCAGTTGGTCCTGAAACATTAGGTAGAGTCTTTAACGTACTTGGTGAAACCATTGACTTAGGTGAACCAATTGGTGAAGAAGTAGAAAGAGATAGCATTCATGCAAAAGCACCTTCTTTTGATGAATTAAGTACTAACTCTGAAATTTTAGAAACAGGTATCAAAGTAATTGATTTACTTGCTCCTTACTTAAAAGGTGGTAAAATCGGATTATTCGGTGGTGCCGGAGTAGGTAAAACAGTGTTGATTCAAGAGTTGATCAACAATATCGCTCAAGAATTAGGTGGGTTATCAGTGTTTGCCGGTGTAGGTGAACGTACTCGTGAGGGGAATGACCTTTACTTCGAAATGAAAGAATCTGGCGTTATCAAGAAAACAGCCATGGTGTTCGGACAAATGAACGAGCCACCTGGTGCCAGAATGCGTGTAGCCTTAACAGGTCTTACTATGGCAGAATATTTCCGTGATGAAGAAAAACAAGATGTGTTACTCTTTATTGATAACATTTTCCGTTTTACTCAAGCGGGTTCTGAAGTATCAGCCCTTTTAGGACGTATGCCTTCAGCCGTTGGTTACCAACCAACATTAGCAACGGAAATGGGACAACTACAAGAACGTATCACTTCGACAAAAGATGGATCAATTACATCAATTCAAGCGATTTATGTTCCTGCCGATGACTATACTGACCCGGCTCCAGCAACAGCCTTTGCGCATTTGGATGCAACAACTAACTTGGAACGTCGTTTGACTGAACAAGGGATTTATCCAGCGGTAGATCCATTAGCATCATCATCAAGTGCCTTAGAACCTGACATTGTTGGAGAAGAGCACTATAAAGTAGCTACTGAAGTTCAACGTTTATTACAACGCTACAAAGAATTACAAGATATTATTGCAATTCTTGGTATGGATGAGTTAAGTGATGAAGAGAAAGTAATTGTAGGTCGTGCTAGACGTGTCCAATTTTTCTTATCACAAAACTTCCACGTAGCTGAACAGTTTACTGGTCAACCAGGTAGTTATGTTCCATTAAACGAAACAATTAAAGGATTTAGAGCAATCTTAGATGGTGAATATGACCACTTACCTGAAGAAGCGTTCAGAAGTGTAGGCCGCATTGAAGAAGCTATCGAAAAAGCAGAAAAAATGGGCTACTAACAAGGAGGGAAAGTGATTATGAGTACCTTTATGGTTAACATTGTAACGCCAGATGGATTGATTTATGAGCATGAAGCTAACTTTTTAGTGGCTAACACAGAGGCAGGTTCGCTTGGGATTTTACCTAAGCACTGCCCTTTGATTGCCCCTTTAAAAATTGATGCTGTGCGTATTGATAGAGAAGGAGATATTAACGACTGGATTGCTGTTAATGGTGGTGTTATTGAAGTACGTGATAACGTGGTATCAATTATTGCCAACAGTGCTGAAACAGAAGAAAATATCGATATTTCACGTGCTGAACAAGCTAGGAAACGTGCAGAACAAAAAATTGAAGCTGCAAAAAATGAGCAAAATCAATCAATTGATATGGCTAGAGCTGAAGTGGCGCTTTATCGAGCGTTAAATCGGCTTAATGTGGCGAATAAAAGAAGGTAAGGAAACGATTGTTTCTTTACCTTCTTCTCATTTATAAAAATACGGGGGGAAACAATGTCAGTATTTGGTGTGGATGCGTTAGTTCGAATTATGAGTCATTTTGTTTTTATTTATTTAACGTTTTGGGCTATTAATTCGCTACGTCTAGATATATTATTTAAAAAAGGAATACAGTACGATAGACAAATCAAACTTGCTTATGTATTCTTATCAGTTGCGATAGGTTTTCAAGTTAGTAATTTCTTTTTAGAGGTTATTTTCTTAGTGAGAAACTTCTTTGAGGGAATGATTGTCTAATAAAATAATTAAGAACGTATGTAGTAATTTCTTTTTCCATAAAATCGTGCTATAATTACTAAGATTTGTACTAAGTTCCTTATATTTATGGAGGGGAAATTAATGGAATATATTGCAGTACGCGGTGGAAATCGCTTAGAAGGAAACGTTAAAATTGAAGGAGCTAAAAATGCTGTATTGCCAATATTAGCCGGAGCATTACTAGCTAATAAAGGCCAAACAACAATTACCAATGCACCAATTCTTTCAGACGTTTTTACAATGAATAACGTGATTAAATATTTAAACACAGATATCGAATTTATTGAAGAAGAAAATACAATCAAAATTGATGCGACAAAAGAATTAGAAACGGAAGCACCTTTTGAGTACGTGAGTCAAATGAGAGCGTCAATCGTTGTTATGGGACCATTATTAGCTCGTACAGGTCGTGCGAAAGTCGCAATGCCTGGTGGATGTGCTATTGGAACAAGACCAATTGATTTGCATTTAAAAGGATTCCAAGCTTTAGGAGCAAAAATTACGCAACAAAACGGTTACATTGAAGCTGTTGCTGATGAACTTGTCGGAGCAAGAATTTATTTAGATTTCCCAAGTGTGGGTGCCACTCAAAATATTATGATGGCAGCTGTAAAAGCAAAAGGTACAACGATTATTGAAAATGTTGCAAGAGAACCTGAAATTGTCGATTTAGCCATCTATTTAAATAAGATGGGCGCTAAAATCGTCGGAGCAGGAACTGAAACGATTCGTATCGAAGGTGTGACAGATTTATATGGGACCAAACATAGTGTGGTTCAAGATCGTATTGAAGCTGGAACATTTATGGTAGCCGCAGCTGCAACACAAGGAAATATCTTTATTGAAGATGCAGTTGCAGAACATAATAGCCCACTAATTTCAAAATTAGTTGAAATGGGTGTTGATGTTATCAATGAAAAAAACGGTATTCGTGTGATTGGACCTGAGTACTTGAAACCAACTGATATTAAAACATTGCCTCATCCAGGTTTTCCAACAGACATGCAAGCTCAAATGAGCGTGTTGATGGTATTAGCTTCAGGAGATAGTGTCTTAACTGAAACAGTCTTTGAAAATCGATTCCAACATTTAGATGAATTACAACGCATGGGTGCTCAATATCGTACATCTAATAGTGTGGCTTACATTAGTGGTGTGCCAACACTTCAAGGTGCTCAAGTGAGTGCGACAGATTTACGTGCTGCTGCAGCATTAATTATTGCTGGACTTGTTGCAAGTGATGAAACTCGTGTGATGCGATTAGAACATTTAGATCGTGGGTACTACAAATTCCATGAAAAATTAGCTAAACTTGGTGCCACAATTGAAAGAATTGATGAAGATAGTGTTAAAGAATCTTCAGTTGAAGTAGTTAGCTAGCGTTATCCCGTTGTTAAGGAGGAAAATTAATTGAATTCAATTACCAAAAGAGTATTAATTCAGGTCTTATTGGTCATTTTACTGATTGCTGTATTAATCGGGTTATTTTTCCTAGGGATTTTTATTGGTTATGTTTATGTTGGAAAAGGGCAATCAAGTGATGCCTTTAATCCAGCAACATGGCAACATATTTTAGATTTTGTAAAATAATAACTAATGACCATCAACGATTGTGTTGGTGGTTATTTTTTAAATTGGTAGGAAGAGTCAATGAAAAAAATAATTATATTACCAGTACGTTTTTATCAAAAGTTTATTTCACCTTTGTTTCCTAAAAGTTGTCGATACCATCCAACGTGCTCACAATATATGATTGATGCGGTAAACTATCACGGAGCATTTAAAGGATTTATCATGGGAACTGGACGGATTTTGAGATGTCATCCATTTGTAAAGGGTGGTATTGACTATGTTCCACAAAAATTCAGTGTCAGAAAAAACCCTGATGAGACATATCGAGGTCCGTATAGCAGAAAGAATAAAATGAACAAGTAAATGACAAATTGTTGATTAGACTGTTTAAATTTAACGGTCTATTTTTTTATTTTAGAATTGTCTGAAAATTCTGTTGACTTATAACCAATATTAATTTATATTAATAAATATCTTATTTAAATCTAATGTAGAAGTGAGGAATATAAAATGAAAAAAATTATGGGAATGCTTATGGGTGCAACATTGTTGCTATCAGCTTGTGGAACACCTGGTGGGGGAGCAGCACAAAGCAATAACAAAGCAGACAAAGATGCAGAGACGGTTAAAATCGGTTTAAACATGGAATTATCTGGTACAGCTGCTGGGTATGGTAATCAGGAAAAAGAAGGTGCCGAACTTGCAGTGAAAGAAATTAATGAAGCCGGTGGGATTAACGGTAAAAAAATTGATTTAGTCATCAAAGATAATAAAAGTGATACGGCCGAAGCAGCAACAATTGCAACAAGTTTAACAACAAGCGACAATGTAGTTGGGATAATTGGACCTGCAACATCAGGTGCGACAAAAGCAGCTAGTCCAAACGCAACAAAAGCTCAAGTACCAATTATCACACCATCAGCTACAGATGATTCAATCACTGTAGCAAATGATAAAGTGCAAGAATATATTTTTAGAACATGTTTCCAAGATTCGTTCCAAGGGGTTATCTTAGCTAACTATGCAACTGATAATTTGAAAGCGAAAAAAGCAGTGATTATTGGAGATGTATCAAGTGATTACGCTAAAGGATTAACGAAAGCATTTAAAGATACATTTAAAGGTGACATTGTTGCAGATGAAAAATTCAATGCCAAAGACAAAGATTTCAAAGCAATCTTAACAAAAATCAAAGACAAAGATTTTGATTTCATTTATTTACCAGGATATTACGAAGAAGCTGGTTTAATTATCAAACAAGCTCGTGAAATGGGAATTGAACAACCAATTATTGGAGCTGATGGATTCTCAGACTCTAAATTAATTGATATTGCTGGAGCTGAAAATATGAGTAATATTTATTACACAGCACATTTCTCTGAAAAAGCACCTGCTTCTGATAAAGTAAAAACATTTATTGATGCCTTTAAAGAAGAATATGGTAAAGCACCAAGTTCATTTAATGCTTTAACTTATGATTCAGTATATATGATTAAAGCAGCTCTAGAAGCTGAAAAAGAAAACACAAGTGAAGCTTTAACAAAAGGTCTCGCTACATTGAAAGACTTTGATGGTGTTACTGGAACAATGACAATGGATGAAGATCACAACCCGAAAAAACCAGCTGTCGTAATCGGACTTGAAAAAGGCGAAGAAAACACAGCAGAAGTTGTAAATCCGTAAGAAATTATGAAAACCAAGGAGCTTGATTAAAGGTTCCTTGGTTTTTAAAAAGGAGGGGAAACAATGAATGTCCTTCAACAATTAGTCAATGGACTCTCATTAGGAAGTATTTACGCACTATTAGCCCTAGGGTATACAATGGTGTATGGAATTATAAAGTTAATCAATTTTGCTCATGGTGAAATATATATGATTGGTGCCTTTATTGGGTACTATGTGGCTAATAACTTCGGTTTTGGTTTAGTTTTGACACTTTTAACATCTATGATTATCTGTGCGATTTTAGGGATGTTAATTGAGTTTTTAGCTTATCGTCCGCTTAGAAACTCGACACGTATTGCAGCACTTATTACAGCGATTGGGGTATCATTTTTACTGCAATCATTAATGATTTATTTCGTGGGAGCAGACACTCGTCCGTACCCACAGCTGATGAAAAATACAACTTATGATTTAGGGATTTTCCAAATTAGTAAAATTCAAATCGTGATTATTGCAACGTCAATTTTCTTAATGCTATTATTACAATTTATCGTGCAACAAACAAAAATGGGACGTGCGATGCGTGCAGCAAGTGTTGATCCTGAAGCAGCTCAATTAATGGGGATAAATGTTAATTATACTATTTCATTTACATTTGCTCTTGGTTCATCATTAGCTGCTGCTGGAGGTGTATTAATTGGTCTTTACTACAACAGTATTGACCCAATGATGGGAGTTGCGCCTGGTCTTAAAGCGTTTATCGCTGCCGTATTTGGTGGAATCGGGATTATTCCTGGTGCCGCACTCGGTGGGTTTGCGATTGGTATCATCGAAACGGTCGTTAGTGCGTTAGGATTTACAGCATATCGTGATGCAGTGGTTTATTTGATTCTAATTATTGTGTTACTCGTTAAACCATCCGGATTACTAGGTAAAAATATTAAGGAAAAAGTGTAGGTGATAACAATGAAAGAACGATTGAAAATAAATGGTATTTGGTTAGCAATAATGGTCGTTGTTTTTGCCATTTTGGCAACAACTTACTCAACTGGATTGATGTCACCTGTTATCGAAACAACACTCGTCATGATTGGCATTAATATCATATTAGCTGTTGGACTAAACTTAGTTATTGGTATTTCTGGTCAGTTTTCTTTAGGTCATGCTGGGTTTATGGCAATCGGTGCTTACACAACGGCGATTATGACATTAAAAATTCCAACTATTGTTGGCTTTCTATCCGGATTAGCTCTTGGTTGTATTCTATCGGGAATTGTGGCACTTTTAGTTGGTATCCCAACACTGCGTTTGTCAGGTGATTATTTAGCGATTGCAACACTTGGAGTTTCTGAGATTATCCGCTCATTAATTATGAATATGGATCACATTACAAATGGTCCAGCTGGATTATTTGGTATTCCGCCATTTGTTACGTGGTCAATGGTTTACTTGTTTGTGTGTATTACGTTAATTTTAGTGACAAATTATATTCATAGTGCAGCAGGACGCGCGACGTTATCTGTTCGTGAGAATTTAATTGCAGCGGAATCAATGGGTGTGAATGTGACAAAATATAAAGTTGTCGCTTTCGTGATTGGTGCGATGACTGCAGCTGTAGCTGGTGGTATGTATTCAAGCTATGTTCAAACGATTGTGCCAGGGAACTTTGATTTTATGAAATCAATTGATATTCTAATCATCGTGGTATTTGGTGGAGTTGGAAGCATGACAGGAACTGTTGTAGCGGCCGTTTTACTTGGTGTATTGAATATGTATCTACAAGATTTTGGTGCCATTCGTATGATAATTTATGCGTTTGCTCTAGTTATCATCATGATTTTCAAACCTTCTGGCTTATTAGGAACAAAAGAGTTTTCAGTGAAAAAACTTCTAAGCAAAGGAGGAAAACAACATGTCTGAGTTGAATATTAGTCATTTAACAAAAAACTTCGGTGGGTTAGCCGCTATTCAAGACTTGAATTTGCACTTTGGTGACAATGAATTAATCGGCTTAATTGGTCCAAATGGAGCGGGGAAAACAACCCTTTTTAACTTGATTACAGGTGTGTATGAACCAAGTTCAGGTACGATTGAGTTAACTCATGATGGCAAAACAACGAAATTAAACGGGATTGCTCCTTTCAAAATAGCTCAACTAGGTATCAGTCGAACATTTCAGAATATTCGCTTGTTTAAAGATTTGAGTGTTCTGGATAATGTCTTGATTGCAATGACCGCCAATGCTAAAGAAAGTGTGTTATCTGGCATGTTACGGTTGCCTTCTTTTTATAAAAAAGAAGATAAAATGAGAGAAGAAGCAACGAAATTATTAGGTCTATTTGAATTAGAAGACAAGAAAGATAATTTAGCGAAAAATTTACCTTATGGGGAACAGCGTCGTTTGGAAATTGTCCGCGCTTTAGCAACAAAACCGAGCATTTTATTTTTAGATGAACCAGCTGCTGGTATGAACCCTCAGGAAACAGAAGAATTAACCCAATTAATCAAACGCATTCAAAAGGAATTTGGGTTGACCATTGTCTTGATTGAACATGATATGTCCTTAGTTATGGAAGTCTGTGAAAGACTTTATGTATTAGAGTATGGGGCGTTAATTGCCTCTGGAACACCAGAAGAAATTAAGCAAGACAAACGCGTTATTCAGGCGTATTTAGGTGGTGAAGAGTAATGTTAAAAGTTGAAAATTTATCGGTGCATTATGGCATGATTCAGGCAGTAAAAGATGTGTCTTTTGAAGTAAATAAGGGTGAAATCGTCAGTTTAATTGGGGCTAACGGAGCTGGTAAAACGACTATTTTAAAAAGTTTATCAGGCTTAGTTAAGCCTTCATGTGGTTCGATGATATTTAATAATGAAGATCTAACGAAAAAATCAGCTCCGGCTATTGTGAAAAGTGGTTTAGTCCAAGTGCCAGAAGGTCGTCATATTTTTGCGGGGATGACGGTTATGGAGAACTTGGAGCTTGGTGGTTTTATTCATAATAATCATGATGAGAAAAAAGAAATTTTAGATTATATTTTTGAGACATTCCCTATATTGAAAGAAAGATTAAAACAAGATGCCGCAACACTTTCAGGTGGAGAACAACAAATGCTTGCTATGGGGCGAGCGTTGATGACGAAACCTGATTTACTTTTACTTGACGAACCATCAATGGGACTAGCGCCAATTTTTATCCGTGAGATTTTTAATATTATCGAGCGTATCAATAAGCAAGGAACAACCATTCTTTTGATCGAACAAAATGCCAATATGGCGTTGAAACTTTCTGATAGAGGGTATGTATTAGAAACAGGTCAAGTTGTGCTTAAAGGGAGCGGTAAAGAGTTATTAGAGAGTGAAGAAGTACAGAAAGCATATTTAGGAGGATAGTGTTATGTTAGTAAAAGACTATATGTCAACAGAAGTGATTACGATTTCCCCTGGAACACCTGTTTTTCAAGCGATGGACTTAATGAAACAACAAAATATTCACCGTTTGCCAGTCGTTAAAGATAATCAATTAGTTGGATTGGTCACTGAAGGAACGATTCAAGAAGCGATGCCATCAAAAGCAACGAGTTTAAGTGTGTATGAAGTGAATTATTTGTTAAATAAAATGACTGTAGACGATGTGATGATTAAAGACGTTCACACTATCAAGGCTGATGAATTTATTGAAGAAGCTATCAAAATTATGTGTGAGTACAATATCGGTGTATTACCAGTCATTGATGAAAAAGATATTATTAAAGGGATTATCACAAATACCGACGCGTTTGATGCTTTCTTAGCGATTACAGGATACGGAGAAGATGGCACACGGGTGGCTATTTCGATTAAAGACGATCATCCAGGTGTGTTGGCTGATTTAACTAAAGTGTTAGCAGAAAATCAGTTTAATATCGTACAAATTGTGGTTTACAGAAAACAAAGTGACGTGATTATTGTGATACAAATTGTTGAAAAAGATGCAGAAAAACTAAAAAATACGTTAGAATCAAACAATTACGATTGGTTACTGTGTTTAGAAACAAAGAGAAGCTAAAAAGCTTCTCTTTTCTCTTAACAAACCGAAAATAATATGTTATTCTATATAAGTTCGATGTGTGAAGGGACGGGATCGATATGAAAAAAAATAAACCTGTTGAAGTTGAAATTAAAGAAGTAAACGGTCACGATGAGTTATTAATTGGTAAAAAAGTGATTGGTAAAGTAGCTAAAACTGTTGATGAAAAATTTCAAGTAGAAACAACAGATGGCATCCTTGGAGTATTTAAGTCACAAGATGATGCGTATGAAGAAGTTTTGAAACATTGGAATTTAAATAATTAAAAAATTTAAAAAAGTACTTGATTTTTTTTTTGAAATTCGTTATTATATGGAAGTCGGGTAATTAACCTTGATTGACACGGAGGGGTAGCGAAGTGGCTAAACGCGGCGGACTGTAAATCCGCTCCTTCGGGTTCGGCAGTTCGAATCTGCCCCCCTCCATTTATTGGGCTATAGCCAAGCGGTAAGGCAACGGACTTTGACTCCGTCACTCGTTGGTTCGAATCCAGCTAGCCCAGTATTATCTAACGCTGATGTCGGTGTTAGATTTTTTTTTATTTTCTTTTGTGGTATGATACATATATATGATAGAAAATTAATTATAAAGGAGATTTAATCACATGAGCGAATTATCTGAAAAATTAGTATCTCAAATTTTAGAGTATCGTGATATTTTAACAAGTAATGAAGTAGTAGAAAACATTAAAGACAAAGCTCAAATGGTATTTCCAACAAAGGAATTTGTTGAGCCTAGTAAATCTGATAAGTTGAAACAAAGTCATCGTAAATGGCGTGCAAAAAATCGTTATTAAGATAATTACAAGTTATACAAAGGTGTAGAGAAATCTATGCCTTTTTTTGTTTATAAGAGTTGTTATCTAATGGTGTTGTCATTAATTATAAAAATCGCTATAATAAAGGTAATGAAATTAAAAGGACGTGAATGAATGACTCCAAAGTTGCCTGTTTACATTCAGATACATGATAAAATTAAACAAGAAATTGAAGACGGTATCTGGAAGATTGGGGACAGATTACCTTCTGAGAGGGAATTATCTGAAGTATTTGGTGTCAGTCGCATGACACTTCGACAAGCTATCCAAACGTTAGCAGATGAGGGGATATTAGAGCGAAAAATTGGCTCAGGAACTTATATAGCTAGACAAAAAGTTCAAGAGACGATGATTGGAACAACAAGCTTTTCAGATATCGTACGCTCGCAAGGAAGCAAACCATCAAGCCAAACATTATCTTATTTTGTCACTGCACCTAGTTCTAGCGAGATGGAAAAATTAGGTTTAACAAAAGATCAAAAAATATTGAAGATGGAGCGAATTCGCTATTCAGATGATATTCCGATTTGCTTTGAAGTAGCCAGTATTCCCCATCATTTGATTGAGGATTTTAGTAAAGAAGAGATAACACGCTCGCTTTATAACGTACTGGCTAGTCAAGGGCATCGTGTGATTGGTAAATCGTCTCAAACAATATCGGCACTCAATGCATCAGAAAAAATTGCGCATTACTTAGAGCTTAAAAAAGGCGATGCGGTATTGCGTTTACGCCAAGTGTCTTACTTTGACAATGGGACACCGTTTGAATACGTGCGAAGCCAGTATGCAGGTGAACGATTTGAATTTTACTTAGAAAAATAAAAATAAATCCTGGAGAAATAGACTCTAGGATTTATTTATTGGCATCTCAAAATAATCAAGTCTCCCTTTTTGGGATGAATATTGAGCATTAAGTAAATTAGTTAATTTTTCTTCAAACAGTTGAACATTTTTTTCATCAACCATAATGTATAGAGTCACAGTATCGCTAAATTGTGTGTTACATAGAGTGTACTCAGGGTGATTATTTAAAAAGTGTTCTAATTTTCCGTGAGAGGAATAGTCCACCGTAATAATCATTTCTTGTTGAAGTTTGCCTTCTACAAGACCTACGTGTTCAATGGCTTCGGAAACAGAAGAACTATACGCGCGAATTAAGCCACCAGCACCAAGTTTTGTTCCACCAAAGTAACGTGTTACAACTGCTAACACGTTACGTAGCTCTTTAACTTTAAGGACTTCAAGCATTGGGACACCTGCTGTACCACTTGGCTCACCATCGTCACTTGAACGTTGAATTTCCTGATTGTCGCCTAAAACATAAGACACGCAATTGTGATTGGCTTTCCAATGCTCTTTTTTTATTTGTTGTATGTGTTCTTTTGCCTCATCTTCATTGTTAATGCGTCTTAAATGACAAATAAAGGATGATTTTTTTATGACGATTTCATAATCACCGTCTTGTTTTATGGTATAGTAATTTGATAGCATCTTTAAACCCCCAAAGTTATTAGTAATATGTGTTAAAAAGGAGAATGGTTATGCAAAAAAAACGAATAGGGTTACTTATATTGGTTTTAACTTTCGTCTTAAGTGCCTGTACATCCACTAATAGTAGTTCGACAAGTAAATCAACGGATAAAAAGGATGATAAACTTGTTTACACACTAGAATATGATCATCATCAGTATCAGTTTAACATGCTTGATGGCTGGCGTAAATTTCCAAATAGTGATAAGTCGATTGCATTTTTAGTTGGAAATAAAGATTCAAAGTCATTTATGTCTGCAGGATTTGAAGAAAAGAAAGATAAGTCACTAGATGATTATAAAAATGATTATTTGAAAAAGTTAAGTGAATCAAAAGCCACTATTGTGGTAGAGCCTGAGAAAAAAATGTTGAATGATTTAGAAACGTATTATCTTGGAGTCGAAATGAAAGACGCAAAAGACCGTGTGTTGACGTATCGTATATATTTAATCGAAACACCAGATTATTTTATTAATTTAGGGGCATGGACGAGCGAAGCAAACCCAACAGAAAAAACCATTCAAGGGTTAAATGATATTTTATCAACCTTTAAAGAAAAAGAATAATAAAAAAGCATGAGGCGGTAATAAACGCTTCATGCTTTTTTCTATAGTCTGTGAGACACCCAATCATAAATGTCTAGTGTGACATCAAGGGATTCTTTTTCATTCAGTATTTCATGTCGTAAGTCATGATATAGACGAAGTGTTACGTCTTTAAAATAGTTGTCACTTAATTCAAGTGCGACTTTTCTAGGTCCTTTACCATAGTTTCCAACTGGATCTTTTTCTCCGCTTATAATTAAAATAGGTAAGTCACGTTGAATCGTATTGTACCAATGTTTTTTTGTGGCACCGTGAACTAAACTTAAAAGAGTGTAGTAGCCGTTATTGGTGAAAATAAAGCCACATCGGTCATCTTTTTCGTAGTTTTCAACATTTTCCGGATTTTTTGATAACCAACTATAAGGTGAGTGAGCTGGTTTAAATGCTTGGTTGTATGAGCCAAACATTAATTTATCTAAGGCCGGATTTTTCGTTCTAGGTGAGACGGTATTTAATCCTTTAGCTAATTTCAATGCCATTTTAACATCATTTCGTCTGCTTGTAGTTCCCATTAAGATAGCACCTTTTACTAGTTGGGAATATTTTTTTAAGTAATTTCGCACTACAAATGATCCCATGCTGTGCCCTAAAATAAATAAAGGTGTGTCAGGGTAACGACTTTTAGCGTATTGAGTAATTTGGAAGGTATCTTCCACCACGATAGAGGCACTATCGCCCTCACAGAAAAATCCATGTAAAGGATCATCCATATCAACTGATTCACCATGACCTAAGTGATCGTGACCAATGACAAGGATATTATGTGAAGCTAAATATTCTGCAAGTGGGGCATATCGCTCGATATATTCAGCCATGCCATGAACAATTTGCAAAATTGCCTTAGGTTTTTTCGTTGATGGGTGCCAAACTATCCCATTTAAATCAGTGTTTCCATCTAAAGATTCAATAACAAATGTTTTCTTCATAATGATATCCTTTCCGTAAATAACTTATTCTCATTATAGTCTATTTGGCAGTTCGTCACTAGCCTATTGCGTATTTTATTTGTGGGAGGGATGATAGATGGATGAAACACTATATGGCAGACAACTACTTAAAAGCGATATACCAAAGTCATTAAGGCATGTAGTTGATAATGATAAACAGATAAAAAAAGTAGCGGGGATGTCGATTGATGGGCAATTTGTTGTTTGTCAAAGATGTGGTCACGAAAACCATCGCTCGCAGTGTCAAACAAGTACGGAATACTATTGTGTGTATTGTATTAACATGGGAAAAGTCAAAAGTGACGCGTTTCTTTACCGTATTCCTAGAAAATTAAAACAAGCTAAACGAGAGAGGTGTTGTGAATGGAGAGGAGATTTAACTAAGATACAACAACGTGTGGCAAATGACCTACTAACAGCTTACGACAATCAAACCAATCATTTTGTCCATGCTGTAACAGGTGCGGGGAAAACAGAAATGTTGTTTCCCTTAATCGAAAAAGCTTTAACAGACGGCAAGATAATAGGTATCGCTACGCCAAGGATAGACGTGTGCTTAGAATTATTCCCTCGATTACAAGCGGCTTTTCCATCAATTAAAAGTAATTTGTTATACGGCAAGTCTAAACAGGAATTTGATGGTGCGTCACTCGTTATTTGTACCACACATCAATTGATGCGATTTTTTCATTATTTTGATATTTTAGTGATTGATGAAGCTGATGCCTTTCCTTATGTCAATTCAGCTGAATTACAATATGCTACGAAGAATGCCTTGGTAAAACAGGGAATGATGGTTTTTTTGACCGCAACGAGTAATAAGAATCTAGAAAATTATCAAAATACAACTAGAAGTGTGGTTTCAAGACGATTTCATGGTAGAGATTTGCCTGTACCTAACACGTTTTACTGCCCAAAATTGTCAACTCAGTTAAGAAAAGGAACACTGCCTAAAAAGTTAATTCAAACAATAGATAAGCAAACACATCCACTGATTGTATTTTTTCCTGATATTTCATTGATATTAGATAGTTATAATGTGTTAAAAAAGAGATGGCCGGACAAAAAAATGGGTGTTGTCTATGCGTCCTCTAAAACAAGAGAAGAAACTGTCGAAAAAATGCGACGAGGTGAGCTTGATATACTACTGAGCACTACGATTTTAGAGCGTGGTGTCACCTTTCACTGTATTTCTGTGATGGTGGTGTGTGCGGATCATCGTGTGTTTAACCGCGCGACATTAATTCAAATTGCAGGACGAGTGGGACGAAGCAGGGATTCAGCAGTTGGTAAGGTGCTGTTCTTACACGAAGGAAAAACGACTGCGATAAAACAAGCTATAAAAGAGATCAAGCAGATGAATAGGCGGTCACCATTATGATGTGTGTACTTTGTGGACGAGATATAATCAGACAGATGAGTTTAAAGAAACTACTTTTTGGAGATATGACAACATCTATAGCCTGCTGTGAATCATGTAAAGATAAGTTTACGCCAATAGAGACAGGACAATGTGGACAATGTCAGTACTGTGATGGTGAGAGTAAGACAAAGGTTTGTACAGATTGTCAGTATTGGCAAGCTCAAGGTATGATATTAGAACCGCATATCGCCTTATTTAAGTATGACGATACTATGAGTGACTTTATGTCGCAATATAAGTTTCAAGGCAATCAATCGCTTGCTGCTGTCTTTAGTGAGGATATCAAAAACAGATTGAGTGAATTGTCGTATGATGTGGTAATTCCCATGCCATTATCAAAAAAGCGTCATTTAGACAGAGGGTTTAATCAAGTGGCTTTGTTACTAGATGAGGCAAAGATTGACTATCAGTTAATCTTAAAAAAATCAAAACATCATAAAAAACAATCAGCTAAATCACGACAGGATAGACTTAAAACTAGTATGTTTTTTAACATATCAAAAAAAGATACTCATAGCGTTGATGGAAAAGTGATTGTTTTGGTAGACGATGTGTATACGACTGGAAACACGATGATGCAAGCAAAACGTTATCTTATGGATAAAAAGGCTAAAAAAGTCATAACGTTTTCTTTAGCAAGATGATACAATAAAGCGTTTTCTACTAAAGTATTTGTCATTTTATGACAAGTTCGATATAATAGGGGTAGAAAGATGAAGGGAATTAAAAAAACCTTATTTTTCTAGTTTTAGTGATAGATGAAAGGGGTAATAGTTATGTTTAGATACAATGTAAGAGGCGAGAACATTGAAGTTACTCAAGCCATAAGAGAATATGTAGAGAAAAAAATTGGCAAATTAGAAAAATATTTTACAAATGTGCCTGAATCAACGGCACATGTGAATTTAAAAGTTTATTCTGATAAAAATGCTAAAGTGGAAGTAACTATTCCATTACCATATCTTGTATTAAGAGCTGAAGAAACCTCTCCAGATTTATATGGAAGTATTGATTTAGTTGTCGATAAATTAGAACGACAAATTAGAAAGTATAAAACAAAAATTAACCGTAAATCAAGAGAAACAGCTTTAGATGTAACAAAAGAATTGGTATTTGCTCCGAATGATTCTACAGAAAAAATGGACGAACCAAGTTTAGAAATTGTTCGTACAAAACGTTTATCATTAAAACCTATGGATAGCGAAGAAGCTGTATTACAAATGAACATGTTAGGTCACAACTTCTTTATATTTGAAGATGCTGAAACAAATGGAACAAGCATCGTTTACAAACGTAAAGATGGCAAATATGGCTTAATTGAAACAAACTAAAAAATATAAGATAACATCTCGTAGAAAGTGGAAAAACTTTCTACGAGATGTTTTTTTCTATATACTTATGGTAGATAAAACAGTTGAGTAAGTGTTGTCAACTTGTGGAGGTAAGATAAATCTGATAAACTAGTTAGGATTAAATGAAGATGGGTGATCAAATGAAGCTGTTACGAGCAGATAATTTAGATAAAAATTATGGAACTAAGCAATTATTGAATGACGTTTCTTTTTTGATTAAAGAAAAAGATCGTATTGGGTTAATTGGAATCAATGGAACGGGTAAATCGACATTGATGAAGATATTATCAGGAAAAGATCATTCAGAAAAAGGGTCAATTGATTATCCAAATGATTATAAAATTGGTTATTTATCACAAGACACTGTTTTTTCAGAAGATATTTCTGTATTAGATGCAGTATTTGAAGATGATACGCCAGTGATGAAAGCTATTCATGCTTATGAAAAAGCCTTGGTCGATTTAGCACAAGATGGTGAGAATGTTGCAGTGCAAAAAGCTTACGAAAAAGCAGAAGAAGCCATGAATAAAGAAGATGCGTGGTTAGCTGAAACAAGTGCAAAAACTATTTTAAATAAATTAGGCATTTTATTTTTAGATAAAAAAGTATCAGAACTCTCAGGTGGTCAGCAAAAACGTTTAGGATTGGCACAAGTCTTAATCCAATCACCTGATTTACTTCTTTTAGATGAGCCCACCAACCACTTGGATTATCAAACAATCCAATGGTTAGAGGATTATTTAACACATTATCAAGGTGCGCTTATCGTGATTACGCATGATCGTTACTTTTTAGATCGTGTAACAAACCGTATTTTTGAGTTATCTGATGGAAAATTATATGAGTACACAGGTAATTATCAATCTTACTTATTACAACGTTCAGAACGAGAAGAAAATGAGAAAAAAAGCCTACATAAAAATAAGCAATTATTTAAACAAGAACTGGCTTGGATGCGTGCTGGGGTTAAAGCGCGTGGAACCAAACAACAAGCTAGAATTAATCGATTCCATGATTTAAAAGATAAAGTAAGTGGCTCAAGTGATAAAGGAAGTCTGGAATTTTCAGCTGGAACAAAACGACTTGGTAAAAAAGTCATTGAAATTGAGAACGCCAACTATACAATCAATCAAAGTATTATATTAAAAGACTTTGAATTATTAGTTCAATCTCATGAACGTCTGGGTATTACTGGCGCAAATGGTTCAGGAAAATCAACTTTATTAAACATTATTGCCGGACGAATCCCACTTGATAGTGGGGTAGTTGAGTTAGGTGAGACTGTAAATATTGGTTATTATACGCAAACAAACGACAATCTTGATGAGAGTAAACGAATTATTTCGTTTTTACAAGAAATTGCCGAAGAAGTGAAACAGCAAGACGGTTCTGTCATCAGCGTGACAGAGATGCTTGAGAGATTTCTATTTCCAAGACAAGTGCATGGTACACTCATAAGTAAACTTTCTGGTGGAGAGAAACGTCGGTTGTATCTTTTGAGTATTTTAATTCAGCAGCCAAATGTGTTATTATTAGATGAACCAACAAATGATTTAGATGTCGAGACGTTGACTATCTTAGAAGATTATTTAGCCGATTTTCAAGGTGCTGCCATTGCAGTCAGTCATGATAGATACTTCCTTGATAAAACGATGGATAAGTTATTAATTTTCAATGGTCAAGGAAATATGACGACCTTTTTTGGGTCAATGAGTGATTACGTTGAGCGAGTTGATCAAAATGCATCCAATGAAAAGGTGAAGTCAGTTCGTAACAAAAAAATTGACACGCCAATCTCAGATGACTCTGAGAAAAAGAAATTAACTTATAAAGAAAAAATCGAATGGGAAACCATTGAAGAAGACATCGCAACGTTAGAAGAAACGATTGAAACGTTAAACACACAAATGTTAGACAATAGCAGTGACGCGGTAAAATTACAGGAATTGCAAGCCACACTAACATCAACTGAACAGACGTTAGAAGAAAAATTAGAACGCTGGGAATACCTTAGCGAGTTTGTCGATTAATAGATTATTTTTGAGGGGTTATTATGGAAGAATCATATTTAGCATTAGGCCGAGAAATATTAACAAAAGGACACGAAAAAACTGATCGAACTGGTACTGGAACCAAAAGTCTTTTCGGGTATCAAATGCGTTTTGATTTAAGTAAAGGATTTCCCTTACTCACAACAAAACGTGTGCCATTCTCACTAGTAAAAAGTGAATTATTATGGTTTTTAAAAGGTGATACTAACATCAAATACCTTATAGAAAATAATAATCATATTTGGGATGAATGGGCATTTGAGAGATATGTCAAAAGTGAAGACTACAAAGGACCCGATATGACCGATTTTGGTCGTCGTTGTTTAGTGGATGACGCGTTTAATGAAGTCTATCAAAAAGAGATGACCCTGTTTATCGAAAACATATTACATGACGATGAATTTGCCAAGAAATATGGTGAGTTGGGAAATATTTATGGTTCTCAATGGCGACGATGGAAAACATCAACAGGTGACACAATTGATCAATTAAGAGATGTCATCGACATGATTCGTACCACGCCTGACTCAAGACGTTTGATTGTCTCAGCGTGGAATCCAGAAGACGTGCCATCAATGGCTTTGCCACCTTGTCATACTTTATTCCAATTTTATGTAGCAGATGGAAAATTGAGTTGTCAATTGTATCAACGTAGTGCAGACGTCTTTTTAGGTGTTCCGTTTAATATTGCAAGTTATGCTTTATTAACCCATTTAATTGCACATGAAACAAATCTTGAAGTGGGAGAGTTTGTTCATACATTAGGGGATGCTCATCTGTACAGTAATCATATCGAGCAAATGACAGAACAACTTTCAAGAAAACAAAGAGAGTTACCAACACTTTGGTTAAATAAAGAAAAACAATCAGTGTTTGATTTTGACATGGATGATATCAAGATTGAAGGATACCAGCCACATCCAAGTATAAAGGCACCGATTGCGGTGTAGGGGAATTTTGGGAGGAAATAAAGAATTATGATAGCAGCAATATGGGCTCAAGATGAAAATGGATTAATTGGGAAAGATGACAAACTACCCTGGTATTTACCAGATGACTTACAATTTTTCAAACAAATGACAGAAAACAACACAATTGTTATGGGACGTAAAACGTTTGAAGGGATGGGCAAAAATCTATTACCAAATCGTCAAACCATTGTGTTAACATCAGACCAATCTTATGATGGAAATGGTGCGATTGTCATGCATTCGGTAGATGATGTATTGAAATATGCTGAAGAATTTGATGGGATTACTTTTATCACTGGTGGTGGTGAGATTTATAAAACATTCTTGCCTTACACTGATGTATTATATCGTACGTTGATTCAATCGACATTTGAAGGAGATACTTATTTTCCTTATATTGATTGGGGAGAGTGGAATATTGTTAGTACCAGCGAAGGCTCTGTTAACGATGATAATCCATATCCACATGATTTTGAGACATACCAACGCCACCAAAAATGATGATAAAAAGACTGTAGAATATATGAGTTCACAGTCTTTTTAGTTAGATCATGGAGTAAATATTAAAAAAATATCAAGTCGTCTATTTTTTATTGAAAAATAGATTAACAAATGAGATACTTTATGACATGATTAGACAATAATGGAGTATTTTAATACTTTCATTAATGAGGAGAATTAATGAATGAATCAAAGAAATAAGGGCAAATTTTTATCTAGTAAAAATAAACAAACAAAGAAAACAAAATCTCATGTTCCAATTCGACTAGATATTTTGTTTTTTATTGTGTTTATTTTATTTACGATGTTAATAGTAAAATTGTCTGATTTGCAAATTAAAAATCAAGAAAAATACAAAAACATTGTCGCAAGTGGGCAAAAGAAAATAGTAGAAGAGAATGCACCTAGGGGGTATATTTATGACTCGAATGGAAATATTTTAGTCGGAAATAAAGCAACACAGGCAATTCTTTTTACACGATCTGCTGGAATGAACGCAAATGATATTAGAAAAGTAAGTCAAGACATCGTTAAATTGATTGATATTGAGCCAGATAAACTAACTGAGCGTGATAAAAAAGATTATTGGTTAGCTAATCCAGATAACCTAGCAAAAGCCCAGAAACGATTAACCGTTAGTGATAAAGTAAGTTCTAATGGCCAAGAGTTATCTAATAGTGATTTATACGCAAAAACAGTGGATAAAGTCAATAATGATGAAATAAACTTTGATGAACAGCAAATGAAAGAAGCATCTGTTTTTAAACGAATCAATTCAGCGGCAGCTTTACAACCAGTGACCATTAAAAATGATAATGTCACGCCCGAAGAAATTGCTAAGGTAGGGGAAAATACAGCTGCTATTTCAGGATTATCAGCTGGAACAGATTGGAAAAGAGATTATCCAGAAAAAGACCAAATTCGTTCGATTTTAGGAACAGTTTCAACAGAAAAACAAGGATTACCTGAAGATGAGATTGATGAATACCTTAAAAAAGGGTATCAAAGAAATGATCGTGTTGGGCTAAGTTACCTAGAAAAATCTTATGAAGATACTTTAAAAGGTAAAAAAGGTCAATCAGAAGTCGTGACAGATAAAAATCAAAAAATAGTTTCTAAAACAGAGGTTAAGGCAAGTGAAAAAGGCGATAACTTAATGCTAACGATTAATTTAGATTTCCAAAGAAAAGTGGAAGAAATTGCTAAGCGTCAGTTTGAGTCATTGGAGCAAGCAGGTAAAGCAACTTATTCACCAGGGGTATATGTTGTGGTAACAGACCCGAATAATGGTGATGTGTTGTCGATGGTCGGATTAAGTAAAGACCCTGATACAGGGGAATTAATTGATGATTCGCTTGGAACAATTAATAAAGCGTTTGTTCCAGGCTCGTCAATTAAAGCAGCAACTGTTATGGCAGGATATGAGAATGGTATCATAAAAGGTAATCAAACAATGGTCGACGAACCACTCGTATTTAGTGATGGCACAACGAAATCATCACTATTTAATCACTATTCTTCTATACCTTTGACAACTGAACAAGCACTTGAAGTGTCTTCAAATGTGTATATGATGCGTATTGCATTAGGAATGATGGGGGTTGAGTACTCACCAGGAATGTCGTTACCAATGGATATTAGTGTGTTTGATAAGTTGCGTAAAACATATGAAGAATTCGGTCTTGGTACCAAAACAGGTATTGATATTCCACAAGAATCGGTGGGTGTACTAAACACAAACTACAAAGATAAAAATGGAAACTTCTTACCAGGCATTATGGCAAATGCTCTTGATTTATCTTTTGGTAACTATGAAGCCTATACTCCAATGCAGTTAGCTCAATATGTGTCTACTATTGCAAATGGTGGTACACGTTACGCGCCACATGTTGTGAAAGGTATTTATGGCAATGGCGATAATGGTGATTTAGGAAAAGAAAAAGAATTAATAGAGCCAAAAGTAATGAATAAGATTGAAGGAAAAGAAAACGAATTTGAGATTATTCAAGAAGGAATGTATCAAGTAGTTAACGGGTCAATGGGAACAGGAACTGTTTTACAGGGTGCTAGTCTTCCGATTGCTGCTAAAACAGGTACTGCTGAAACCTTTGCAGTAGATCCTAAAACGAATAAAACGATTTCCGTTATTAATAGTACTATTGTTGGGTATGCCCCATATAATGATCCAAAAGTAGCAGTTAGCGTGATGATTCCTCAAATTAGTGATGATGACATGGCGACAAATAGGTTAATACTAAAAGAAGTTATTAATGCCTATAATGAAGAGTATAATAAACAATAAAATTAAAAAACGTATTGTAATCTGTAAAGTAGAACTCCTTAACGAATTTACGAAAAAGACTAGAAATTTCAATTAAAACATGATATGATATTCAAGTGTCAAGTGATACTTGAATATCTTAATTTATTTCGGAGGGAAAAAATAATGCGCGTAAATATTACTTTAGAATGTACAGAATGTAAAGAAAGAAACTATCTTTCAAATAAAAACAAACGTAACAATCCTGAACGTTTAGAAGTTAAAAAATATTGTCCACGTGAACGTAAAGTGACGTTACACCGTGAAACAAAATAATTTTTTCTATTATAAGCTAGAAGCCTTGTGTAGTAAGGGTTCTAGCTTTTTTGTCTCTACGCTAAATCATATTGATAGATTAAATGCTATCAATGTGATTTTTGGTTTTAGGCATAGAAAAAGGGATATTCTTATTGGTAAAATTAAGTCGGCTATAACTAACATTACAAAGGAGAATACCCCTATGAATAATAATACAAGAAAACTACTCAATTTAACCGATGATTCTCTTATTTTTAATGGGGATTGATTGTCTCATTAAGTGAGAAACAACCGCTCAGTTAACATGATGACAGGAAGATTAGTGAATAAAGATAAGCAATGCCAGAAATGTGGATGTTATCAATCCGTTAAAAACGGAACGTATCAAACCATTAGTCAATTGCCTGAAGTTGAACGTCGCCCAACTTATCTGACACTTCACAGAGAAT
>NZ_QRJY01000007.1:42968-62358 GCF_003471765.1 Vagococcus sp. AM17-17
GACACTTCACAGAGAATGTTATCTTTGTAGAAAACAGTAATCAGCAACCGAATTTTAACTTCTTTTCTTGCTTACGGCTCTTTATTTAAATGAGTTACTTTCTTATAGTTCTCTATTAAAAAAGCGTATCATTTTATCCAAGAATTGAAGTATGCTTATAGAACCAATGATTATGTTTTATTTTTAGAGTTATGTTCAAAGATACCTATTGAATTACCAAAGTATTTTAGAGATAAATTCAAGATATTTAGTAAGTTCTCTCAAAGAGTCATGGATGCCTTTAACTACTCTTATTCAAATGGTTTCTTAAAAAGTATTAACAATAAAATTAAAGTGATTAAACGTGAGGCCTATGGCTATCGAAACTTTCTACTATTCAAACGACGTATCTTTTTGATTCAAAATCAAGTTTTTCAGGTTAAATAAAAAATCGTGAGAATGTCTTCCCTCACTTCAATTAATTCTATTTCATTTTTGAGACTTTTTCCTCAATATTATTGTCCATCAACACAATTTGACATAGAGCCGTGATTCATTTTATTGTCTCCTTTCGTCTATTATTATTTGTATGATATAGAATAGTCAATAAGCTTTAAATGAGGCTAAAAGTCTAGAATTTTCTATTTATAAAAAAATATGATATATTTAATAAAATAATTCGCTAATGGAGGTAAATATGAAAAGAGTCTATTTTTTTGTTATTTTATCTGTTTTAATTATGATTGCAGGTTGTACAAATAAAGGTACAGGAGACAAGGCTATTTATGGGGAAGTCAAATCAGCCCTAATGTCTAAAATAAATAATTTTAATGAAGAGAAAAAAAATGAGGTATTGAATGATTACGGACTGGATAATAAAACGTTAGATGAGTTACCACTGGCTATTTATAATATTGATGGTCGTTATGTGGGTGTCATCGAAAGTAAAAAAGATGATAAAAAGTATTTTTATTACAGTGTCAAAAAGAAAAAAGTTGTAATAAAGTTGGATGAAAAAATTGGAGGACTTGACTTGGAACATATGACACCGATATACTCACAGAATAATTTTAAATAATATCTTTTTAGCACATGCCAAAAGCATCGTGATTAATATAAATTGGAGGCATTTAATGAAAAAAATGATAGGGATTTCGGCTAATGAAATAATCGATTCAGGAGAGACGTTGCATAATTTGCCAATATCATATTTACCAGCTGGCTATGTTCGTGCAGTCCAAGAAGTGGGGGGTGTACCTGTTGTGATTCCTTTAGGTAAAAAAGAGGATGCAAAGGAATACGTGAGTTTGATTGATAAACTTATTTTAACGGGCGGTCAAAATGTGACGCCAACACTTTATCTTGAAGGAAAAGAACCAATCAATGAGCATTTGTCATTACTTGAACGAGATGTTTTTGAAATGGCATTGATTAAAGAAGCGATTAAGCAACAAAAACCAATTTTTGGTGTTTGTCGTGGTATGCAATTAGTCAATGTTTATTTAGGTGGAACACTTCATCAAGATTTAAGTTTACGCAATCCAGAACCAATCCGCCATATGCAAGCCCCTATTGAAAGGTGGGTTGCGACGCATGATATTTATTTGGAAAGTGACAGTTTATTGCGTCCAATTTATGGTGCGAACGCAACAGTTAATTCGTTTCATTTTCAAAGTATCAACAAAATTGGTAATGATTTGAAAATAACAGCAGTCAGTGAAGATGGTGTAGTGGAATCAATCGAATCATCTTCTGATAATCATAAAATACTAGGTGTACAATGGCATCCAGATTTTGCATATGACACGTTAGAAAAAGAAAAAGAAGTCTTTGATTTTGTGGTGAATTCTTTTTAAGTGAATTTTACTTTTATTGGTTGACAAGTGATGTTTTTTTTTTTAAACTAATAAGGGAATAAATCGTACAGATAACACAAGTCTGACTTGTGTCGAGAGAGAGGCGAAATTTATCTTTAGGGATAAGTTTCGTTTTTTTTATGGAAAAATGGAGGGATTTTTTATGTCAGAAAAGAAATTTCATGTTAATCTAGCTGTTCTAGCAACTGGTATGATGGCTTTTTCGGGAGTGTTGATTGAAACAGCAATGAACGTGACGTTTCCAACGTTAATGGAAGATTTTAGTATTTCAACATCACAAGTGCAATGGGTGACGACGATTTATCTATTGATGATTTCGATCGTTGTGCCACTGTCATCTTACTTAATAAAAAACGTTAGCCGCCGGAAGTTGTTTGCGGTTTCAAGTGTATTATTTTTATTAGGAGTTGCTATCGATGCCTTTGCTGGTGGGTTTATTATGTTGCTGATTGGTCGTGTATTACAAGGTATCGCCACAGGTATTGCTTTACCTTTAATGTTTAACATTATTTTAACAAAAGTCCCAATGGAAAAACGTGGGATGATGATTGGTATTGGAAATCTTACAACCTCGATTGCACCAGCGATGGGGCCGACATATGGTGGTATATTGACGACCACACTAGACTGGACATATATTTATAAATTGTTGATTCCAGTATTGATTGTTTCAACACTTGTTGGATTGTATGCCATCCCAGAAGAAGAAAAATCCGTGAGTGATTCAATTAATGCCAAAGCAGTTCTTTATTTATCCGTGATGTTTACTGGATTGTTGATGTTCTTTAGTTATTTAGAACAACCATTAGGATGGGTAGCTTTAGTGATTGGATTAATCAGTGCTGGGTTATTCTATAAAACAAATAAACAAAAAACATTACTTAATTTAGTTGTTTTTAAAAATACTCGCTTTACGATTTACTTAATGTCATTCTTGGTTTATCAAATTCTTTTACTTGGTGTATCGTTTGTTTTACCAAACTTTATTCAAATCGTCCAAAATGTTCCAGCTTCGAATGCTGGGATGATGATGTTTCCCGGGGCTTTAATCGGTGCGTTATTTGCACCAGTGTCAGGAAAAATATTAGATAAGTTAGGATTTAAAAAGCCCATAGGTGTGGGAATATTATTTGCGATTTTAGGTTGGTTAATGTTAATTATGGTGATTCAAACAGGAAACATTGCATTGATTATTTTATCTCATGTCACTTTTATGATAGGTGTGGGCTTGTCTTACAGTAATGTCATGACTGTTGGATTATCTTCTATTAAAGAAGATTTACAAGATGATGGAAATGCCATTTTTAGTACATTACAACAATTTATGGGTGCTATTTCAACGTCATTTGTCGCAATTGTTGTGGGAATTTTTCAATCAGGACAAAATGATTTTGTTCAAGGAACAAGTACTGGGTCAAAAGTAGCTTTAGTCTGTTTATTTATTTTATTACTAATGAGTAGTTTATTTGTTATTAAAACATTTAAATCGAATAAAAACGAAAATCTTTAGAGAAATCTAAAGATTTTTTAAATATACATATACTATAAAAAAAGTGCTATTTGTATGTAACAGAAGAAAATAATGTCGTATGATTGTAATGAGGTGATTATTATGGTGACAAATACAAGTAAGTGGCAAAATAAAATGAACCATATGTTAAAAGAATCAGAAAATGAGGCTTTAGAAAGTTATAAAGATCAGCTTAAAGTATATAATATGATAAAAATAAAGCAAGAGCTAGTTGATATTAAGAGATCTGTTCACGAAATCGAGAGGTTTCTATCTGATAAGATTAAAAACTAGAAATGCTGTAATGAGTATATAACGGTATATAAAATTATTTTGACCAAATTAATAAAAAATATTCTATTTACTTTCATTTAGATACAATAGGAGTATAATATACAAGAATAAATGAAAGGGTGGATATTATTTCGATGAAGGTTGACTGGAAACGAAATATGTATATTGCTTGGATTGGGTGTTTCTTTACTGGTGCGAGTTATAGTTTAGTGATGCCGTTTATCTCAATATACATCGAACAATTGGGAGCACCAAGCGATAAAGTAGAATTTTATGCTGGATTATCTATTAGTTTAACCGCGTTGTCTGCAGCTATTGTAGCACCATTATGGGGTAGTTTAGCTGATAGAAAAGGCCGCAAAATAATGATGATTCGTGCAGCAGCAGGTATGACAATCACGATGGGGTCATTAGCGTTTGTTCCGAATGTATTTTGGTTATTATTTATGAGATTTTGTAATGGATTGTTATCTGGGTATGTTCCAAATGCAACAGCAATGATTGCTTCGCAGGCGCCAAAGGATAAAAATGGAATGGCTTTAGGAACTCTAGCAACAGGAGCAGTAGCCGGAAGTTTAATTGGCCCGTCACTAGGTGGACTGTTAGCAGAGACTGTTGGTATTAAAAATGTTTTCTTAGTAACAGGGAGTATTTTATTTGTGACAACCATGCTTACTATCTTTTTTATTCATGAAGATTTTGAACCTGTTGAAAGAAAAGATATGGTATCAACAAAAGAAGTCTTTCAAAGTGTGAAACAACCGAAAGTATTAATTGGTTTGTTTATCACTACGGCTATTATCCAAATAGGAATGACTAGTATCAGCCCTATTTTAACTTTGTATGTGAGAGAACTTGGTGGTCAAACGAGTAATATTTTGTTTGTCAGTGGATTGATTGTGTCTGTTGCTGGTGTCTCTGAGTTTTTTGCTGCACCTTTTTTGGGTAAATTAGGAGATCGTATTGGCAGTCATTATGTCTTAATAGGTGGTTTGGTGTTGTCGTTTTTATTTATTTTACCAATGTCAATGGTCCAGTCGCCGTTTCAATTAGGTGTGTGTCGTTTTCTACTAGGCTTTTCAACAGGGGCATTAATGCCATCAGTTAATACGCTGATTAGTAAAATCACACCAATGAATGGTGTTGGCCGGGTTTTTAGTTTTAACCAAATGTTTACGAGTCTAGGGCAAGTTGCAGGGCCAATGGTTGGCTCACTTGTAGCAAATGGATTTGGTTATCGTGCGGTATTTGTCGCAACAAGTTTACTGATTTTGATGAATATTACCATTAGTTTCTTTAACTTTAAAAATCAGCTATCTATTAAAGAGTTGATAAAAGAGTTTAAACATTAAATAAAAAACATGTAAGAGAAAAGTCTCCTACATGTTTTTTTTATTTTTAGATTTTTTTTCGTCGCTTGGCGCTGCTACTTCAGCAATAATCATTACGATGGCACAAGCAATTAAAGATACAATCACAGTTCCAGTGAAGTTGTAATCAGTGACTCCATGAAGTGCTCCACCAATATAACTAACCACTTGTCCTAATAAAATTGCCCAAATAAAGACAACAATTCTTCCCATGTCTAATGCACCTCTTTTCAAGAATAAGTTTACCAATCTTTGCTTTAAAAGTAAAGGATTGAAAGTGTTGTTTATAAATAGAGTGCGACTTATTATGGTATACTAAAAAGAGAAGATTAATGGAGGGGTTTCATGGATTTGGGACAGTTACAAGTTAGATCAGAATATTCATTATTATCCAGTACCAATCGCATAAAGGATCTTGTGTTTGAAGCCAAAGAACGTGGCTACACAAGTTTAGCGATTACTGATATTGATACCCTTCATGGTGTCGTTTTATTTTATCAAGAATGTATCAGACAAGGGATTAAACCACTGATTGGAATGACCCTTTCATATAGAACGAAAGAACAAATTGATGCGCAACTTATTTTACTAGCTAAAAATCTTTCTGGCTACCATCATTTGATGAAAATTGCGACGGAAAAAGCGATGACAGACAGAAAAGAGTTATTTTCTTTAGAGGAAATCCAGCCTTATTTAAGTGATTTGATCGTTATTTTCCCGTGGCAAACAAGTGAGTTATATCAGTTGCAACGAGCAGTTGGTAGTGAGCAAATGGAGCATCGAACAATCGACTTGTTAGACCTGCTAAAAAATACAGATGTATATGGTGGAATAAATGCTTTAAAGGCTAAAGATGAAGAGTTAGAGTATTGGCAATATTATTATAAAAAATATAGTTTACCAGTTGTGCCACTGCAAGATGTCCGATATTTAAACCCAAGTGATGACTTTTCTGTGACTGTGTTAGAACACATTGAAACAGGTGACGTGATTCCTGTAGATTTTGAACAATTATCTGGTGATTATTATTTACCACAAATGACTGACTTTAAAATACTTTATGAAGAAAAGGGTTTGTCTGATTGTTTAATCAATAGTCAAAAAATTGTTGAGATGATTGATTTAGAGGTTCCATTGCATCAAAAACTATTGCCAAGTTTTCCAGTGCCAGAAAAGGAAACAGCATATACTTATTTGCGTCAATTATGCCAAGCTGGTCTTGAGTTTAGATTGCAAGGACAACTAAATGAAGAATATCAAGCGCGTCTTGATATGGAATTAGACGTGATTCATGAGATGGGATACGATGATTATTTTCTGATTGTATGGGACGTCATGAAATATGCTAGAGACCATCATATCGTGACTGCTTGTCGTGGTTCTGCAGCGGGATCTCTCGTATCATATGTCTTGCAAATTACTGATGTTGACCCAATCGAGTATCAGTTACTTTTTGAGCGATTTTTAAATAAAGAACGTTACACCATGCCGGATATTGATATGGATATCCCTGATAACAGGCGTGAAGAATTACTACAATACGTTAATAAAAAATACGGTGAGAACCGAGTAGCACAAATTGCAACATTTGGTACTCTTGCGGCAAAAATGGCTGTCAGAGATGTCAGTCGCGTGTTTGGCTTATCACAAAATGAAGCCAATCGTTGGGCTAATGCTATTCCAAAAGATTTAAAGATAACTCTTAGTGAAGCGTATGATAAATCGAAAGCTTTGCGTGAATTAGTGGGTCATTCTTATAAAAATAAATTACTCTTTGATACAGCAAAACGCATTGAAGGATTGCCAAGACATGTGTCAACGCATGCGGCAGGAGTTGTAATTAGTGACCAAGATTTAACAAATCTCATTCCATTGCAAGAAGGAAACAACGGTATTCCATTAACCCAGTTTGCGATGGGAGAAGTTGAAGAGATCGGTTTGTTAAAAATGGATTTTCTTGGTTTACGAAACCTGTCTATCATAGGAAACGCACTATCTTCAATCGAATATCAGACAGGAAAGCATTTATCATTAGCCGATATTCCTTTAGATGATGAAAAAACGTTAGAATTATTTAGCCAGGGCAACACGGTCGGCGTGTTTCAATTTGAGTCAAAAGGAATAAAAAATGTTCTGCAGAAATTAGGTCCAACATCTATTGAAGATATCGCATCAGTCAATGCGTTGTATCGACCGGGTCCAATGGAAAACATTGACACGTTTGTGCGACGAAAAAAAGGACAAGAGCCAATTACTTATCCGCATGACAGTTTAAAACCAATTTTACATTATACTTATGGGGTTATTGTTTACCAAGAACAGGTTATGCAAGTGGCATCTAAAATGGCTGGATTTAGTTTAGGTGAAGCGGATATTTTACGTCGTGCAATTAGTAAAAAAAGCAAGGATGTGATTGATACAGAGCGTGATCATTTTGTCAATGGTGCGTTAAAACAAGGCTATACAAAAGATGTGGCGATGCAAGTGTATGATTACATCGAACGTTTTGCTAATTATGGGTTTAACCGCTCGCATGCTGTCGTGTATTCAGTGATTGCGTATCAGATGGCCTATTTAAAGGTTCATTATCCAACTGCCTTTTTCCAAGCAATTTTGCATTCAGTGAAAAATAATCCAGCAAAAATGAACGAATACGTGGTAGAGGCAAAAGAAGCCGGTTTAACGATTACTCCACCAGATATTAATAGAAGTGAATACAGTTTTACGTTTAATAAAGGCAATATTATTTATGGCTTTTCATCTGTCAAAGGGATTCGAAAAGATTTTATCCAACATCTTTTAACTATTCGAAAAGAAGGTGGTCCATTTAAGTCATTAGAGAATTTCCTGATACGAATTAGTGGCAAGTGGTTAAAACAAGCGAATATTTTGCCATTGATTTATATTGGTGCGTTTGATCGGTTGCATCAAAATAGAAAACAGTTGATTATTGACTTGGATTCTATGATACAAAACATCGAATATAGTGGTGGCAGTGTAGATTTATTAGATATACTTGCTTTAAAGAAGGAAACATGTACAGATTTTACTGTCGAAGAAAAATTGGAACAAGAAGTGGAGTACTTAGGGACGTATGTGTCTGCTCATCCAGTTGATTTTTATGCCAATAAATTCATTAGTCTATCTACTACTAAAGCATCACAGCTAATACCTAATCAAGAAGTGACGGTGTTGTTGTATTCATCTAGTGTGAAAAAAATTCGCACGAAAAAAGGGGAATCAATGGCGTTTCTTGAAGGAACAGATCAAACGGGTAAGTTGTCTGTCACGCTTTTTCCAACGGTTTACCGAGCAGTGCAATCTATATTAGGGGAACAAGAAGTTTATGTTGTTAGAGGAAAAGTAGAAAAAAGTCGTTATAATCAAGAATTACAAATCATTGCCAATGATGTTCGTTTAGCTAAAGATGTGAAAGAAGTTTTAAGATGTTTCATAAATATAACGAAAGAAAATGACACGAATCAATTGTTAGCAGATTTACAAAGTGTGTTATTGTCATTTCCAGGAGAGTGCCCGGTTATTTTAGTATTTCGTCATAAACATGATAATACGTTGTTAAATAAGCGTTATTGGGTAAATGATAATTCTGAATTAATTAGTAAGGTGAGTTCTTTATTAGGTGAAGGGATGATCATATTCAAGTGAAATGATTCTTAAAAAAACATTAGAAGATAAAATGTATTTTCAATTTTTTTTCAATTTTTATAGATAGGCAAAGACATTTACAGAAAATAATGGTAGAATAGTCTTTGGATTTAAGTATTTTTTACATAATAAAAATACATGAGTAAGTACAACTTAGTAAAGGTGGTTATAACTATGAAACGCATTGCTATTTTGACGAGTGGTGGAGATGCACCTGGTATGAATGCTGCTATTCGTGCGGTAACACGTAAAGCCATTTATGAAGGTATGGAAGTTTATGGTATAAACTATGGATTTGCTGGTTTAGTCGCTGGTGATATTCGTAAGTTAGATGTTCCAGATGTAGGGGATATCATTCAACGTGGTGGAACTGTGTTATATTCAGCACGTTACCCAGAGTTTGCAACAGAGGAAGGACAACTTAAAGGGATTGAACAACTAAACAAATTTGGTATCGAAGGATTAGTTGTTATCGGTGGTGACGGTAGTTATCATGGTGCATTAGCATTAACAAAACGTGGATTCCCAGCTGTTGGTATTCCAGGAACAATTGACAACGATATTCCAATGACAGATTACACAATTGGATTTGATACAGCTATTAACACTGTATTAGATGCAATGGATAAAATACGTGACACTGCAACATCTCACGTACGTACATTTATTATTGAAGTAATGGGTCGTGATGCTGGAGATATCGCTTTATGGGCAGGTGTTGCCGGTGGAGCAGATGATATTATTATTCCAGAACATGATTTTGATATGGCACAAGTTGCTCAAAAAATTCGTGAAGGCCGTGACCGTGGTAAAAAACATTGTTTAATCGTCTTAGCAGAAGGTGTGATGTCAGGTCATAAATTTGCTGACGAATTAGCAAAGTACGGAGATTTCCATGCTCGTGTATCCGTATTAGGACACGTTGTACGTGGTGGAGCACCATCAGCTCGAGATCGTGTTTTAGCAAGTAAATTCGGTGGATTTGCGGTTGACTTACTAAAAAATGGTCAAGGTGGATTATGTATTGGTTCTGTAAACAATGAAATTGTGGCAAATGATATCATTGAAACATTAGAACAAAAGAAACATCAGCCGGATTTGAGTTTGTATGATTTAAATCATCAAATCTCATTTTAATATAAATAAAAAAATACTAAGGAGCGTTTTTTACATGAAAAAAACTAAAATTGTTTGTACAATCGGTCCAGCAAGTGAATCTTTAGACACATTAGTTGAATTAATGAATTCAGGAATGAACGTAGCTCGCTTGAACTTTTCACATGGAGATTTTGAAGAACATGGAGCACGTATTAAAAATATTCGTGAAGCGGCAAAAATTACTGGTAAAACCATTGCAATTTTATTAGATACAAAAGGTCCAGAAATTCGTACGCATAATATGAAAGATGGCATCGTTGAATTAATGACTGGTGATACAGTTCGCATTGCAATGAGTGAAGTAGAAGGAACAAAAGAAAAATTCTCAATTACTTACCCAGGTTTAATTGATGATGTTCGTGTAGGAAGCCATATCCTTTTAGATGATGGATTAATTGACTTAGAAGTAATCGAAATCGATTCAGTTAATAAAGAAATCGTCACAAAAGTATTAAACGAAGGCGTATTGAAAAACAAAAAAGGTGTTAACGTACCTAACGTAAGTATTAACTTACCTGGTATCACTGAAAAAGATGCAGCTGATATTCGTTTTGGTATTGAAAACGATGTTGATTTCATCGCTGCAAGTTTCGTTCGTCGTCCAAGTGATGTTTTAGAAATCACTGAAATCTTAGAACAAGAAAATGCGACACATATTCAAATTATTTCTAAAATTGAAAACCAAGAAGGTATTGATAACTTAGATGATATCTTAAAAGTATCTAGTGGTTTAATGGTTGCTCGTGGTGACATGGGTGTTGAAATTCCAACTGAAAATGTACCAGTTGTACAAAAAGAAATGATTAGAAAATGTAATGCTTTAGGTAAACCAGTTATTACGGCAACTCAAATGTTAGATTCTATGCAAAAAAATCCTCGTCCAACACGTGCTGAAGCAAGTGACGTGGCAAACGCGATTTATGATGGAACTGATGCTGTTATGTTATCTGGTGAAACAGCTGCAGGGGAATACCCAATTGAAGCTGTTAGAACAATGAGAAATATCGCTGTTCGTACAGAATCTGATTTAACTGATCGTGATGCATATGCTCTTAAATTACATAGAAAAACTGATATGACTGAATCAATTGGTCAAGCAGTTGGACATACAGCTAAAAACTTAGACATCCAAACAATTGTGGCTGCGACAGAATCAGGACATACAGCGCGTATGATTTCTAAATATCGTCCAAAAGCTCACATTGTAGCGGCAACATTTACAGATCGTGTAGCAAGAAGTTTAGCATTAAACTGGGGTGTATTCCCAATAGTGACATCTAAACCAGATTCTACAGACGATATGTTTGTTCTTGCAACTAAAATTGCAAAAGAAACAGGTTTCTCTAAAGATGGTGATTTAATCATCATTACTGCTGGAGCACCAATCGGTGAAAAAGGAACAACTAACTTAATGAAAATTCAGTTAATTGGTTCTAAATTATGTGCTGGACAAGGAATTGGTGACACAGCTGTTTCAGCTAAAGCAATTGTTGCTTCTTCTGCTGACGAAGCAAACAAAGTGATGGAAGATGGTGCTATCTTAGTTGTGAAAACAACAGATAAAGATTACATGCCAGCTATCTCAAAAGCTTCAGCAATCGTTGTTGAAGATGGTGGATTAACTAGCCATGCAGCAGTTGTTGCCATTGCTGAAAACATTCCAGTAGTTGTTGGTGTTGAAGATGCAACATCAGTTATCTCAAATGGAACAACTTTAACAATTGATCCTCGTCAGGGATATATCTACGAAGGCGAAACAACTATTTAATTAACAAAAAAAGAGTTTTAATAAAATATGGGTGGGAGTGGTAAACTCCTGCCCTTTATTTGTTTATATGTATAAAAAGCAGGTAAAAAAAATATTTTAAAATACTATGGCTTTTTTTCAGACGAGTGGTGTAGAATGGTCTAGATTAGACTTATAGGAAAGGAGCATAAAATAAATGACAAATAAAAAAAGTATGATGCACTTAGCAATTTCTAATTTATTTTTAGTATTTTTGGGTGCCGGATTAGTTATCCCAGTCATGCCAATGCTAAAAGAAGACATGCATTTGTCAGGGTCTACTATGGGATTGATGATTTCTGTTTTTGCTGTGTTGCAATTAATCGTCTCACCAATCGCCGGTAGTTTGTCTGATAAAGTCGGACGAAAATTAATCATTGCAATCGGGATGTTAATTTTTGCTATTTCAGAACTGATTTTTGGTTTAGGTCAAGTGGTCAGTTGGTTGTACGTCTCTCGTGGACTTGGTGGGATTGCAGCTGCGTTAATCATGCCATCAGTTACAGCATATGTCGCTGACGTGACCACGTTTGATGAACGACCAAAAGCTATGGGATTAGTTTCTGCAGCCATTAGTGGTGGGTTTATCATTGGACCTGGAGCTGGTGGATTTTTAGCCCATTTTGGTATGAGGGTCCCATTTTTTGCTGCGGCGTTTTTAGCGTTTGTTGGATTCATTATGACCATGCTTATTTTAAAAGAGCCTGAGAAACAATTAGTTCATGGTCAATTAGCAGAGAAAGGCTCTGTAATGGATATTTTAAAAGATCCAATCTTTACATTCCCATTTGTTGTTATTTTGATTTCGTCATTTGGGTTGCAATCATTTGAATCAATTTATAGTATCATGGCGACCGTTAATTTTAATTTTTCAACCTCAGAAATTGCGGCAATCATCACTGTAAGTGGTGTGTTGGCTTTGATTTGTCAGTTGGTCTTTTTTGATGGGATTATCAAGCGAATTGGTGAGGTTGGATTAATTCGAGTATCGTTTTTTGCGAGCGCTATATTTGTCGGGGTAATTGCCTTTACAGATAGCAAGTGGGTTGTTGTATTGTCGACATTTGTGGTATTTTTAGCATTTGACTTATTAAGACCTGGGATTACAACGTATTTATCAAAACACGCAGGAGACAGGCAAGGTACGGTTAATGGGTTAAACTCAACTTTTACCAGTTTTGGTAATATTTTAGGCCCAATGGCTTCAGGGATATTATTTGATATCAATCATTTCTACCCATACTATGTGTCAGCTATTGTGTTACTTTTGACAAGTTTCTTATCTTTAATGTGGAAAAAAGAATTACCAGAAAAATAAGAGATAATTGAGCAGTGACTCAGTTATCTCTTTTATATTTGTAATAGAGAATATGAGAATATTTTATGATATAATGTGAGAACAACGAAAGGATGGGCAAAATACATGAAAGATTTAATAGGTAGCGTGTGGAGCGGGTTAATTATTGATGAAAACGATCAGTTGTTTTTTGTGCAAAAAAATGGTGTGACGTTTCATTTAAATAAGTCCGAAGGCGATTTTAAAATAGGAGATATGGTGGAAGGGTTTGGTTATGAAAATCAAAAGCATGATCGAATTTTTACAACAAACATTCCAGAGATTCAACAACATAAATTTGGCTTTGCTGAAGTAGTTGATTCAAGACGTGATTTAGGAGTGTTTGTTGATATTGGTTTACCAGATAAAGAAGTGGTAGTTTCTCTTGATGAGTTACCAGAGATGAAACAATTATGGCCGAAAAAAGGTGATATGTTATTAGTTCGTTTGTCAGTAGATGAAAAAGCAAGACTTTGGGCGAACATTGCAGATGATATGACGTTTTTAGCTATGTCAAAAGCAGCAGATGAAGAATCAATGAAGAATAAAAATATCACAGGAGTTGTATACCGCTTAAAAATGGTGGGGACTTTTGTGTTTACAGATGACCACTATGTGGCATTTATCCACCCATCAGAACGATATGATGAACCACGTTTAGGTGAAATCGTAAATGGTCGAGTGATTGGTGTTCGTCCTGATGGTATGTTAAACATGTCATTAAAACCAAGAGCTTATGAAGTAATCTCTGATGACGCACAAATGATTTTAACCTTCTTAGAACGTTCTCAAGATGGAATGATTCCATTTAGCGATAAATCCACCCCAGAAGAAATTAAGCAAACATTTGCGATTAGTAAAGGACAATTTAAACGTGCTCTAGGGTCATTAATGAAAGAAAAACGCGTGATTCAAAAAGATGGAAAAACCTATTTAGTTAAAGATTAGCCATCTAATTGAGAATAGGTTGATTTTGTACATTAGATAAATTATAATTTATATGAACTTATGTTGAGTGATAATAAGAATGATTATAAAAAGGATGTGCAAGCTACTATGGAACAGCAAGGTCTAGCATTGCAGAGGATAAAAGATCAGTTACATGAAGCCAATTATAAATTAACGCCGCAACGTGAAGCAACAGTTTTAGTCCTACTTGAAAACGAAAAAGATCATTTGTCAGCTGAAGAAATCTACATGCTAGTAAAATTAAAAACACCTGATATCGGCTTAGCGACTGTCTATCGTACGCTTGAAATGTTGACAGAATTAAATGTACTGGATAAAGTAAATTTTAATGATGGGTTATCAAGATATGATATGAGAAAAGAAGGAGCTAAACACTTTCATCATCATTTATTATGCTTAGAATGTGGTAACATTGATGAAATCGAAGAGGATTTATTAGGTGATGTTGAGAAAATAGTGGAAACAAATTTTTGTTTTAAAGTGACAGATCATCGCCTAACTTTTCACGGCATTTGCCAATCTTGTCAAGAAAAAAACAAGTCGTCTGTTGAGTAGATGACTTGTTTTTTTATGTGATGTAAATAGGTGGGTGTTCTCTTTTCAAAAACTCCTCTTGCTCAGATACATAAAGTAATTTGAAATTATCCGCATCAATATGAAGATAGGGATTCACTATGTAGTTATCTTTTGATAGAAAAATGATTTGTTCGCTGACAAGCCCTCGAACCAATTCAAACTCAATCGGCAAGATAATTTGTTTAGATAGACGTTTGGTTGTACGATTAATCAAATTAATTTTTGCTAAAATAACTGGATTTAGTGGTCGGTTTTCAAAGAAAATATGTTTTGTTTGTTTGAATTGAGGATTATTTAACGTCATGATTGGACAAACTGCTGTGCTGAGTGACTTGTTTTGCATAATCACATTTAAATCTTCTCTTGTTGCGCTTGTTAGGGCGATTAATTCAAATTCTTGATTTAATAATCGTTTTACTTTCGCATCCTTAGTGAAAAAATTTTGCTTAGCAAGCTCTGATAAGTGCTCATCTACTCTCTGACAGATGTATTTTTCCGCTTCTGTACATTCTTTAATGAATGATTGATACATGGGAAGTGAAATAAAGAAAAAACCAATAATAGAAAACAAAATGAAAACTATCGGTGATAGCCACCACGGAACGGGAAAGTTAATCATCACAAAAATTGTTAGGATGAGAGAAACAGGGATGAAAAAAATTAACGACAGATAAAAGTAATTCTTTTTTTGACGGTATATATCATCAAATTCATCTGTATAATGTTTGCTATTTATATTTAAAAAATCTAATAGGTTGATATTTTTATATGTTTCTTTCTTTGGAAACACATAAGTTCCTCCTTCCTTTTGACCAATATGTTTATTGTATAATTTAACGATTAAAAAGTCTATGTAAAATAATAAAAATTCATCTGTATTTTTAAGATAGTATTTGCGTATAAAAACTGTTAAAATAATTACTATTGATTGGGGAGGTAGTATGAGAACGTATTTGGAAGAGTATTTGCATTATTTAAAGATTGAACGAGGGTTATCATATAATACGATTGTCAGTTACGAACGTGATTTAAATCAATATTTGGCCTATTTAGATAATAGAGGAATTCATGAGTTAAGTCAGATTGATCGTTTTGTGATAATGGATTTTTTGACTTTTTTAAAAGAAGAAAACAAATCGTCTACCACGATTATTCGTATGGTATCGAGCTTGCGTAAATTTCATCAATTTTTACATCAAGAGCGTCATACTGATACAGATCCCATGCAATATATTGATACACCGAAAAAAAGACAGTCGTTACCTAAAACGGTGTCAATTGAAGAAGTTGAAAAAATTATTGAAGCCCCTGATACGACCACTGTATTAGGTATGCGAGATCGTGCTATTTTAGAAGTGATGTATGCCACAGGACTTCGTGTGACGGAATTAATTACTTTAAAGTTAAGTGATTTACATTTGACTATTGGGTTGTTAAAAACGTTAGGTAAAGGTGATAAGGAACGAATTGTGCCTTTAGGGGATCAAGCGATATATTGGATTAACACATATTTAGAAAAATCACGTCCAGAGTTGGCAATAAAAAATAAAGCCGATGTGACAAACGATGTGTTATTTTTAAACTATCAGGGTAAACCATTTTCTAGGCAAGGAATTTGGAAAAATTTAAAAATTTATGTGACAGAAGTGGGCATTGAAAAAGATGTGACACCTCATACACTTCGCCATAGCTTTGCGACCCATTTGCTAGAAAATGGCGCTGATTTACGCATTGTCCAAGAATTATTAGGGCATGCGGATATATCAACCACCCAAATATACACGCATATCAGCAAACAACGACTAGCTGATGTCTACAAAGAACATTTTCCAAGAGCGTGAGGTAGAAGTATGGAAGAAATAAATGTAAAATTAGATATTTTTGAAGGGCCACTGGATTTATTGCTTCATTTAATCAAAACACTTGAGATTGATATATATGATATCCCGATTGCTGAAATTACTGAGCAGTATATGAATTACATTCACACAATGCGTACACTTGATTTAGAGATTGCTGGAGAGTTTCTAGTGATGGCAGCTACACTTATGGCGATAAAAAGTAAAATGCTATTGCCACAAGAAGTCGTTGAAGTAGACGATGAGAGTGAATACGACGCACTGGATCCACGTGAAGTGTTAGTGCAACAATTATTAGATTATAAAAAATTTAAGTATGTGGCAACGGTTTTAAAAGAGATGGAAACCGAGCGTGGAGACTATTTTACCAAAGAAGCAACCGATTTATCTGATTATGAAAAAGAGTGTGCACCACTTGAACCCAATGAGGTGACAATGATTGATCTTTATTTAGCGATTCATGATGTCATGACTCGAGCAAAAGAAATGGAACCCATGGAAACAAGTATTGTGATGGAAGATTACACGATTGATGATAGAATAGAGTTTGTAATGAGCCGGGTGAGTACACTATCTAAAACTGAATATGTGTTGTTTGACGAGTTATTTACCGTTTATACACGCTCAGAGATTGTGATGACATTTCTTGCTATGTTAGAATTAATTAAGAAGAGAGATATCGTGGTGAAACAGTCATCAGTGGATGCGACTATCCAGATTTTTAATAAAGAGGGACAATAGATGTTAGGACAAAAAATTGAAGCGTTGCTGTTTGTATCAGGAGAAGAGGGCATTGGACTAAACGAGCTGAGTCATTTGATGAATGAACCCACAGCAACAATTTATCAAGCATTAGAAGAATTAAAACAAGCATATGAAGATAACCCAAGTAGTGCGTTGACAATTTTAGAGGCAGGGAATCGTTTTATGATGACCACAAAAAAAGAGATGGCACCTTTATTAAAAGATTATGCCCAATCTTCTATTAATCAAAGATTGTCGAAAATTGCACTTGAGACATTGGCAATTATTGCCTATAAGCAACCTATCACACGTTCTGAAATTGAACAAATAAGAGGGGTGCAGAGTTCAGGGTCGATTCAAAAACTAATGCACAAGCAATTGATTGAAGAAAAAGGGCGAGTTGATGGACCAGGACGAGCGATTTTATATGGTACAACGGCTTACTTTTTTGATTATTTTGGATTAAAAAGCATTGCGGATTTACCAGATATTCATGAGTTAGATGAGGAATTAGAAGATGATTTAGAATCGACTGATTTGTTTTTTGACCGATTTAAAGAACAGTTTGACGAAGAGAAAGAAGAGTGAACTAAATGGAACGATTACAAAAAGTGATGGCACATTGTGGTGTGGCTTCAAGAAGAAAATCAGAAGAATTAATCCAAGCAGGACGTGTGACGGTTAATGGCAAAAAAGTAACAGAGTTAGGTGTAAAAGTCAGTCAGTCAGATAAAGTTGAAGTAGATGGTGTGCCAATTTATCAAGAGCAACCAGTGTATTATTTGTTTTATAAACCAAAAAATGTCATCTCAGCTGTGTCAGATGATAAAGATCGCCCAGTAGTAACAGATTATTTTCATAGTGTTCCTGAGCGCATTTTTCCAGTTGGTCGACTAGACTATGATACATCAGGACTATTGATTATGACCAATGATGGTGAATTTGCAAATCTGTTAACTCATCCAAAACATGAAATTGATAAGGTATATGTCGCAAAAGTTAAAGGCATTGCGACAAAAGAAATGTTAAAACCATTACGTAATGGCATTAGAGTTGATGGTAGAAAAACTGCACCAGCACGATTTAAAATTTTATCAACAGATGCTAGAAAAAATACTTCTGTCGTGGAATTGATTATCCATGAGGGACGTAATCACCAAGTTAAAAATATGTTAGCAGCAGTTGATTTACCAGTGATGAAATTAAAGCGAGAAAAAGTTGCGACACTTGATTTATTTGGTTTGAATCCTGGTGACTACAGAGAAATGACTAAAAAAGAAGTGAGTCAATTATACGTTTTAGCTAACAAAGAGTAAGTTTTTGTTGCTTTATAAAAAAAATACGGTATAATGAAATTATAAAAATATAAAAGGTCGTCTTCACGGGCAGGGTGTAATTCCCGACCGGTGGTTAAAGTCCACGAACTAGTTATCCTATGGTGACTAGCCGATTTGGTGAAATTCCAATACCGACAGTTAGAGTCTGGAGTAAAGAAGATAGGGCTTATTTGAGTATACAATCAAGTAAACCACTGTTTTTTTGCGCGCGTAAACGGCAAGAAAGCAGTTTTTTTGTGTACTTGATCCAAGTCTTTTCCGGGGATGGTCCTGAATAGGGGGATTTTCTTATGAACACAGGTAAGACAGAAAAAATGGTGACACTATCATTATTGGCGGGGATTGCGTATCTTTTAATGTTTATTGAGATACCAATTTTACCAGTATTTGGGTGGCTAAAATTAGATTTTAGTGACATTCCAATTTTAATTGGTACATTTTTATATGGTCCAGTTAGTGGTATTTTAGTAGCATTTATTCGTTCAACGCTAAATTTCATCACAAGTGGTGGAAATCTAGGAGCGTTAATCGGTAACGGAGCTGGATTTTTAGCAACAGTTTGTTATTTAGTACCAATTTATAACATGATGAAGAAAAAACATTCAAACAAAAATTTAATTCAAGGTATTATGTACGCAACAGTTTTAATGACTATATTCATGAGTGTGGCTAATTACTTTGTTATTACACCGTTTTATTTAAATGTATTGGGCATGGATTTTGGTATGTCAATTGCAACAATGATTCTTTATGGAATTGTACCATTTAATTTAATTAAAGGAACAGCCGTTGGAGTCGCATTTTTTGTAGTTTACAAAAAAGTTATTCCAGTACTGGAAAAAAGAATTGCAAAAAAAGTTAGCAATTAAACAAAAAAGGCTCTTTGTCAACTACTGTTGGTAAGAGTTAAAACGTTAGAATTTAGGATC
>NZ_QRJY01000008.1:0-58777 GCF_003471765.1 Vagococcus sp. AM17-17
TTATGTTGATGTCTAACTTCAACTATCCAGTTTTCAATGAACAATTCGTTTGATGATTACTCATCAATGGAGCCTAGCGGGATCGAACCGCTGACCTCCTGCGTGCAAGGCAGGCGCTCTCCCAGCTGAGCTAAGGCCCCTAACTATTTTAAGAGTAGACCTCTCAAAACTGAACAAAGTAAAGACAAAATGTGTTTTCCGTAATTATCCTTAGAAAGGAGGTGATCCAGCCGCACCTTCCGATACGGCTACCTTGTTACGACTTCACCCCAATCATCTATCCCACCTTAGGCGGCTGGCTCCAAAAGGTTACCTCACCGACTTTGGGTGTTACAAACTCTCGTGGTGTGACGGGCGGTGTGTACAAGGCCCGGGAACGTATTCACCGTGGCATGCTGATCCACGATTACTAGCGATTCCGGCTTCATGTAGGCGAGTTGCAGCCTACAATCCGAACTGAGAACAGCTTTAAGAGATTAGCTAAACCTCGCGGTCTTGCAACTCATTGTACTGTCCATTGTAGCACGTGTGTAGCCCAGGTCATAAGGGGCATGATGATTTGACGTCATCCCCACCTTCCTCCGGTTTGTCACCGGCAGTCTCGCTAGAGTGCCCAACTAAATGATGGCAACTAACAATAAGGGTTGCGCTCGTTGCGGGACTTAACCCAACATCTCACGACACGAGCTGACGACAACCATGCACCACCTGTCACTTTGTCCCCGAAGGGAAAGCTCTATCTCTAGAGTGGTCAAAGGATGTCAAGACCTGGTAAGGTTCTTCGCGTTGCTTCGAATTAAACCACATGCTCCACCGCTTGTGCGGGCCCCCGTCAATTCCTTTGAGTTTCAGCCTTGCGGCCGTACTCCCCAGGCGGAGTGCTTAATGCGTTAACTGCAGCACTGAAGGGCGGAAACCCTCCAACACTTAGCACTCATCGTTTACGGCGTGGACTACCAGGGTATCTAATCCTGTTTGCTCCCCACGCTTTCGAGCCTCAGCGTCAGTTACAGACCAGAGAGTCGCCTTCGCCACTGGTGTTCCTCCATATATCTACGCATTTCACCGCTACACATGGAATTCCACTCTCCTCTTCTGCACTCAAGTCCTCCAGTTTCCAATGACCTTCCTCGGTTGAGCCGAGGGCTTTCACATCAGACTTAAAAGACCGCCTGCGCTCGCTTTACGCCCAATAAATCCGGACAACGCTTGCCACCTACGTATTACCGCGGCTGCTGGCACGTAGTTAGCCGTGGCTTTCTGGTTAGATACCGTCAAGGTGATAACAGTTACTCTATCACTTATTCTTCTCTAACAACAGAGTTTTACGATCCGAAAACCTTCTTCACTCACGCGGCGTTGCTCGGTCAGACTTTCGTCCATTGCCGAAGATTCCCTACTGCTGCCTCCCGTAGGAGTCTGGGCCGTGTCTCAGTCCCAGTGTGGCCGATCACCCTCTCAGGTCGGCTATGCATCATGGTCTTGGTAGGCCATTACCCCACCAACTAACTAATGCACCGCGGGCCCATCCATCAGTGACACTTAAAGCGTCTTTTATGATTTCGCCATGCGGTAAAATCAATTATGCGGTATTAGCACCTGTTTCCAAGTGTTATCCCCCTCTGATGGGCAGGTTGCCCACGTGTTACTCACCCGTCCGCCACTCATTTCTTTTCGGTGGAGCAAGCTCCGGTGAAAGGAAATGCGTTCGACTTGCATGTATTAGGCACGCCGCCAGCGTTCGTCCTGAGCCAGGATCAAACTCTCAATAAAAAGTTGATAACATCTTACGATGTTTAAGCTCATTTTTTTAAAACTTGCTAGCGAATTGTATTCACTAAATATGGTTTGTTTCTACATAGTAGAAACGCCCTACACATTTGGTTTGTCTTACTTTGTTCAGTTTTCAAAGGTCTAAACTTTGTTGCCATAACAACTTTTATATCATACCAAGTTAACAAGTGTCTGTCAAGATTTTTTTAAAATTATTTTTTGGAATTTTCTGATAATTTAACAGTCAACAAAAAATAAAAATATTCATTTCTAAGAACAAAACTTTCAAACTTGTGTCTCAAGGACATGTATTAATATAACAAGTTTATTCGATATCGTCAACCTTTTTTTAAAACTTTTTTTCACAGACTTTACAATTATATTACGATCGTTTATTCGTTAAATATAAGGTTTTAATTCAGTCCCCTAACTCTTTTTACTAGATACACCTACTATAATGCGAACATTAATCGTAAAACCTAAAGTAAACCTCTCAAAACAAATAAAAAAAAGTGAAGAAATTCTTCACTTTTTTATCTCATTGTTGGAAATAGTAGCACATCTCTAATTGATTGAGAGTTTGTTAGCAACATAACCAATCGATCTATCCCTATTCCTAAACCACCAGTTGGAGGCATTCCATACTCTAACGCTTCGATAAAGTCTTCATCTATTCCGTGAGCTTCATCATTTCCTAAATCTTTTTCTTTCATTTGCGCTTCAAATCGTTCTCTTTGATCGATTGGATCATTTAACTCAGTAAAGGCATTTCCATATTCTTTTCCTACTATAAAAACTTCAAAGCGATCTGTAAATCGATCATCTTCTGGATTTTTCTTAGCAAGTGGAGAAATTGAAACCGGATGGCCGTAGATAAAGGTTGGTTGAATCAACGTATCTTCAACAAACTCTTCAAAAAATTCATTAATCACATGGCCATAATCCATATGTTCTTCTATAGTAACATTATGTTTTTTAGCGATTGTTCTTGCTTCTTCGTCTGATGTTACATTCCAGAAATCAACACCTGTGACTTCTTTAATCGCATCAACCATATGAATTCTCTTCCATGGTCCTTCTAAGTTAACATTAACATCACCGTATTGGATTTGTAATGTTCCTAATACTTTTTGAGCGACTGTTGTAATGATACCTTCTGTTAAATCCATAATATCTTTATAATCAGTATAAGCTGTATATACTTCTAACATGGTGAATTCCGGATTGTGTGTCGCATCGATTCCTTCATTTCGGAATACACGACCAATTTCATATACTTTTTCCATTCCACCAACAATTAATCGTTTTAAATGCAATTCAAGTGCGATGCGTAAATATAACTCCATATCTAATGCGTTATGATGTGTAATAAATGGTCTTGCTGCTGCTCCACCTGCCATATTGTGTAGGGTTGGTGTTTCAACTTCTAAATAGCCATGGTCATTTAAGTAGTTACGTACCTCACGAATAATTTCGCTTCGTTTAACAAATTTGTCAAAGCTATCACGATTACTAATTAAATCTAAATAGCGTTGACGGTATTTTTGCTCAACGTTTGTTAAACCGTGATATTTATCCGGTAACGGTCTAAGAGCTTTTGTCAAGAATGTAAAGTCAGTTGGCTTGATTGTCATCTCACCCATATCAGTTTTCATCACTTGTCCAGTTACTCCAACAAAATCACCTAAGTCAGCTTGTTTAAATAGTTCATAGGCTTCTTCACCAATCGCATCTTTACGAACGTAAATCTGTACTTGCCCTTCTCTATCTTGTAAATGAGCAAACCCTACTTTACCTTTACCACGTTTCGTCATGATACGACCAGCAATTGTCGCTGTTAGGTTTAACTCTTGTAATTCTTCTTTAGTTTTGTCATCATATTTTTCATGCAATTCTTTTGCATTGGTTGTACGCTCAAAACGTGTTCCAAATGGGTCTAATCCCTTGTCACGCAACTCCGCCATTTTTTCTCGTCTAACGATGAGTTGATCATTCATTTCTTGATGCTCTTGATTATCTTTTGACACGTTACTTCCTCCTATACATTATTTGCCATTCTACTCTCTCCTATAATGCCATAAATAGCAAAAAAAAGGCAAGTTAATTTGCCTTTTTTATCCGACTAATCCTTTTTCTTTTACAACTAATACATACTCATCCAAAATCTGATTCATTTCTTCTTGAGTTGTCGCTTTATTAACGGCTAGTCGTGTTTTGGTTGCACGTGGGGCGCCTTTTAAATAATACGCGGCATGTTGACGGAATTCTAAACAGCCAATTTTTTCACCTTTCAAACGAATTAAACGGTCTAAATGAAGTTTAGCTGTCTCGATTTTTTCAGCTGGGTGTGGCTCTTCTAACAACTCACCTGTTTCTAGATAATGCTGTGTGCGATAAATCATCCATGGATTACCTAACGCAGCTCGCCCAATCATTACGCCATCACATCCAACATAATCAAGCATGCGTTTTGCATCTTCTGGGGTTCTCACATCACCATTCCCCATAAATGGAATGGTTAAATGCTTTTTAACTTCCCTTAGTACATCCCAGTTAGCTCTTCCTTCATACATCTGCACGCGTGTTCGACCATGCATCGCCACTGCACTCGCACCGGCTTTTTCAGCAGCTAATGCATTTTCAACAGCATACACATGTTCTTCATCCCAACCAATACGTTGTTTCACTGTCACCGGAATACTCACAGCACTCGCCACAGCTTCTACCATTTCATATACTTTGTTTGGATCAAGTAACCATCTAGCACCTGCTTCAGCTTTGATGACTTTATTTACTGGACATCCCATATTGATATCAATCATATCTGCGGTCGTGTATTCTTCGACAAATTTAGCGGCTTCAACTAAGTTTTCTTTATTACCACCAAATATTTGTAAACTAAGCGGGTGTTCTGTTTCATCAATATAAAGCATTTCTAGCGTTTTTTTATTACGCTGTTGAATGCCTTTATCACTAATCATCTCACATACCACAAGCCCTGCACCAAACTCTTTGACTGTTACACGAAAAGCCGAGTTACTTACTCCGGCCATCGGTGCCACAACCACTCGATTAGGAATCTCGACGTTTCCTATTTTCCACATCGGGTTTCCTCCTCTTAAGACTGCATAGCCTCGTCTCTTAATACTGATAACTCTTCTGCTGTATAATGATATTTTTCATTACAAAAATGACAGACAGCTTCTGCTCCATTGTCTTCTTCTATCATATTGGTTAATTCATCGACTCCTAAGGTAATTAGGGCTGAAGAAAAACGTTCTTTAGAGCAATCACATTGAAACTCGACTGGCATCGTATCTAAAATTTCGACGTTTTCTTTACCTAATAAACGATAAAGAATTTCTTCAGGTGTTTCACCTTGATCTAATAAATTAGACACTTGCGGAATATCTGCTAAACGTTTTTCAATTTCAACAAGTGTTTCTTCTGAAGCAAAAGGCATGACTTGAATCATAAATCCACCTGCCGCTTTTACAACGTCATCATTTTCATTATCAACTAATACACTTAACCCGACTGCTGAAGGAACTTGTTCTGATGTTGCTAAATAATATGTAAAGTCTTCAGCTAGTTCACCTGAAACTAATGGAACTTGTCCTGTAAACGGCTCTCTTAATCCTAAATCTTTTACCACACTTAGAGATCCATTTGTTCCCACTCCACCACGCACATCAATTTTTCCTAATGCATTGGCCGGTAAATTAACTTGTGGGTTTTTAACGTATCCCTTTACATGTCCTTTTGCATCAGCATCAATGACGATAGCACCGATTGGACCATCCCCTTGAATACGAACCGTTAATTTTTCGTCACCTTTATGCATTGAACCTAACATCAAGGCTCCTGTTAAAGAACGACCTAGTGCCGCTGTTGACGTGCGCCATGTATCATGACGTTGTTGTGCTTCAGCAACTAACTCTGTTGTGCGAGTTGCCATCGCACGAATTTCTCCATTAAAACATAAAGCTTTAACTAAATAATCTGTTGTTTGTTTACTCACTTATCGTGCCTACTTTCTTTCTTTATTATTCCCAATTAAAAAGTGGGCTATACTTTCGTATATCCCACTTATCATAACGTATTTGATTCAATCTTAAAACTATTTTTACTCAGATTTATCTTCTTTCACAACTTCTTCATCTTCTTTAATCGATTGTGATAATTCTTTGTCGCGCTCATTTAAAGAATGCTCTGCTTCTCTTTCTTCTTGAAACTCGGCTTTTTGTTTTTCTGCGTCTTTTTTCTCTAACGCTTCTTTAACTTCTTCAAAAGAACCATCTTTTTCACTTGGATACTCTTCAGGTTGATCATCACTTGGCATTTTACCTTCTTCAAATAATGATTTAATTTGTTTCGCATCAAGTGTTTCGTATTTAAGAAGTGACTCTGCGATCAATTTATGTTCGTCGCGGTGAGCTTCAATGATTTCAACTGCTTTTTGATGAGCACGAGTTAAGATATTTCTTACCTCTTCATCAATTTGGAAGGCGATTTGTTCTGAGTAAGTTTTTGTTTGACCATAATCACGGCCAACAAATACCTGATGGTTTCCTTCATATTGTACAGGACCTAATGAATCGCTCATACCATATTCAGTCACCATTGAACGAGCTAAGTTGGTTGCTTGTTCAAAGTCATTACTTGCTCCAGTAGATTTTACACCAAAGATAATTTCTTCAGCAACACGTCCACCCAGCAACCCAACGATTTGTTCAAACATTTCGTTTTGAGTCATTAAGAAACGATCTTCTTTAGGTAAAGCAATCATATATCCGCCAGCACGCCCACGTGGAACGATTGTTACTTTATGGACAATTCTTGCATCGCTTAACACTAATCCACAGATTGTATGTCCTGCTTCGTGGTAAGCAACCATTGAACGTTCTTTTTTACTAATCATGCGGTCTTTCTTAGCAGGACCTGCAATCACTCTATCTTGTGCTTCATCAATATCTGATGCGTCAATTTTCTTTTTGTTACGTCTAGCAGCTACAAGAGCAGCTTCGTTTAACACGTTTTCTAAATCTGCACCGGCAAATCCTGGTGTCTGTTGTGCAACAACTTTTAAGTCAACATCATTTGCCAATGGTTTGTTACGAGAATGTACACGTAAAATTTGTTCACGACCTTTAACATCTGGTGTTCCAACGAGAACTTGTCTGTCAAAACGTCCTGGACGAAGTAAGGCCGGATCTAATACATCTGAACGGTTCGTTGCGGCAATTACGATAACTCCTTCATTACCATTGAAACCATCCATTTCAACAAGTAATTGGTTAAGGGTTTGTTCACGTTCATCGTGTCCTCCACCCATACCGGCACCACGTTGACGTCCAACTGCATCAATCTCATCAATAAAGATAATGGCTGGGGCAGATTTTTTCGCTGTTTCAAACAAGTCACGTACACGACTTGCCCCAACACCGACAAACATTTCAACAAAGTCTGAACCTGAAATTGAGAAGAATGGTACACCAGCTTCCCCGGCAACAGCTTTTGCTAGTAATGTTTTACCAGTTCCGGGAGGTCCTTCAAGTAACACTCCGGCAGGAATTCTTGCTCCAAGCTCCACAAAACGGCGTGGGTCTTTTAAGAATTCAACCACTTCAACTAACTCTTGTTTTTCTTCTTCAGCACCTGCTACGTCAGAGAAACGAACGTTGATTGCTTTTTTATCCGCTTCTTTTGTTTTTGTTTTACCAAAGTTCATGACACGGCCGTTTCCACCGCCTTGACCGCCTTGTCCCATCATCATATAGAATAGGAACACCATTAGTAATACTGGTAAGAAACTAAACAATAGCGATACCCAAACACTGTTGTTAGACTGCTCTTTAACAACAAATTTGGTTCCTGATTCACTCGCTGTTTCACTGATATTTGAAATCGTTGCGTCATTCGGTAAGACAGAGGTTGTAAATCGTTTTGATTTTACTTTTGTTTTACCAAATACTGGTAAGCCACCTGAATCGGTGATCTTTTGTTCTTCACGATACTCACCTGTAATTTTGTAAACGCCATTTGATGGCTGTACGGTGAAATCTTTGACTTGATCATCTTTTAATTGTTGATAGAACGTTGAATAATTTATAGTAGGAGATTGGTCGCCGCCTTGCCCAAAGAAGAAGTATACTATTGTAATCATTGATAGAAATACAATAATATAATACAGCGAGTTACGCATCCCTGAATTCTTTTTATTCATACATGTCCTCCTTCTCTATATTAAGTTTTTAGTTTGTAATCATTCCTAAGAAATCATTGTAACATTAAACGTTCGAAAAATTAAGCATTTTCGTATATTTCCGGTTTAAGTACGCCAATATACGGTAGATTACGATAATCTTCTGCATAATCTAAACCATATCCGACAACAAACTCGTTTGGCACTTCAAAACCAACATAATCAGCAGCCATATCGACGACGCGTCCTTCTGGTTTATCAAGCATTGTCACGATTTTTACCGATGCTGCCTTACGGTGTTTTAGTAAATCAACTAAGTACTTCAATGTACGGCCACTATCAATAATATCTTCCACTAAGATAATATGACGGCCCTCAACCACTGTACTTAAGTCTTTTAGAATACGAACTTCCCCTGAAGAGACTGTTGCATTTCCATAACTTGATACATCCATGAAATCCATTTCCATATGAATTGGCATCGCACGAACTAAATCAGATAAAAACGGTACAGCGCCTTTTAAAATACCAACGACTAAAGGAAATTTATCTTGGTATTCACGACTAATTTCTTCACCTAAAACGGCAACACGTTCTTGTATTTGTTGTTCTGAATAAAATGTTTTTTCGATATCTTTTTCTAACATTGGGTTCTCCTTCCAAACTTACTCATCTTCCTGATACAAGTAGACAAGCTTATACTGTATTTTATCAGTTTCGTACTCAATACTCAAATAACTTTCTCTAAATGGCAAAAGCCACAGAAGACACCCTTTTTCATCGAAAACAAGCCAACTTAAATCACGTAATTTGATGGGTATTTTCTCATCAATAAAATAACGTGATACTTTCTTAGTCTGACCTTTACGATTATATACGAATCTGTCTCCAGCTTCACGTTTTCTGACTCGAATTGAATGATTTTTACCACATGTGTAAACCATCTCTTTATACTGCCAAGATTTTAACTCTTCTGGCAATGTTTCTTTCCCTACTTCAAACATTCCTAGCCACTGAGTATCAGATAAAAATGCCCCTTGATTTTTTTCAAGATAAATTTTTTGATGTTTTACTGTGTTATGACTTTTTTTAGAGACTGTTATACTATCATAAGTTTTTTCAATGAGCCAATTATTCGGTAATTGACCGGTTAAATTTGGTTTATCATTTTGAATCATGCCTACTATCTGATTCACGTGTTCATAACCGACAGATAGTTTAGTTTTCTCTTGAACATCTGTTAATAAATATCGAATTACTTCAGATTGTATCGCTAAATTGTGTCTTTTTAACGAAAGATAATCTAAATGCCATGTATTATTTTGATAAGTTATCAAAGTGTCGATTAACGGTTTTAAAAGTGACTCTATAACTACCGCTTGCTGATTAACTTCTTTAGCAAGACGCACAATACTCTCGCCTATATTAGGATTTTCATTCTCTAACATAGGGCGCACATAATGCCGTATACGATTACGTAAATAATCATCGGAAAAATTACTACCATCTTCATAATACGGTATGTTTTCGTTTGCTGCGTATACATACAGTTCTTTTTTAGAAAAACTTAATAACGGTCGCATCACTTGATACTTATTTCCCAAGGCTCGACTTGTTGCGATACCACTTAACGTCTTAAGTTGATTCCCTTGGATTAAACGCATTAACACAGTTTCAATATGATCATCTTTATGATGCGCTGTTAACAACATCTGACTATTCGTTTCTTGCATCACGTCTTCGAAAAAATGATAGCGAAATTCACGTGCTTCTTGTTCGACATTTTTTTTAATAGTCAACCCACTATCCCATACGCCTATATAAATAGGCAAACCACGTTCTTTAGAATATTGAGTAACAAATTCTTGTTCTTCAAGCGATTCTTTTCTTAATTGATGATTAATATGTGCAACATGAATCGTTGGACGCATGTTTTCTGGTAATTGACACAGTAAATGCAACAACACCATAGAATCTACACCACCTGAAACGCCCACAACGATGCGTGTATCAGGCGTCAAATGATAGTCTGCCTTCATTATTTGTTGAAATCTCTGGTACAAAAGACTCTCCTCCTACTTTATCGCATAAAAAAAGGATAAGAGCCACCTCTTATCCTCTATCTATTAGTTACGACGTCCGCCGCGTCCGCCGCGTTTTCCTTCAGTACTACGTTTAAGTGTGCTTAATCTATCATCACTATCTTTTAAGAAATTACTCATCAATGAGTCAAAACTTTCTTTTTGTGGAGTAGCTACCGCTGCAGGTTTGCGATTATTTTTACCACGATCATTACCGCGATTATTGTTACGATCGGATTGGTAGTTATTTGATGAACGTTTGTATTCTTTGCGCTCACGTTGTGCTGGACGTTCTTCTTCATTTGCCCGTTTAATGGATAATCCTATTTTTCCATCATCACCAACACTCATTACTTTTACTTCGACTTCATCGTTCACTTTTAGGACATCTTTGATATCTTTAACAAAACTGTTTGATACCTCACTGATATGCACTAAACCTGTTTTCCCTTCACCTAAATCTACAAACGCTCCAAAATTAGTAATACCTGACACTTTACCAGGTAACTTTGTCCCCACTTCGATTGACATAAAAAAAATTTTCCTCCTTGAATCCTCTTAATATATTATTTTTATTAATCTTTTAAGTTGCCGCTAACTTTTAATTTGCACCACTTAATGCTGGGATGCTATACACTTGTTCGCCTTCTTTTGAGTAAAAATATTTTGCACGAGCGACTTTTTCAACATACTCAGGATCTTTCAACAATTTAACTTCGTTTTCTAAATCCTTTTTCTCTGACTTCACTTTTGCGTACTCTTTTTTTACTTCGGTATGATTTTGTTGTAATGACAACAAATGTTGCCCATTACGAAATAGATTAATTCCCATAAACGTAAATAAACAAAACGCTAACACAAACATAAGAGTTAAACGACGACGCTTATAAATCATTTTTTTTTGTTCACGCTGAGACTTTCCCATATCAGAAGGAGCTATTTCTTCACTTATCTCTAAACTTAATAATGGTTTTTGTTCACTCATGATACGCTAAACTCCATTTCTGTGTATACTTGTGTTTATTATACCAACTCACTGCATCAATGTCTAATACTTATCGTTAGTTTTTAGTCTTGATTTTTGATTTCACTGATAATTTCATATAAATTTTTTGCTTCATCTTTTTTGGTTGTGTCTTTTAAGTCTAACACTTTAACCTCTAATGTTTTGTTACCAAACATAATTGTAATCACGTCGCCAACCTTTACAGAAGTAGACGATTTCGCTAATTTATGATTGACCTGAATCCGTCCTTTATCTGCTATTTCTTTTGCGATTGTTCGACGTTTAATTATTCTAGAAATTTTCAAAAATTTATCTAATCTCATATTATCACTCCAATTTTTTAATAAAAATGCTTATATATCTTTTGACCGAATGGTAACATAGTCCATTCATCATAACTAAATAATTTAAATTTCACAATACTTATCATATAAACACTAACACCTAGTAACACACCAACAAGCGTAACAACAAACGTCATACCACGGTGAGTGTTTAATAATCCTTGTGTCACACATGTATATCGAAATAGGTACACTAATAGCGCCATCATGCTTAAACTAGCCATTAGTTTGACAATAAACATAGTCCCAACTGATAATCTAAATCCTTTTCTGACGAGGTAGTGATGTAATACCATTAAACACCCTAATAAGCCAAACAGTGTGCTAATACTTGACCCTAATGTGCCAAAATAGTAAGTCAATGCTGGTGTTAATATACTTTTTAGTAAAACACCAAAAATTGCCGCTACAAATTGGTAATGCACTCGATTTTGACTTTGATAAATCGTTTGGTAAGTTTGAATCATAGACGCCACACTAACTGATAATACAAAAAATGATAATGTCAACACACCATCGTTATTACTAAATAACGTCACATTTACAAATGGAACTAATAACGCCAAACCAACTCCTGCTGCCATCGATATGGCAAGAGACACTTTTAAATAAGATGTCACCATTGACTCATAATCAGATATTTCTTTATTTTTGTAATAATGTGTTAACGTCGGCATAAAGGTAGCTGTCATCGATACGGCAACTACTAAACCTAATTGGACAAGTGGTTGTCCTCTATCAAATACACCTTTAGCAATTTTTGCTGACAAATCTGGCATCCCAGAAAAGACTAAATATTTTTTAACAGTAAATGAATCAATCAACTGAAAAATCACTAGGTATGCACTAAAAAAACATAGTGCCCCACCTTCGAATATCAATCGTCTAAGCAAGCTTTTTTGGCGGTCTTTTTTTCGTGGAAATGGGTAAAATGACGTCATTTGTCCTCTGGCGTGATACAATAGCACGCCAATGGCTGCAAATCCACCAATAATAGCACCTGATGTCGCAACACTTCCCACGGCATAAACATCTAAACTATTCACATAAAACAACCAGCCAGCAAATAGAATCACGCCAACTCGAATACCTTGTTCGACTAATTGAGACGTTGCAGTCGGGAGCATATTCATCTCACCTTGAAAAACACCTCGTAACGTCGATAAAAATGGAACGAGCAGAAAAACAAATGACACAACACGTATCAAAGGAGCTAATTCTTTATCTCCCATCATCAAAGCCACAAGAGGCGACCCGATGAATAGACCTAAAAATAAGAAAACGGATAACACGCTAACATAGTAAAAAAACTGATTCGTTAATCTTTTTTGCTCTGTAGGAGACTCCTCGCTAGCTAAAATCTTCGATAGAAAAACTGGCATCCCTGATAAAGATAATGTCATCGCAATCCCGTATATCGGGTAAACTTGCTGATAAACGTAAAACCCTTCATCTCCCACTAAATTTTGAAACGGAACTCGGTAAACAGCACTTAAAATCTTGACAATAAATGATGTGACAGTCAAAATTAATGTGCCTTTTAGTACCGTTTTTTCAACTTTTAATTTATCCATCAACTTCATCCTGTGTCTCTTTTTTTTCATATCTTTCTTGTCGCAACGCTTCGACAAATGCTGATATTTCATGCAACCAAGTTGCAACAGACAAATCTTTCGGTAGTTTCAATGTCACTGCCAAATGGTCATCCGTACTAATTTCAGCTTTTAAAGTGGTTTTAGATAAAGCTTTAAACAATTGTTCTATTGTGTAAGCAGAAGTTCCTTCTTTACTTAGCTCAATATAAATCGATTGTTTTTTCTTTTGAATTTTATTAATCAAAGCAAAATCAGCATTCATTTTAATCAATCCAACCGTTAATAAATTAGCCACTTCATCTGGGTATTCGCCAAAACGGTCTAATAAATCAGCTTCCAACTCATCATACATCTCTTGATTTTCAAGCTGACGAATGCGTTTATACATTTCAATTTTTTGTCGCTCATCCTCTATATAATCACTTGGAATGTAGGCATCTACTCCTAAGTCGATTTCCGTCATAGTTTTTGTTTCCTTCTTATCAATACCACGCTTACGATTAACTGCTTCATTAAGCATATGCGTATACATATCGAACCCGACTGAATCAATAAAGCCATGTTGCTGAGCACCTAATAGGTTTCCGGCACCACGAATGGATAAATCTCGCATTGCAATCTTAAATCCAGAGCCTAATTCAGTAAAATCTTTAATTGCTTGAAGTCGTTTTTCACTGACTTCATTTAATATTTTTTGTGGTTCGTACATAAAATATGCATAGGCAACACGGTTACTTCGACCGACGCGACCTCTTAACTGATACAACTGAGACAATCCCATGTGATCAGCGTTTTCCACAAACAATGTATTCACATTAGGAATATCCACCCCTGTTTCAATAATAGTGGTTGTGACTAAAATATCGTATTCGCCATTAATAAATTCCATTAACGCATTCTCTAATTGGACTTCTGTCATTTGACCATGAGCATATGAAATACGCGCGTCTGGTACCAACATTTTTAATTCATCGACTTTTTGCTCAATCGTATCCACTCGGTTGTATAGATAAAAAATTTGTCCACCTCGAGCAATTTCACGTTCGCAAGCTTCACGTATCGCTCCTGGATTTTTTTCCATTACATATGTCTGCACTGGATAACGATTGGCCGGTGGGGTTTCAATAACCGACAAATCTCTCACACCAAGCATTGACATATGCAATGTCCTTGGAATCGGTGTAGCTGTTAGCGTCAATACATCCACTTGTGCACGTAATTGTTTTAGTCGCTCTTTATGTTTCACCCCAAAACGTTGTTCCTCATCAATGATAAGCAATCCTAAGTCCATAAATTCTAAGTCTTTTGATAAAATTCGGTGCGTGCCAACAATAATATCCACTTGACCTTTTTTCAATTGGTCAATCGTTTCTTCTTGTTGTTTTTTCGTTCTAAAACGGCTCATCAAGCCAATACTAACTGGGAAATTTTTAAATCTGTCGAGCATGGTTTCATAATGTTGTTGCGCTAAAATTGTAGTTGGTACTAAAAAGGCGACTTGTTTGCCATCTTTAACTGCTTTAAACGCCGCACGTAAGGCCACTTCCGTCTTACCGTAACCCACGTCCCCTACTAACAAGCGATCCATTGGACGTTTTTTCTCCATATCCCGCTTGATTTCTTGAATACTACGCAACTGATCATCCGTTTCTGAATACGGAAAGGCATTGTCGAACTCATGTTGATAATCATCATCTGGCGAAAAAGCATATCCAACTTCTGCTTCTCTAGCAGCATATAACTGAATCAAATCATCGGCGATATCTTCAACTTTAGCCGATACTTTTTTCTTTGTCTTCGTCCATTCACTGCCACCTAATTTATTAATACGTGGTGCTTTTGATTCTGATGCCACATATTTTTGAATCAAATCAAGTTGCGTCACTGGAATAAACAATTTATCGTTGTTTTGATAAAGAATGGTCATATAATCTTGATGCGTACCACCACTTAGTAATGTCTCCATCCCAATATATTTACCAATCCCGTGATTAGCATGAACCACATAATCTCCAGGACTTAATTCGTTATAACTTTTTAGACGTTCTGCGTTTGAAATAGTTTGTTTACGTGCTTGACGTTTCGTTCTAGTATGAAGAATTTCTTTTTCAACCAACACGACCAAATTATCTTGCGGTAGTTCAAAACCTGACTCTAGTAATCCAACTTGGATTTGAGCCTGCCCTTCTAGCAACTCTTTCTTACCACTTACTACAACAGAAATACCCGCATCAATGAATAAGCGTTCAATCGTTTTACTTCTCTCATCATTTTCAACTAACACAACTACTGTTTGTTTTTGTTTCGCCCAACGATCCATCTCTGCTTTTAGTAATGGTAGTTGCCCGAAAAACTGTTGCATTGAACGATACTCAAAAGGATACACAGCTGAAAAACGTAAATTCCCCATTCCTTTTTGAAATAAAGAGAAAAATGTACGATTTTGCGGCATTTTTTTCATAATTTGCCTGAAATCACCACCGAGTGTGCGGTCTTCAAAAACAGGATTGTCTTCTAACTTAATCGTTAACCATTCAGCTTCTTCTCTTAATATTTCTTTTTCTGTATCCAACATCCGACTATAATCATCAAATAATACCAAATCATCAACTGAAAGGTAATCACTTAAATGATATTTTTCATCATAAATCAAGTCAATATACTGGCCAATGTCATCTGTTGGGTGGCCATTTTCCCATTCACCCACTGTATAGTTTTTATAAGCTGTTAGCTGTGCATTTTTGTCTGGATCTTTTATACCATCCAATTTTTCGCTTAAAGACATATCAAGCTCTTTTGAAGCATTGGCTAATTGCTCTTTCGTCACCACTTGATCCATAGCTGGTGGGATCAATATACTCTCTACTTCTGACAGTGAACGTTGCGTTTCGGCATCGAATAAACGTAACGAATCCACCTCATCATCAAATAAATCAATACGAACGGGATACTCACTAGTTAAAGGATAAATATCTACAATACTTCCTCTGATACTAAATTCTCCAGGCTTACCGATCATTTGTTCTCGAACGTAACCTAAAGAAATTAATTGCTCAGGTAATGTCGTTAAATCAAGTATGCCTCCAACTGAGATTTGTAACATGTTTTCTTTCCAATTTTTTGGTGATGGTAAAAAGCGTCTTAGCCCTGCTAAAGGAGTCACTAAAATACCTGGTTCATCATTATTTAAAAACACTAAACTGTTAATTCGCTCAGCTAAAGCCTCAGGAGAAGAAAAAGACATCTCTACTGCGGCTACTTCATCGACTGGAAAAAAATGCAAATAAGACTCATCAACAACATGTTGTAAGTCATCCATTAACTTTGTCCCATAATATAGATTTGGGGTAACAATCATTATTTTTTTATTTTTTTGTAATAATATCGACATAACAAGTGATTTGGCTGAACCTGCTAAACCGGTAACAAGCTGTGCCTTATTTGTATCAATGGCGTGATACCATTGATTGACCTGTTCGTCATGTTTGATAACGGATAATAATCCTTCATTGAGGTACATTACTTAATAGTCCTCCTTATTTTTTACTATTATATTGATTCATTGTATCGACAAAAGAATGACCATTCACCCAATATAAACTGGCATCTACAGCTAATTTAACAGCGGATAACAGGTCTTCATGTGTATCTTTAGGAAAATTCCCTAACACGTGTGCAATCACTTCTTCTCCGCGTTTTGGTCGATCAATCCCAATACGTACACGATTAAACTCTTGTGTGCCGATATGAGAGATTAAGCTCTTTATTCCATTATGTCCACCAGCACTGCCCTTTTGTCGCAATCGTATTTTACCAACAGGCAAATCTAAATCATCATAAATCACTAATATATCTTCTGGAGACACATTATAATAAGTCATCAATGGACCAACACTACGCCCTGATTCATTCATGAACGTTTGAGGTTTTACTAATAACACTTTCTCACCGTTTACAAATAATTCTGCTATGTCTGCTTCGAATTGACTTTTATTGAATGTAGCATTTTCTTGATATGCCATTTCATCTAGTGCGATAAAACCAATATTGTGCCTTGTCGCACGATACTTCACTCCAGGGTTACCTAATCCAACAATTAATTTCATCATATATTCTCCTATAACATCAAAAAACACGGGTTAAAGACACGTGTTCCTGCATGGTATTTGACTAAAAAATATTTCAAATAATTATACCATACCTTTACATTTACTATGAATAATAACTATTAATTAGATTTAGTTAACGTTTGTTTAATAGACTGTTATTAGGTAAATGACCTTTTTCTTGGGTTTTTTAGATTTTTAGTGGTATAATCCGTATTGGAGTAAATAAAACAACAAGGAGCGATTACATGAAACACTCAAATATTGATCATCAAAAAATTATTGTTGTCGGCAACGGAGCAGTTGGTTCAAGCTATATCTTTGCACTAGTGACACAAAACATCGCACAAGAAATTGGTATCATTGATATTGACGTCAACAAAGCTGAAGGTGATGCCCTTGATTTATCTCACGCATTAGCGTTCACCTCTCCTAAAAAAATATACGCTGCAACTTATGCTGATTGTAAAGATGCTGATATCGTTGTGATTACAGCTGGTGCAGCACAAAAACCTGGTGAAACACGTTTAGACTTAGTCAATAAAAATTTAAAAATATTTAAATCTATCGTAGATGACATTGTTGCTTCTGGCTTTGATGGTATTTTCTTAATTGCAACAAACCCTGTTGATATTTTAACTTATGCTACTTGGAAGTTTTCAGGATTTCCGAAACATAAAGTTATTGGTAGTGGTACATCTCTTGACTCTGCTAGATTTAGACAAACAATTGCTGAGTTAGTTGATGTCGATGCACGTAACGTTCATGGGTATATTCTTGGTGAACACGGCGATACTGAGTTCCCTGTTTGGTCACACGCTAATATTGCCGGACTACAAATTTATGAATGGGTGTCAGATCATCCTGAAGTTGATGAAGAAGAACTCGTTAATATATTCTTTAAGGTACGTGATGCTGCCTATACGATTATTGATAAAAAGGGTGCAACATTCTATGGTATCGCCGTTGCTCTTACTCGTATCACAAAAGCGATTCTCTATGATGAAAATGCTGTATTACCATTATCTGTTTATTTAGATGGTCAATATGGGTTAAACGATATTTATATTGGAGCTCCTGCTGTTATTAACCGCCAGGGAATCAGTCATGTCATTGAACTCCCACTAACAGATGCTGAACAAGAGAAATTTGATTTATCTGCTGAACGTTTAAAACAAGTATTGGATGAAGCTTTCAAATAAACTGAATGACAAAAAGACTGGAATAAATACTTTTCTAGTCTTTTCTTACTTTTTATTGACTAAAAAGATATGGAAGCACTTATATTGTTTTTAATGAAGAATATGTTACAATAATGTTACAATTTTTATTATGGGAAGGGGCTTCATATGAAACGAAAATCGTGGTTATTGGTACCACTGGTCTTGGTATTAATTATTGTAAGTATTTACTCGTATTTCGCAATCATTTATCAAAATAAATTCTTACCCAATACAACAGTTGGTCAAATCAATATTAGTCAATTGTCTAAGAAAGAAGCAATAAAAAAAATAAAGGACAACGTCCATCAAGATGAATTTCTGGTTTTAGATAGTGGAAAGACATGGAAAGCAATTCCTAAACAACAATTAGGCATTACATTTGATGTTGATAAAACTGTTGATAATACTATAAAAAAACAAAATCCTTGGCTATGGTTTATGAATTATATTAATAAACCAAAAAATGTGCCAATCATTATGACTGATTACAATAAGGATGCACTAGCTAAAGAAGCAACTGAGCTGAGAACAACATTAACTGAATTCAATAAAAAACGTACGCCAACCAAGAATGCGATGATTGAAATGAAAGATGGTACATTCCAAATAACAAATGAAGTAGCAGGAAATACGATTGATATAGATAAATTTATTTCTGCTTTTGAATCGCATGTAAAAGAAGGCGAAGGAACAATTGAGTTAGAGACATATGTCCAAAAACCAACTGTTCTAGCAACTGATAGTAAATTAAAAAAAGAATTAGAAGACATTAACAAATTAACAGACGTTAGCGCAACTTATCTTATCAATGGACAAGAAATTGCTATCCCTAAAGAAACAATCGCTAGTTGGTTAACAACAAACGAAAAAGGCGATGTCGATTTAAAGAAAGACCTTGTAAAAGAGTATGTTACTCAATTAGGACAAACTTACAATACAAGTACTAATCCAACGAAATTTAATAGTACAAAACGTGGTGAAGTGACTGTCCCTGCTGGCACGTATAGTTGGACTATCTGGACTGATAATGAAGTTGAGCAATTGACTGAACTGATCTTATCAGGCAAAGGATTTACAAATCGTGTTCCTGCTTATCAAGGAAGCACAACACCAGAAACACCATTAATATCAAATACATACATAGAAGTTGATTTACAAGCTCAGCATATGTGGTACTACAAGGATGGCAAAGTAGCTTTAGAGACACCTATTATTTCTGGTAAGCCAAGTACTCCGACACCACCTGGCGTATTTTATGTTTGGAATAAAAAACGTAATGAAATTTTACGTGGTGAAGATTATGCTAGTCCTGTTGATTATTGGATGCCTATTGATTGGACAGGTGTTGGAATTCATGATTCACCTTGGCAAAATGCCAATGCATACGGTGGAACATCATACACAACAGTTGGCTCTCATGGTTGTATTAACACTCCTCCTGATGTTTGTGCCAAGTTATTCAATATGATTGATGTAGGCGTGCCTGTTGTTGTCTTTTAAAAAAATAAATGACTCGATTAACTATCTTAGTTAGTCAAGTCATTTTTATTTTATATAAAACTTGATAGTTGGATGGCTTTTTTACTATCCCCCTGTATGATTATTAATATATTATTCTCAACCTGTACTACTGGTTGACGTAACCATTCTGAATCACCGCTTGCAATACCTCCAACTAAACTAATCAGACGATGTTTTCCAATAGATAATGTTGCTCGACTAGATGGATGCCCACTATTTTTAAAAAACAAACTAGTATTTGGCTCGTTAGTCGTATATTCCATATCTTCAAATCCTTCTAAAGGAACTAAAACACTTGTCCCAATAGATGATTCACACGTCATTTTATTATGCTCTTCCACTACATTTGTTTCTTCAATCGGTGTCGCAAACCCTCCATCACGAACAATTAGCTCTCGTTGTGTTTCTATGTCATGTACACGAACATGCCAACCATTCATAGGGACAACAAGAGTAGATACCTCCACGTTACTCCATGGTTTCCAAATACTTTTAACATACTCTTGTGTCACTTCAAAAGAGTCAGATTTAAATTTTGTTCTATAATAGCTATCATCTTCTGATAAAGCTAAACAATTATCAAATCCACCCTGACGATAAAACAGATGGCTTTTTGGTACACTAAAACCAAATACTGTTGAGTAAACCAATTTACTGTATTTTGCCTCTATATGCGCTTGATTTGGTTCAAACTGTCCTGCAACAAAAGACTGTACTTGATTTGGAGATGTTTGAACAAGCATTTGGGCTTCAGGTATTAAGTATTCTGACTTATTCGATTGCTTTTCAATTGACTGACTAGACCAAAATGGATGTGTTTCGTCCACTGCCAAAAGTAAAAATGTTTTAAAAGCCCAGTAAGGTGACCCTGATCCATTGTATCCTTCTGCCATGACTAAATTTTCATAATGATACCCAATAGTTAATCGACCATCTCTTAAAAAAATATCATGTTCACACCATGAGGTCATATTTCTTTCAAGTATTCCTTTAATTTCTCCCCAAGGAAGTGCTTCAACATCAGCAAATACTAAAGCTGACCAAAAAGCACTTTGAGCAAAACGATACGTCAAACTTCTACCAAAAGGAATGGCTTCACCGTTTGCATCAAACCAATACTGAAAACTCTCAGCGAATTCTTTTACTCTTTTTTTGAACGAATCAGTCCTGGCTTTATCACTATCCTCCATAAACTTACAATAAATTAATGAATAATAGTGAATAGCAAATGAAATGTAATAATCCATTTGTGTTGACCTACCATCATAGTACCAACCATTTCCAATATAAAATGCTTCGATTTCTTTAAAATCTTCTTCTATTATTTCTTGATTAAATTCTCTACCTAGTTTTTTAAAGCAAACATTGACTAAAATTCTAAAAAACAGCCAATTATTCTTAGGCGTTTTTCGACTATTAACCGTATTTAACCAATTAAAAACATTATCTTGTTCTGCTGATGATAATCTATCCCATAATTTTGGATTTAATAATAATGTCGTACTGGGTGTTGCCATTTCCACTATCAATTGATCATAGTTCTTAGACGTGCCCCAATAATGGCTACCATCTGGATCTGTTCCTACTCGTAATCCTTCAACCACAATTCTGCTCAACTTATCATTCGAATTATGAACAATCAATGGGCCAACACCCCAAAGAACACGCAAGAACCCTTCCACTTCTCTTGTACTTTGAGAATAGACTGTTCCGCTAGTACCTTGTCCTATTAATAATTTTCCTGGTATCTCACTATCATAATAGGATGATAAAGGAGTAATCATTTTGTATAATGAGTCAATATAATCTTGTCTTGTTTCAAAAGTATACTTCATTTTTGCACCTCTTGTTTTTTTACTAAAAAAGTAAAAATATGAATAAAAAACATTATGTGAAACGTTTACAATCACATTGTAACTAATTATTTTTCTGAAATCAATTTTTCCCTGAAGAGGTTAGTATTGTTAATAGCAACGATATTGCTGTTGCTCCTTTTATTGCTCCACCTTTCACTACCGTAAAAATTTACACTGAAGCAATGGGGGAAACAGAGATTTATTTAACTTTTGATGGAAATATTATCTAAGCTGTCGTCTTTTCAATAAACTGCTTTACTAATAAATTACTTTGCTGTTCATCCAAGGTCATGAGTTCCAAAAAAGTATAACCCTCTTTTAACAGTAGATTAACTACAATCCAACCAACGTAATAAGCTTCTCTTTCATGACCAGTGTTTCCTTGTCCCATTGTGTATTTGTATAAAACCTCTGGATTATTTTTCCAGATGTCTTCCTCTATCCCTATCAAGATAGGGAGTTGATATTTTTTAATGTCGTCATACCACCCTAATTGATGAGAAATATAACTATCATCTCTACAACCAGGGACCATTTTCCTACTCATTTGCAATGCGATTCCTTCTTGCATGATTAGAAAACCTAAACTTCTTTGATATGTAAAATTTATGTTTGAGATTTTAGAGTGAAATATATGACTTAGTTCATGGTATAACCTTATCTGCTCAATTGTTTTATTCATATCATTCTCGATAGGTAAACATAAACATAATTCTCCTGTTTGATCTGTTGTGACAAATGGATTATTTTCGAAAAAACCAACAAAATAAACTATTTTGATACTAAAAGGACTTTTAAAAAGTAATTCTTTCTGTAATTGTAAGATGCACTGCTTTATCATTACCTCATCATATTGAAATCTTCTTATCCGATCTTCATACTTGTAATACTGATTATAGACACCAATAAAATCTTGTTTCGCTTTTGCCAATCCTTCTTCTGTAGGTGGGATGGCTGCGAAGTTATACTCACTTTGCCACAGCTTCCATTTATCATCCATACCCTTTACTAATTCTGCTTTATCAAAAAAACTTAAAAATTTTGATACAAGATTAACCACTTCTATATTTATATTAGTCATATCACTCACTCCTCTATCAATAAATCTATTATTTTTATTATATTGAAATACTTTTCTTTTTTATTTTTATATCATATCATTAATTGAACAAAAAATATTCTAATAATAGCGAACATATAGTCTTGAAAAAATAATCTAAGGAGATTTATCTATGAATATTACAAATCAAAATGAAAAAGCTTGGGATAAACAAGTCGAAAATAATACCAAATATACTCAAGCAGTGTCTCAGGAAGTTATTAAAAAGGCTAAAAATGGCGACTGGTCCGTTATTATTACCTACCACAAACCAATTCCTAGAAATTGGTTTCCAAAGAATTTAGACGGAGTAGATATTCTCTACTTAGCTTCAGGTGGTGGTCAACAAGCTCCTATACTTGCTGCTGCTGGAGCAAATGTTACAGTTGTTGATATTTCTGATAAGCAGCTTGAGCAAGACAAGATAGGATGATTGCAGAAAGGGACAACTTAGCTATCACTATTAAAAAAGCTGATATGACGGACTTATCAATATTTTCGGATGAAAGCTTTGATATGATTATAAATCCTGTATCTAACCTATTTATAAAAGATTTAGATTCTTTTTGGAAAGAAACAAGTAGAGTCCTAAAAGTTGGTGGAACACTTATTACTGGTTTTACTAATCCCATACTATTTATATTTGATGATGAAGAGGATATGAAAGGGAACTTGATAGTAAAAAATAAAATTCCTTATTCTACTCTACATAATTTAAGCGAGTTAGAAGTAAAAGAGTTAATCCAATCAGACCAAACTATCGAGTTTGGTCATACGCTCGAGTCTCAAATTCAGGGGAAATTTAATCATGGATTCATGATGAACGGTTTTTACGAAGATGATTTTAATGGAAATCGGCCTTTAGATGACTATTTAAAATGTTTTATCGTTACAAAATCTATTAAATGTAAAAAATAAATTAATTGTTTATATAATGAACAACTCTCATAATATAAGAGCTGATAGGCTGTGATGTATCAACGATAATAAAGTTATCATTATCTGGTCGCTTACTTCCTATCAATGCTTTATAAAAAACGTCATATGATTTATATTTTGTTATTTGACTTATTTTTGCCTTTCTTGATTTTAACCTCTGCATTATATCGTTAAAATCCATGTTTTTACATTCTACATATTTGTACGTTGCACGATACTTTTCCGATAGAGCCATTCCTTTTTCTATTATTTCGTCATATAGACAAGGACTATCAAATATCACATTTTTATTTTGCGAAAGTAACATCTCAATCAACAACCAATCAATATCATATGAAACTTTTCCTATATCTAAACTGGATAGTTGATTATTCCCCATTCCCATTAGGGAAGTTTTTGTTACATCATGATCGACTACTACCACATCTAAATATTCACTTATAGATTTTGATAAAGTTGATTTACCAGAACCCGGCACGCCAGACATTTGAATAAAAATCATACTAACTACCTCCCAGATAAAAATTTTTAATTATATACCATTTTAAAAGGAGCCTTTTTATGCAACATTGTATATTTTGTCATAATATAATTGAAGACCAGATCCTTACTGAAAGTGACCATTTTTTTGTTGTATTTGATATTGATCCCATTCAGAAAGGACACTTAATTATCATATCAAAAACTCACTATACTGATATTAGACAAATCCCTAATGAGATACTCTTAGATTTAATCACTATTGAAAAGAAAATAATCACTATTTTTGAATATTACTTTGAAACTCTAGGCATTAGGATTATACAAAACAATGGAAAGATAATGGATAAGGGAACCCATTTCCATATACATCTGATTCCCAGATACAAGAATGATAATTTTTGGGATAATCAAAAAATAAATCTAAAACATATAGATATATCTTTACTAAAGGAAAAATTAAATAATATTCAAAGATAAACTACTAATTATATAAACAGGAGAATCTCTATGAAAACTATTAAAAATAGCACTTTTTTATTATAACAGTTTCTAGCTACTTAATTTTTAGTTACATTCTAAATGGTATTGATGAAATTGGTCTATCATCTATCTTTTAAAAGACAGTTGGGTAGGTATATTAGGATTATTTGTCGGCTATTGTTTATTAGAGTATACATCCAGTCGAAAGTAGAGACTAGTTCTCTTTATGCAAAATCCGTTTAAGTTTCCTTATTAATATACTAAGCATATTTTCTTTAGTTAAACCTGATGTTATACTTCTGTCGCCTCCAACATCTAGTTTAAATTTATTTTCCATTCTTTACCTACTTTCTATAGTTCTATTATGTTATGATTTTACTTAAAAGGATGGAATTATGAAATGACTAATAAAAATATTCTTATCAACTGTTTTATCATTGGCATGATTGCTATCTATTGTCTCAACGTATTCACTAAAGGGCGTATTGATACATTGTTTGAATTAGATTCTGACAAAATACTTAAATAACACCAAATCTATCGTTTGGTAACATTTAGTTTCTTACATGGTGGTATTATTCATTTAATTGGTAATCTATTAATTATAAGAAATATAGTGTATCCTTTTTTTCAAAATAAACTTTCCTTCTCTTCTCTTCTAGGCATATTTGTTATGAGCACTTTCATAACTGGGATAGCACTAATTACTTATTATTCTAAAAATTCTTTTACTTTTGTTGGGTCATCTGTTGGTTTTTATGCGTTTTTGGGTTTAATGTTAGTTTTTTATATTAACAAAGGATGGAATTATTTTAATCTAAGCATTGGTCAACAACCATTTTATAATAACGGTCTAATTTGGGCGATTGTCATCTTCTTTTTAGGAAGTTTTATCACGTCTTATTGGGAAAATTTCAAACAATTCTCTGGATTATTTGCACATAATATTAGTTTTCTCACTGGTATTATTATTGGAGTCATCATTAAATTTGGTCGTTAATTTAACATGAAAGGAGAGGATTTTATATGAGTTTCACTGTTAATATTTTGTATTCGGGACAAAATGGAAATGCCAGACGATTTGCTGAAGATATGGTTAATGAGGGTATTGTTGAGAAAATTAGAAAACAACCTGGAAATGAAAGATATGAGTACTATTTCCCCATGGACGATGAAGAATCTATACTATTGATTGATAGATGGTCTAACCAAGAAGCATTAGATACACATCATAAATCAGATATGATGAAACAAATTGCCAATTTAAGAGAAAAATATCATCTGAGAATGTCTGTAGAAAAATTTATAGATTTTTAGTAGCTTTTTTAGAAGTCTATATCACCAGCAACTATCTCTTGCATCAGTAAAACACACTAGCAATTTAAAATTGCGCCTTATATAATAAAGGGTTATACCAATAATAGTACAAAAAATCACCAATCTTCCATTATGAAGATTGGTGATTTTTTTCTATTAATTAAATGTTCGTTGATAAATATCTGATGCTAAATCTGACAAACTGTCAATCTCACTTCCATTGCTAATCAAGATTACCATTTTCCCGCCTGACTTATCTAGTAAAACAGAAGATTGATAGTTACCAAGACTCCCATTGGTTTGTAGTAGTTCATCATTGCCCCAGAAAGCCCCACTATATTCTGGATTTCCCTGTATTAAATCAGAAAATTCATCTTTAGTAATCAATGTTCCATTAGTTAAGCCTTCTAAATAAGTTGCCAAATCTTCTGCCGACATCAATACATTTCCGGCACCGATTAGACTAGAATACAAAGGTTTAGCTGCAACAAAATTATCCGTTCCTGTAGCATATTCACCTAGTAAAATGGAACTATTGTATGCTTTTGCTACTTTTTTATCTGACACGGTATCCCAGAAAAATGTATTAGATAAATGTAGTGGCTCAATGATTTCTTTGGTAAACAATGTTTCATAGTCTTCTCCTGTAACAGTCGATAAAATACCTGCTAATAAAGAATAATTAGCATTAGTATAGCTAAAACTCATTTCACCTGTACTCTCAAGACTCTCTAAAACATAATCCATTTGTTCTTTTTGAGTTTTTAAAATGTCACCTGGTGCTATTTCATCCATTCGAATACCTGATGTTTGGTCTAGTAAATCACGAATGGTTATCTCATCACTATATGCAATATCAGGATAAAAATCTGATAGAGGCGTTTCATAGCTTATCTTTCCTTGCGATATTTCTTTTGCTACTAATGTTGCTGTCATCATTTTTTGCAGAGAGGCTACAGGGAATAGTGTATCCAATGTGTTTTTTTCTCTAGCTTCGTAATTACTATATCCATAGGCTGAAGCAGATAGAACATCGCCATTTTCAAGCACCATCGCAATACCATTATAATTTTCATCAGAAAAATAGTCATCCATACTTACTTGCAAAGATGTGTCATCCTTTTCATCAGCAGCAAACACTTCATCTTTTATGATATTTTGTCGAAAGTAATGATTCAATCCTAACAGTAATACGACTGTCGCTAAACCTGTCAACGCTATTTTTTTCGCAATCTTTTTTTTCACGTCCCGACCTCCTTTTGGCAAACGATACATTCAATTCACGTATATTGTAAAATACTTTACTTAAATAAACCTTAAATCTATGAAGTCTATCGTATATTTCTATGCTTCTTTAATAAACAATTATAGACAGATTCACTCAGCTACCAAATAATTTAACTTTTATATCTCAATTTTTGGTCATAATACCAACTATATTTATTCTAGTATAATATTCCATATCAAACAACACAATGATACAATAATCATACTTTAAAAATAATTGGATGTCGCAATAATGAATAAATTTATTTCGTATATCATTACAACGATTATCATCATTTGGTTTATCTATCTTGCATATGATTTATATGCTAAATTTCAAGAAAATATCTGGATTGGTTTCGGTCAGTTAATATTTATGGTTATTTTACTAGTTATTATCATTTGGCGAAATAAAAAATAAGCCAAAGAAAGGCATCTCTTTAACTTATCAATGTTCCTAAAACTCTTTATAAAAAGCAACTGTGCTTCCCTTATCACAGGATTCGAATCCAAAACTTTCGTAAAATCCTCTAACGTCTGGTTCATCAACAGTTAATAATACTTTTTGGCGCACATGTTTATACGTTTCTAATACATCAGACATTAGTGTTGTCCCAATTTTTTGTCGTTGATAGTCTGGATGAATCAAAATATCTTGTACATATAAAATTGTTTGATCATCACCAATAACTCTGATTAAACCAACTAATTGTTCTTCATGCCAAGCACTTACCACATAAAATGAATTAACTAGTGCTTGCTCTAAACCTTTTAAATTTTTTGTGTAAGCTATCCATCCAACACTATCATACAACAACTCTAGTTGTTCACGTTTTATATTACTTCCGTTTCTATATTCTATCATTATCTTTCCTCCTAATTTATTTGTTTAATTAAGAGTCTAACTTCAACCGATTATTCATAGTAAAACCCCCTTTCAGGTGTTTCGCTCATTATATCATACCAATAAAAAAATCCCCCAGAACAGTTCTGAAGGATTACCTTTATTGTTTACTTTTTTGATAGTCTTTTGACACCATCATGATTTGATTAAATGTTTCGACGATTGAATCAGCATAATCCTCATTTGATACCATTTGTCGAATTTTTTCTAATACGGCTTCTTCTCTTGTTGTATCAAAAATTGGGATATGATTGTCTTTTTTTATCTTCGCAATGTGCGACACACAATCATATCTTTCTTCCAATAATGATACGATTTGTTCATCAATTTCATCAATTCGTTGTCTATCTTGACTTAACATCTTATCTCCTCATTTCGTATAAGAGTCAGATTATATGTCAGAGAAAAAATCTTCACCTTTTTGTTGCACTAAAAGATGAGGCATCATTAATGAAATGGGTTCTTTGTTTACCACAATCACCTGACTATCAGGTTTTCGGTAATTAATCAGTCCGCTAAAAGGATACACTTGAAAGCTTGTGCCAACAATACACACAACGTCTGCTTGAGACAACCAAGAAATAGCTGTTTCTATATTAGACTCAGATAAGCCTTCTTCGTAAAGTACCACTTTCGGACGTGTGATCCCGCCACATTCTTGATGATACATACTCTTCATATAGTCTGGAACAGAAATTGACTGACCACATTTTTGACAATAACAATCATACAAACTCCCATGAAACGACACTACATTTGGACTTCCTGCTTTAATATGCAAGTCGTCAATATTTTGCGTCACAATCCCAACTTGTTTCGTTTGGCTTAATTCTGCCATTTTTTCATGAATCACATTCGGTTTTGCTTCTGGATGGTATAATTGTTGGACAAATCGATAAAAAACATCAGGCTCACGTTTTAAACAAGTATGACTCAGCAAATATTCTGGATTTTCAACTCCATGATATACCCCTGTCATAGAGCGATAATCAGGAATACCCGATGCTGTTGAGACACCGGCACCTGTCATAAACACGATATTTTCCGCCTGCTGTAATATCTCCATTGCTTGTTCTTCCACATCAATCACTCCCTTACTTTATTATGACATTATTCGTCAAAAAAGCCTAATACAACCACAGAAATAATAATCGCAAAAATCATGACGTATTGTTTTTTAGTTAATTTCTCTTTTAAAAAAATTCGTGACCACAAGACTGATACAATACTATATGAAGCAATCATCGGTGCTACGACAATGGAATTACTCGCAATCGCACCAATATAGAAAAATTGTCCCAAAGTTTCAAAAAGTGCCGCAAGACCTTTATATTTTTCATGAAACACATCAATTTTTTCTCCTTTAGCTACTCGTAAATACCCCCACAGCAGTAACCCGACGATTAAAAAAGTAAATTCATAACTCATGTTGGCTTGGTTTTCAGGTAAAATTTCCGCATAATCTAAATAATACCCATCCAAAAATGTCCCCAATCCATCAATCACGCAGTAAAGTATTGGAAAAATAATCGCAAGTGCACTTTTCTGATATTTTTTATCGACCACATTGCCTGATACTTTTAACTCATGATCAACTTCTTGCTTTTCATAAACAGACAACATAAAAATAGCGACTGAAATAACTGCCACAGCAATAAATTGAATCCACACCATTTTCGCTCCTAATATCAGAAACATTAATAAAGCTGACACTGCTCCTGAAGAATTACTTATCGGTGAAGACACACTCAGCTCTATATAACGAAGCCCCACATAACCGATCGCCATTGATAAAATATACATGGACGACACAGGTAAATAAATCAATAAATTTTTCCATTCAAAACTCACACCCAAATACAAATAATAGTAGAAAAAGGCATGAAGTCCCATCACTAATCCCACAATGACCACTGTTTTTTGTGCACTATACTTATCTTTTTCATTGTTTCCCAGTTTATAAAATAAATCTGCTGTCCCCCATGCAAAGACAGCTACCAGCGCTGACATAAACCACATATTTTTCGTCTCCCTCAATTTTTCTATCATACTTACTTGTCTAAAAATAACGAATTAACGTGACTTGGTCAAATAAAATTTTCGTGAAAAGTCATGACTTTTTGAAAAAGGTATGATATAGTGTTAGACATATTAAGAAAAAATAACCGAATATTATAAATCTAGAGGTTGCAGTCTATCAATAACATTAGTCGAGTAGAGGATTACGTTGACACTAATGCACAGGGAAGATTGCCGAAATGTGATAAAGTTCCTCGCTTATCATGTTGGGGCTATAGTGAATAACTATAGAACTGTCTTAGTTAAAACTAAGATGCGCTATGATTAGATAACTTACTGTTAATCTGACTTCATCACAAGCAACCTCTATTTACGAGGTTGCTTTTTTATTTATCTAAAACAAAAGGAGAATTATCATGCAAACAAACAATCGTTCGACCAATCATGTCCTTATTGCACTATTATTTATGTTTATTAGTCTAATCATGCTGACACCAAAAGTGGAGGCAAATGATGATAAATTTGTCGTGGGAATGGAAGCAGGCTATCCTCCATTCAACTGGACACAACAAAATGACAACAATGGCGCTGTTAAAATCCAAGGAGGAAACGAGTACGCAAACGGCTATGATGTCATGATCGCAAAACGTGTTGCTGAAGGCTTAGGAAAAGAACTGGTCATTTACAAAACAGCTTGGGACGGTTTAGCTCCTGCTTTAACTTCTGGAAAAGTAGATGCTATTATCGCTGGTATGTCTCCCACTGAAGAACGAAAAAAAACCATCGACTTTACCAATGACTATTATCACTCAAACTTAGTCTTAGTCGTTGCAAAAGATGGAAAATATGCCAATGCCAAAAGTCTGAAAGATTTTGAAGGGGCAAAAGTTACTGCCCAATTAAATACATTTCACTATTCTGTGATTGATCAAATCGAAGGTGTCTCAAAACAAACTGCCATGGATGATTTTTCTGCTATGCGTGTGGCACTTCAATCCGGAAAAATTGATGCCTATGTTTCAGAAAAACCAGAGGGAATCACCGCCCAAAAAGTAAATCCTAATTTTAAAATGATTGATTTTAAAGATGGCCAAGGCTTTAAAACAAATCGTGATGATACATCTGTTTCTATCGGTGTAAAAAAAGGCAGCCAAGATATCGCAAAAATTAATGATATTTTAGCTGGAATAAATCAAACTGAACGAGACAATTTTATGGATATTGCCATTAGTGAACAACCTGATTCACAGTCAAATGAAAATTGGATTGTCAAAATCGTCAAAGAAAACTGGCAAATGTTCTTAAAAGGTGCTGGAGTAACGCTTTTAATTTCACTGGTGGGAACAATTGTTGGAACATTCATTGGATTAGGGATTGGCTTATTTAGAACCATTCCCACGCCAAAAAATATGGTGAACAAAATCTTATTTAAATTATTAAATACTCTATTTTCAATTTATATCGAAATTTTTAGAGGAACGCCAATGATCGTTCAAGCAATGGTGATTTACTATGGTTCTTCTCAAGCATTTGGGATTGATATGAATCCTCTTGCAGCAGCATTATTTATTGTATCAATCAATACTGGGGCTTACATGACTGAAATCGTACGTGGTGGTATCTTCTCTGTTGATAAAGGACAATTTGAAGCAGCATCTGCTATTGGAATGACACACGGTCAAACAATGGTCAACGTCGTGATTCCACAAGTATTTAGAAATATTCTACCTGCTATGGGGAATGAGTTTGTCATCAATATTAAAGATACCTCTGTATTAAACGTGATTGCTGTCACTGAGTTGTTCTTCCAGGCTAAAACAGTCGCTGGAAGTAACTTTAGATTCTTTGATACCTTCTTTGTTGTCTGTGTGATTTACTTTGTCATGACCTTCACTGTAACGCGTATCTTGCGATTTGTTGAAAAACGTATGGACGGTACTGGTGAATACGCACCTTATGCTAATCAAATGCAAACAGCTATTTTAGAAAGAAAGGATGACAAATAATGACTGACTTAATTGAAATCAAACACTTACAAAAACAATACGGCAATCATGAAGTGTTAAAAGACATTAATCTATCCGTAAAAGATGGTGAAGTTGTTACCATTATAGGACCATCAGGTTCTGGTAAATCAACTTTACTTCGTTGCATTAATTTATTAGAAGAACCAACTGATGGGGAATTACTTTTTAAAGGTGATAACATCCTTTCTCCTGGGTATAACTTACCAAAATACCGTGCCCATGTTGGAATGGTGTTCCAACAATTTAATCTATTTGAAAATCACGATGTCTTAAATAACTGCATCGTTGGACAAGTAAAAGTATTAAAACGCTCACGCGAAGAAGCAGAACGTATCGCGATCGAAAATTTAGATAAAGTTGGGATGAAAGATTTTGCTCATGCTAAACCTAGCCAATTATCTGGTGGGCAAAAACAACGTGTCGCAATCGCTCGCGCTATCTCTATGGATCCTGAAGTGATGCTGTTCGATGAGCCAACCTCAGCACTTGATCCTGAAATGGTCGGAGAAGTATTAAAAATCATGCGTGAGTTAACTGGGACTGGATTAACCATGATTATCGTAACTCATGAGATGGCTTTTGCCGAAGAAGTATCTGATCGTGTCATTTTTATGGATCAAGGAGTTGTAGCTGAAGAAGGTGCTCCCGAAAAAATCTTCCAACATCCAGAACAAGCTCGTACAAAAGAATTTTTACAACGTATTTTAGAAGGATAAAAAATAAGCTAGATTGAGCCAACTCAATCTAGCTTATTTTATTTATCTAATTTTTCTAATATATTCTTTGGAATATCACTTTTTGACACATCATTTGGTCCACTAATTATCCTTGTTTGACTAATAAATACTTTTACGTATGAACCAGGTTGTAATGGTATCACATTTTTGCCACTCAATTCATAATCCATTTTTTGTATTGTTCCATCTTTTTTCACAAAATCAAAATCATATTTATAAGATTTACTTCCTGATATAACCTGACCTGTATCTTCCACCATAGGAACACCATCTGGAACTTTTGCATACGCCACATCACCTTTATAAATCGTTGTGTAATACTCATACCCTTTGTAGCCAGAAATCACGATTAATACTAAAATGACAACTAAAATACTTTTCTTTGTCATACTATTCGCCTCATAAACAGATTAATTAACAATATAATCTAAAAACACTTTTTAATCTAATTAAATCGTAATTTTAAACACAAAAAAATATTATTATTTCTTTAAATGAACAACTAAAAAATAGCTACCATTTGTTTTATTTCAATAAAAGTTTTAATGTATACCTAATCATAAAAAGCAGTTTTTTTAAATGTGTACAAATATCACGTTAACTGCTAAAAATGGCGATATTTTTTTTCGGTCGCACAATGGATTTAGATATTTCAATGTTTGGTGAAGACCCTGGATTAGATTTAGATATTACACTAGCAACTGTTCAAAAAAACATCAATATAACTAACCAAGTTTCTCATTGGACTAGTAAATACACAGTATTAGGTGTTATGACAAAGTATACAACGGTTATGTAGGATGGTATGAATGAACATGGACTAGTTGGTGATATGCAAGTATTAGTTGAAGCAACGACAAAAGCCACTCAAGACATTAGTGATGATGGAAAACAACCACTACTAACAGAATAATTTGTCTTATATATTTTATCAAATTTTAAAACTGTAGCTGAAATTAAAGAACATTATAAAGAATTTGTTTTAGCTGATGAGCCTTTTGTTTATAAAGGTCAACATCTTCATTTCCCTCTACACTACACATTCGTTGATACAACTGGAGAAGGTATCGTTTTAGAGCCTGTATTAGATGGCGGCTTTAAACTATACGACTATGTTGAGGTTATGACGAATAGCCCAGAATATAACTATCACACTACAAATATTAGGCATCACATTAATTTAAGTGACATTAATCCCCCAGCTCATCGTGTGATGAAAAACAAAGTTGATTTAGAACCAATTGAACATGGTACAGGTTATGGATTATTTGGTTTACCTGGAGATTATACTTCTCCTCCTCGCTTTATAAGACGTTTTTATCTAAAAAATATGTTAGATGATTTTGATACAAATGAAGGAATCAATAGACTGTATAGTATTTTTAGACCGATCATTATGCCACGAGGTTTAGAACACAAAAAAGCTGAAATGAGTATCACAGATTATACACGCTACTAGTCTGGTTATGATGTCACTAAACAAATCGCCTATGCTCAAACAGGTGAAGGACTTACTCTCTCAGCGAAAAAATTAGATACTTCCCTAATAGACATCACGTATCATACTATTCATTTAGATAATAACGTTGTTTTTGCTTCATAATAAAGAAAACAGCACTGTTAATTCATTATTTTTTCGATAACTACATGTAAGATTACCTTATAAGCATTGATTAAATGCCATCAATTCAACATGATGAAAGAAGGTAAAACCATGAGAACAGAACGAGATGGAGCCAAACAAAATCGCCGTTCATTTGAACAAGAAAAAGCAAAAGACATCTTCGAAGTTGATATCGACAAAAATCGTGAAAAAGTAGCGGAGAAAAAAGAAGAAAAAGCTGAAAAACGTTTAATCCGTGAACACAAATAAAAAATAGCTACTCAAGTATTCATGGATACTTGAGTAGCTATTTTAATCTTCTTTATTAATCACATGTCTAATAGTCGTACCTAGTTGTTGGATGATATCATTTAATGGGCTAGGTTTTAATGCATTCAATCTTTCTTTAGGTGTCCACTTAACTTCAATATCTCCTTTTATATCACTTATCTCTTCGATTGGAAAAACCTCATAGACAAAGATAACTTGTTGATATGGTTTGTCCTTATAAGTGAACATATTTTAACTGCCCCACTAGGTGATGTTTGACTACCATCAGATTCAACACTTGATAAAATATAATTGTCTTGACTTAAAACGCCACACGCTCTCACATCAAACTTACTATCTCCTATAACGACTCGAATGTCTTCCATAAATAACGTCCTTTTTAATTTAAATAAGTTAAAATAATTTGTTTGTATTTATCAATCATATCTAAATAATTATCTATGTCAACATACTCATTGACTTGGTGTGGTAATGTTGATTCACCAGGTCCGAAGACAATAAACTCAAACGGATTAGACGATTTAATAAATTCTGCCGTATCAGTTGTCGCACCAATCCCAATAAGTGGTAATGGTTCATCAAATTGTTGTTGAATTACTTTAATTAATTCAGACTGTTTGTTTGCTTTAACAGATAATTTATTGTAATCAATAGTTAGTTTTAACTTGTATGGTTGGTTTTTATTTAGTTCATCTACCGTATCTTGTAATACTTTAATAATATCATCATTAGAAAATTCTGGAATACTACGTATATTCCCTTGTAGTGATGCAAAGTTTGGAATACTATTGACCTGTTTCCCACCATTCATAATCGTAATATTATGAATCGTTGAACCTAATTCCTCATTTACATAGTTACTTGAAATCTCATCCATTTTTTGATTGATGTGGTACGAAAAATCAATCAAATGGTTTAATGCATTATATCCTTCTTGCGGCATAGAACTGTGTGCTTCTTTTCCTTCTGATGTCACTGTGTAATTGATTGACCCCATATGAGTATAGACTAGATTATAATTGCTTGGCTCACCTACAATCAAACCATCTAAGTCATCAACATATCCCAGATTAGTTAATTGTTCAGCCCCTAACTCACCTACTTCTTCTCCAACGGTTGCTAATAATTTAATCGTTCCATTAAATTCTTTTTGTTCTTCTTGAAGTTCAATCATTGCAATAACCATCGCCATCAGACCACTTTTCATATCCGTTGAACCACGACCGTAAAGTTTATTACCTTCTATAGTTGCAGAAAAAGGCGGATACTTCCAATCACTCGCATCCCCAGGGTCCACGACATCCATATGACCAGTTAACCCTAGAACTTTATCACTATTTCCTTTTTTAATCGTTGCCACTAAGCTGCTACGATTATCAGCATATTGAATCAACTCAGTTGAAATATTAACTTGCTTTAATTTATTTTGAATATATTTTGCCACAATTTCTTCGTTACCATTGATTGTTTCCATCTTAACAATGTCTTGTAACCACTCAATTTTTTGATTCTTTTGCATGATTGTTCTCCCCTTTTTCTTTCATTTTTGTATTTCTATCATACCACGTTCATTTAATCTAGCTAAATCATATAACTTGTTCTTAACATGTCTCTAAATATATTTAATCTAGTTTTAATGATATAATAGACGTAATCAAAAGAAAAGAGGGATACTTATGTCAAATAAATCGATGCCCGCTGAACCAGTTATTCTGAATGACACTATCACATTAGAAAAAGAATTTGTCATAGATAAAGATTTCATTAAAGAAAGAATACACTCACTAGATCATGACGGATTTAACATTATTTTACCTGACACTCCTCTAGTTATCGAAGAAAAGAAAAAGAAAAAATAATGTCACAATAATCTTTTTTTCATCTTACTTTTTTAAGGTTAAATTAAGGTTTGGATATTATGATATAGACAGTTAAATAATTATTTAACACATCCTCTCTTCCCACAACAGAGGATAATCCCAAAGCTTGTTACATTTTTTCATTTTTTTACTCCAAATCGATTTAACAACTTAGTCCCGAAAGTTGTTAACCATCTCCTCCTCTAGTGAAAACTAGAGGTTTTTTTCGATGTAAAAAACATTTTTTCATTTATCTATTGACTTCTTTATTAATACATCGTATTATGAACTTACCTTTATTTTACCAACCGCGGATACTTCCAAACATTTAATACCTTATACCCCGTGGTACACCCATTAATTTATTAATGGGTGTTTTCTTGTGCCTACGTAGATAATATTTTTATGAAAATTGCATAAAATTCAATTAAGTGTATATTTATATAATGCTTTGAAATAACTAAATACAAAACATTAAATATGTTTTACTTCAGTTTATATTCTTTTTATAATATAAATTTAATGAAATAGTATTATTATTTGGAAAAGAGGGAGATATAGTAAATAAAAAGATAAGATTACAAAAAAACACTTTATTAAGTACATTGAGCATTGGTATGATTAGATTAATAACCACTGTTAGTACAGAAGAAGCTAATGGAGAAGATATGTCTAACGACGAAACTTAGGATAATTTTTTAGTATTTGAATACGATTCTCCAATGACTCCAGACAATGGGTTAACGGAAGACCCAACTGCTCCTGATATTGACTTAGTTGTAAAACCAAGCACACCAGAAAATGAATTGGTATCATCTACTATCAACAAACATATAGTTTCTGAAGCAATCCAAACAATTGTGGTTCTAACAGCTACGACTACTCCATCGACAGCTTCTGAATTACCACAAACGAGTAAAACAACGTCAAAAATGACTGCATCTTTAATCGGCTTAGGTTTTTTAGGTTCGTCTGCTATTATTAGACGTCATTCAATTAACGTCAGATAGATACATACATTAAAAGAGGCTGAGCCAAAAACCTTACCAAAAAGCAATCCCATGAAGTCAGTTTAGTCATTTTCATTTAAAAAATTACTTTTAGATCAGACTCTTTTTTAATAACTTTTATTTATATAATCCCCATACCTACAAACATACCTAAAATAAATGTATTTTCATCTTAGAGACTTTAATACCTCTTGATCCACAGATAAAGCTTCTCCTGATAGACTTTGAAAGATTTCCATAACCGAGGACAATCTATCAATTAATAAATACATTTTAAGTGTCTCTTCAATTAAGGCTAACAAAAACACTGGACACTCTTTTACCATTAGACGTAAATTGTTTTCTGTCGTCTCTATATCTGATAAACCAACACCAACTATCATATCATTATTTTTATTATTGTTGACTAACCCTGTTCTTACACAAATTCGTCTACCTTTTTCCCTATACATGTACTGCTAACAAAACCAATCCTTATCATAAACAACAGCTCTATTTTAGTAATTCTTTTTTTAATACTATTTAATTATGACAACCATACACTATGAAATCTCTGTTTTTTTTAACACCTTTTATTATAATAAAAAATTCAAATGAAAGGCTTTCATTTGAATTTTTTGGGTATTTTGATATATAGTTAAGATACATCAATAGAAATAGGAGGAATTTAATATGACTGATACAGGTAAAGTTGACAAAGCGGTAGGTAAAGTAGAAGAAACTACAGGTGACATTACAAATAATGACAAGTTAAAACATAAAGGTCTTTTAAAACAAGCTGAAGGCAAAGTAAAAGAAGTATCCTCTGAGATTAAAGAAAAAACAGAAGAAGTTGTTGATGACGTGAAAGACAAATTCAAAAAACATGAAGACAAAAAATAAAAGAATATATAGATGAATCTTATAAACGAGATTCATCTTTTTTATTGCCTTTTAACTACTAATTAATCATTGAATAGCATCATTTTACATATATTATGTTTTTTATAAGATAAAAATAGACATATTTACTTTTATATATTAAGAAAGAAAAGGAATAAAAATGATGTGAAAAAACATTTACTATCCAAGAGATCGGAAAAGCGATAGCCAGCCAAGAATATGATCGTGAATTTATTTTTTGTGGAACCAGAAATAGCTGGTCTACTATAAACTCCTCTAAAGATGACTCCTCTTTTAAAGCTTATCCAAGTTCATTTTGTTTATTTGGATAAGTTCATTTATTTCTGTAAAGTAATTTTCATTGGCGAACAAAAAACATACTGTGGATAGTTTTAATTATCCACAGTATAGTTTTTCACATTAAAAAGACTATTTTTTCAGCGTTTTATAAACTTATACACACTGTCCACAAGTTTATCCACAGGTTTTATGTTATCTTTACACACGAACAACTATTTTCACTTAATTTACCTAAATATTAAAGTCTATATTATCAACTTATATATATAATAAATCTGTCTATTAAAAAGTTGTCCACACTTGTCCACAGAAAATGTGGACAAGTTACTAAGTTGATCGGATTTTGATAAGAAAAGAGGATTTATCTAGCTTATCAAATTTTTTTTGTTATAATAAAAGTTAGTTTATTAACAAACATATGTTAATAACATGTTAAAAGAAAAGAGGAGATCCACATGCTTGAGTTAAAAAATATAAAAAAATACTATAATGTAGGTGGAACAACTACTAAAGCCCTTGATGGCGTATCAGTATCATTTAGACGACAAGAATTTGTCGCTATCTTAGGAGCAAGTGGTTCTGGTAAGACAACCTTACTTAATGTAATTGGTGGTTTAGATAATTATGATTCTGGAGATATGATTATTGATGGGAAATCTACAAAAGATTTTAAAGATAGCGATTGGGATGCTTACCGAAATAATTCAATAGGGTTTGTCTTCCAAAGTTATAATTTAATCAGTCATTTAGGAATTATCGAAAACGTCGAGTTGGGGATGACTCTTAGTGGTGTATCAAAAGAGGAAAAAAGAAAACATGCTACAGCTGCCTTAGAAAGAGTAGGGCTTGCTGATCATATGCATAAAAAACCCAATCAATTATCAGGTGGACAAATGCAACGTGTTGCGATTGCTCGAGCTCTTGCAAACGATCCAGATATTTTACTATGTGATGAGCCAACAGGAGCGTTAGATACAGAGACTAGTTTACAAATCATGAAGCTTATCAAAGAACTTTCTAAAGAAAAATTAGTCATCATGGTCACACATAATCCAGAACTTGCTTATGACTACGCTGATCGCATTATCGAATTTTCTGATGGGAAAATAAAAAATGATTCAAAGCCTCACACAGAAGAGAGCCATGAAAATGAGTTTAAATTAAAACGAACAAAAATGAGCTTTTTCACTGCACTAAAACTATCATTTAATAATTTACGAACTAAAAAGGGACGAACCCTTCTGACAGCATTTGCTTCTAGTATTGGGATTATTAGTATAGGAATTGTCTTATCATTATCAAATGGCTTTCAAATCCAAATTGATAAAACACAAACCGAGACATTATCTAAATTTCCAATCACGATTTCACAAGTGACAACTGACCAATCAATGAATCAACGAAATGCTTTAGGAAGTGACCAAGCAAAATATTCAAAGAAAAAAGAAGTGACACCAAAACTTAGTGAACAAGATAAATCACAACATATCAATAAAATTAATCAAGAATATGTTGATTATATCAAAGATATTAATCCAAACTTAACTAACAGTATTGGCTACTCTAGGACAGTGGCGATGAATATGTTAGGAGATGTTGATGGTGATATTAAACCAATTAGCTTCTCTAATACTGCACCGAATAGTAATAACTCAATGGAAGCCACCATGTCTTCTATGACTGGCATTGGTATCTCATCATTTCCAACAAAGTTAAACAAAGACTCTAAAGATTTCTTACAAGAAAACTACAATGTGATTGCCGGAGACTACCCAAGATCTGCAACAGATGTCGTTTTAATTGTTGATAAACAAAATTCAACCAATATTAATGCCTTAAAAAATATTGGTTTAGATGTAAAAGAAGATGACCCAATTCCTTTTGACGATATTGTTGGAAAAGAATTTAAATTAATTTCAAATAATGATTTTTACCAAAAAATCCCAACAGGAAATTATATTCCTAACACTGACTATGAAAAAATGTATGACAGTAACAACAACACAACTATCAGAGTAAGTGGGATTTTACGTATCAAACCATCATCTAGCATGAATTTATTATCACCCGGTTTTGCCTATAGTAATGACTTAACTGCAAAAATTGTGGAAGAAAATGAGCAATCTGATATTGTCAAAGCACAACGTGACAGTAACAAAAATATCATGACTAATGAAACACTTGATGATCAAGCTAAAGAAAACTTACTGGCTTATCTTGGTGGTACCACTACTCCTTCCAGTATCCTAATTTATCCTAATAACTTTAGTGATAAACAAGATATTTTAACTTACTTAGATAAATACAATAAAGGCAAAGACAAAGCAGATCGTGTTTTATATACTGACCTAGCTGGCACGATGACTCAACTGACTGGTGGCCTAATGGACGCTATCACCTATGTCTTGATTGCGTTTGCTGGTATTTCTCTTGTTACTAGTATGATTATGATTGGTATTATTACCTACACATCTGTTCTTGAAAGAACAAAAGAAATTGGTGTTCTAAAAGCATTAGGTGCTAGAAAGAAAGATATCACACGTGTGTTTGATGCAGAAACATGTATTTTAGGTATTGCATCTGGTTCACTAGGAGTCCTTATTGCTTATGCATCAACGTTCCCTATTAATAACCTATTATATAAACTAACTGATTTAAAAAATGTGGCTCAACTTAATCCAAAACATGCGATTATTTTAGTCATCATTTCAACAGTTTTAACAATGATTGGTGGTCACATCCCAGCTCGTATTGCTGCGAAAAAAGATGCTGCGATTGCATTAAGAGCTGATTAAATAGTAAGTAATCAAAAAATTATAGATTCTCTTTATTAAGAATCTATAGTTTTTTTCTTTTTTTTATGTTATAACCAATACAAGGGAGTGTCTCATGAAAAAGAAAAAATATATTATAACTGTGCTTTTAGCAAGTCTTTGTGTATTAGGAGTAATTTTGATACAAAAACATTCAAACCAAAAAATTATCAATAAAATATACTCACACCGCGGAGCAAGTGGTGAGGAACCCGAGCATAGCTTTCCCGCCTATGATTTAGCTTTACTATATGGTTCACATAACATCGAACAAGATTTAGTCACATCAAAGGATGGAACTCTCTATGTTTCTCACGATGATAACGCTAAACGTCTCACAGGTGTCGATCGCCTGTATTCTGATATGACTGATGAAGAAATTAATCAACTTAGAACAAGCGATAATAATCACATTCTACGCTTACAAGATGTATTTGACCGTTACAAAAAAACAACTCATTATGTCATTGAACTAAAAGAAAACGATAAACAAATCGATTTATTTAACAACATCATCAGACAAAATAACATGGAAGATTTTGTGATTATTCAAGCTAGAACACTAACTAGTCTAAATAAAATTAAACAAACCTTTCCTAAAATAACCACTTTACTTTTAGCAAAAGATGATATTGAAGCACAGAATGCATGTAAGGCTGACTATGTAGATATTATATCTTTAAACACCAAATTTATGACAAAAGACATCGTTAAGATAATTCACGAAGCTAATAAACAAGCTAACTTTTGGACGCTAAATAGTATGGCAGACATTAACAAAGCTATTAATCTTGGAGCTGATTCTTATTTTACAAACTATACAGCAAAAGCTATTGAACTCGAAAAAAAACATGCTTCTTTCTTTCATTAGAACAAAATCCCATCAGTTCATAATTGAACTGATGGGATTTTGTTTCTTATTTAATTAAACGATAAATCGCATCAGCGTAAATCACTGTTGCATTAATTAAATCATCAACTGAAATAAATTCATTTTTTTGGTGCATTGTATCGATACTATCTGGGAACATTGCGCCATAAGCAACGCCACGTTCTAATAAACGACCAAATGTTCCACCACCGATAACTTGTTCATGACCTTTAAGACCTGTGTGATCTTCGTAAACTTCTAATAATGTTTTCACCAATGGATCTTCTGGTGATACATAGTGAGGACCTTTTCCACCAGGTTTTTGAATCACTTTAGCTGATGTATTGGCTGTTTTTTCAGAAATGCGATCAAAAATCATCTCTTCAGTTAACCCTTTAGGATAACGGAAGTTCAACGTAATAATATTATCATCTCTTGAAGAATCAAATTTGAACACACCAGCATTCATTGTTAAATCTCCCATAATATCATCCACATGATTCACACCAAAGTGTTTACCTTCAGTATCAGTATGAATATAATCAGCAATCGTTGTTAGGTAATCTTTTGCTGAACCTGAAAAATCATAGAAGCTTAAGAAGTTTGCTAAATAAGTTCCGGCATTAATTCCTTTACTTGGCATAGCGCCATGAGCTGCTTTACCATGAACCGTTAATGTAGCAGTGGATCCTACCACTTCAATATCACCTGTTACAGGTGCAGTTGCTAAATATTCTTCAAATTCTTTTTCAAATGCATTAATATCACCTGAAATTTCAACGACAGCTGTTGCTGTTTCTGGTACCATGTTATCACGCATACCTGAATCAAATTTAACTAATGTTAAGTTTCCTTCATTTTTACCAGGGTATTCAATTAAAATGGTTGTATTTCCTTTTTCACCATTGATAATTGGAAACTCAGCATCTGGTGAAAAACCAAAGTCTGGTGTATCTTCCACTTTTAGATAGTGGTCCATACATTTCCATTCACTTTCTTCATCTGTCCCAATAATGACACGTGTTTTTTTGGAAACTGGTAATCCTAACTCTTTGATAATTTTTAATGCGTAATAAGCAGCCATTGTAGGCCCTTTATCATCACTAGCACCACGCGCATAAATACGTCCATCTTTTTCTACTGGTTCAAAAGGATCTGTATCCCAACCTGGTCCAACTGGTACCACATCAACGTGACCAAACACACCTAACGTTTCATCGCCATCACCAAATTCAATATGACCAGCAATATTATCTACATTTTTAGTTAAGAAACCATCACGTTCTCCTAGTTCTAAAAATTTTAACAATGCCGCTTTTGGTCCAGGACCAACTGGTGCATCTTCTGTCGCTAAATCATCTTCTCTAACACTAGGAATACTTAATAATGTAAATAAATCTTTCATCAAGTCTTCGCGACGAGCTTCGACTTCTTTTCTCCAATCGATTGTCATACAAAAATACCTCCTGTTGATTTTATCTTACTTTATCATATCATTTTTTCGATGTTTTAGATAATATAATTTAGGATTTAAACGGGTTTATTCGTTATTTTTTAACAATTTCAACTCATCTTCAGTTAATGGGCGATATTTTCCTCGAGATAACTCTGTATCTAGTGTCAGATTAGCCATTTCAAGTCTTTCAAGTTCTATGACTTTTTTCCCAACAGCTTCAACCATTCTTTTCACCTGATGATACTTGCCTTCCATAATTTCTAGATGAATAATGGTTTGCTTTTTTTCCATATCAATAGATAAAATCGTTAATATCGCTGGTAAACACTTTTCACCATCTAACTGAATACTTCCACTAGAAAAAGTTTCAATATCTGCTTTCGTCATCTCTCCTTGAACTAATGCTTGATATAACTTTGGGACTTTCTTTTTGGGAGATAATAAATCATGAGCCAAGGGGCCATCATTAGTTAACAACAGTAAACCAGTCGTATCTTTATCTAGTCGTCCCACTGGAAATAATCCCTTTTTATAATCATCTGATTTGACTAAATCAATCACTGTTCGGGAGGATGCGTCCTCTGTCGCGGAAATAACTCCTTTTGGTTTATTCAACATGTAATAAACATATTTTTCGTATAAAACAGGTTGTCCATCAACACAGATCTCATCCTCATTTTCATTAACTGAAAATTTAGCATCTCTTACCATCGTTTGATTGACCGTCACTCGCTTTTTCTTCAGTAACTCTTTTACTTCTTTACGACTACCAAATCCTGTATGACTTAAAAACTTATCTAAACGCATCTGTTTTTTCTCCTAATGCAAGAAAGAACACCTAAATAGATGTTCTTCCTGTTTATTTTATTCTAAATTTCCGACGATATTTTCGTGCTTTCGGGCCAAGTAATTGATCTGCTAATCTCACACGTAGTACTAACCAGCCATAACTGATAATACCAAATACCACACATATCATAATGATAATAAAGGCTTGAAATTTTCTATCAGGACTTAATATCGTGTATAGCCCACTTCTGACAAGCCAAGTAACAAGTGACATAATCGCCCCTAAAATCACGATTAGTAAAATTCTTTTGGCTGTCATTGCTAAATCAAACTTGGTAATTCGGTAAATCGAACGCGTCATTAATATTGCAGCTACACCTAAACCAATAGCTGTCGCAATGAGTGGTCCATATGTTTCAAACATACGAATCATTGGATATTGTAGAACTAATTTTATTATTAGTCCCACTCCTAATAGCGAGATAGCTTCTCGGTTTTGATACAATCCTTGTAATGTTGTTGAAATCAGAATAAAGTATCCCATTACAAGACCAACTAAACTAGCTTCAATCAGCACACTCACACCTAGTGTTTCTGGTGTATAGAATAAAGCGTACATAGGTCTTGCTAAAACAATCATTCCCAATGTCGCTGGTACCATGATGAAAAGTAGCAGCTGAATGTTATCACTAATTAATTTAGCTAATTCAGGTTTTTCATTTTTAGTATAAGCTTCTGTCACAAGAGGCAAACTTGTCATAGCCATGCCTGTAGCTAAAGATACCGTAATCATAACCAATTTATCAGGGTTTGCACTAAAAATACTAAACAAAGCTTGCAATTGTTTCGGTGAATAATTTGTAAAACTTGCCATCATTCTTTCAAATGTGTATTGGTCAACCAACTTAAACAAGGTAATGGCAGAGCCAACGATAATAAACGGAATCGCTTGTTTAATCATCTCTTTAATCAAATGATTTTCAGAGATTTCTACCTCATTATTACTATTATCAACCAAGTAATTCATACGTGATTTTTGTTTACTATAAAACCAAATTAATGCAGCAAATGCACCAAGCATTCCAATAAACGCAGCAAAGGTTGATTGGACAACAGCATCAACATAATCACCTGTTGTCACTTTCATAATAATAAACGTCATAAGTAACATATAAAATACTCGGGCAATCTGTTCAATAATTTGTGATACCGCAGAAGGCATCATATTTTGATTCCCTTGAAAATACCCACGAATGACACTCATCATTGGAAAAATCAAGATAGCTGCACTTAGAGCTCGCATCACTGGAATTAAATCAGCGTTTCCATCCGCCAAAATTGGTGCAAACAAATACATGACTCCCGAACAGGCAATGCCAAACACACCCATTATTACCATCGTCCGTCTAAATAAACGTCGGCTAATACCATACTCATTTAACGAATTATAGTGTGAAATTTGTTTTGCAATCGCACCTGGAATACCAGCTGTTGCGATCATTAAAAACAAGGCGTAAATGTTATACCCTTTATTAAATAAGGCGTTTGCTATATTAGCATCCGTGCCCATCCATGCATACCAAGGAATGACATACGCTGCACCTAGTAATCTAGAAAAAACATTTCCTATTGTCATCCATAAAGAGCCACGAACCATTTTTTCCTTTGCATTCAACTCTTTTTCGGTCTCCTCAAAAGAAGTGTTTTGATTTGGCATGATTCTAACCAACTTTCTTCATTATACTGCTCTAATTGTATCGGCAATTGTACGTTTATGCAAACACTTTTAATGGATTTAAACGTATTCTTAACTTTAATTAGCCACAATATTAACTAATTTATTTGGTACAACAATCACTTTACGAATCGTTTTTCCATCAAGTTGACCTTTCACCGCATTATTTTCCATAGCGATCGTTTCTAACTCCTCTTTGGATAGATCACGAGCAACTACTTCTTTCCCACGAACTTTTCCATTTACTTGGAAAATTACTTCAATTGTGTCTTCAACTAAGGCTGATTCATCATAAGTTGGCCAAGCGACATAACTGATAGATCCTTCATTTCCCATTCTTTCCCATAATTCTTCTGAGAGGAATGGGGCAACAGGCGCTAATAATTGTAAGAAACCATTCATATACTCAACAGGTAGTGCTTCTGCTTTATAAGCTTCATTTACAAATGTCATTAATTGAGAAATCGCTGTATTAAAATGTAGGTTCGTATAATCTTCTGTCACTTTTTTCACTGTTTGATGATACACTTTTGTCAATGCTTCGTCATTGTGTTTCGTGATACGATCGCGTAAGACAAAGTTTTCATCGATAAACAAACGCCATACACGGTCTAAGAATTTACGGCTTCCTTCTAACCCTTTTTCGCTCCACGCAATTGAGCCATCAAGTGGTCCCATAAACATTTCGTATAAACGCAAGGTATCTGCACCATATTGCTCTACGATATCATCAGGGTTAACCACATTTCCTTTTGATTTCGACATTTTTTCATTGTTTTCACCTAAAATCATGCCTTGATTATATAATGTTTGGAATGGTTCTTTTGTTTCCACTACTCCAATATCATATAAGAATTTATGCCAGAAACGAGCATATAGTAAATGAAGTACTGCATGTTCTGCTCCACCTAAATAAACGTCAACAGGCATCCATTCTTTCAGTTTTTCTGGATCTGCTAGTTGTTCGTCATTATGTGGGTCAATAAAACGCAAGTAGTACCATGAGCTACCTGCCCATTGTGGCATAGTATTCGTTTCACGGCGACCTTTCATGCCAGTTTTTTCATCTACAACATTAATCCACTCCGTCATATTAGCTAATGGCGATTCACCTGTTCCACTAGGTTTAATATCATTTGATTTTGGCAATACTAATGGCAACTCCTCTTCAGGAACAGCTGTCATCGTACCATCTTCCCAATGAATAATTGGAATAGGTTCACCCCAATAACGTTGGCGAGAGAATAACCAGTCACGCAAACGATAACTTGTTTTTTGTTCACCGATGCCTTCTTTTTCCAACCACTTAATCATTGTTTCAATACCATCTTCTTTATTCATACCATCTAAGAAGTCTGAATTAATATGGTCGCCATCTCCTGTGTAGGCTTCACTTGACACATCTCCACCAGCTACAACAGGAACAATGTCTAAATCAAATGTTTTCGCAAATTCATAATCACGTTCGTCATGAGCTGGAACGGCCATGATCGCCCCTGTTCCATAAGTTGATAGCACATAATCTGCAATCCAAATAGGGATTTCTTTACCATTCACTGGGTTTACTGCATAAGCTCCAGTAAAGACACCTGTTTTTTCTTTTGATAACTCAGTACGATCTAAATCTGTTTTCTTTTCAGTTTCTTTGATATAAGCATCCACTGCATCTTTTTGTTCTGGTGTCACAATTTCTTGAACCAGTGGAAGCTCAGGTGCCATAACAGCATAAGTTGCACCAAATAATGTATCAGGACGCGTTGTAAATACTGTGAATTGTTTGTCTGTTCCTTTAATATCAAAATTAACATTCGCTCCTTCAGAACGACCAATCCAATTACGTTGCATCTCTTTAATACTCTCTGGCCAATCAATCAACTCTAAATCATCAATTAAACGATCCGCATAAGCAGTAATACGTAACATCCACTGTTTCATTGGAACACGATACACAGGATGATCGCCACGCTCTGATTTTCCATCAATGACTTCTTCATTAGCCAATACGGTTCCTAAAGCTGGGCACCAGTTAACCGGTACTTCCGCTTCATAGGCTAGCCCTTTTTCAAACATTTTAGTAAAAATCCATTGCGTCCATTTGTAGTATGAAGGGTCAGTGGTATTAATTTCACGGTCCCAATCAAAACTAAAGCCTAATGCATCAAATTGACGTTTAAAGGTTTGAATATTTTTTTCAGTAAATTCAGCTGGGTCATTTCCTGTGTCTAGTGCATATTGTTCAGCAGGTAACCCAAACGCATCCCACCCCATTGGATGTAGCACGTTAAATCCTTGCGCTCGCTTCATACGAGATAATACATCTGTTGATGTATACCCTTTTGGATGCCCTACATGTAACCCCTGCCCAGATGGGTAAGGAAACATATCTAGTGCATAAAAATTTGGTTTATCTGTTTCTTCACCTGTTTTAAACGTGTGATCTTTTTTCCAATAGTCGCGCCATTTTTTTTCAATTTGTAAATGATTATAAGCCATGAGTCTTCCTCCTAAAATTTTATGTAAAAAAACGTCCTACAAAAACACTGTTGTGTCTTCATAGGACGTTGACTGACGTGGTACCACCTAAATTTGTGCCTAGATATACTAGAACACCTCTAATCCATGTTAACGAAAATAGACTTTCCGACAAGTAACTTTTTCTTAAGACAAGTTCAAATAGTCCATTTGTATGTTTCCACCAACCACATACTCTCTTAAAAACTTTCTATTTTACTACTTCTTAACTACTTGTTTTGATATTATTAAGCTAATCATATCAAATGAATGTTACTTTGACAACTAGCTTACTCGTAAGACTTGATTGGCATAAATAATGTTCGTTGATAAGTTATTCCACTTCTTCAGTTGACTCACACTTGTGTTGTATTTTTTAGAAATTGCCCACAAAGATTCCCCTGCTTTGACTGTGTGACGTGTATTTTTAGATACTGCGTCACTACTAGTACCCGGTAATGTCAACTGTTGACCTACATGGATAAAGTCACTACTTAAATTATTAACTCTCTTTAATTCTTGAACAGTTGTTTTATTATCTAATGCAATACGATATAGTGTGTCACCAGATTTAACAGTATATTTTCCTACTGTTGTTTTAACCGGTGTTGTCGTATTTGTTTTACTTGACTGATTAATTTTTAATGATTGACCTACATAAATCAACTCACTATTTAAACCATTCCATTGTTTAATATCATTAGGTGAAACATTATATCTAAGACCAATACCATACAACGTATCACCACGTTTGACAATATGCGTCGTTTGAGCACTATTTTCAGTATTAACTATTGTTGACGTGCTCTGTTTTGTGCTAACTTTTAAAGATTGACCAATATAAAGGGTATCACTGCTTAAGTTATTCAATTGTTTTAACTCTTGAACACTAATGCCATATGTCAAACCAATACCATACAGTGTGTCACCGCGCTTAACTTTATGACTTGTAGTATTTCTCACCGTATTTCCTGACAAATTGGTTGATGAAGCACTACCACTCGATGCATTACCAGCAATTTTTAGTTGTTGTCCTACATGGATTAAATCACTCGTTAAACTATTTAATTGTTTTAATTCTTGGACAGTCATACCATTATTTAATGCAATTCGGTACAATGTGTCGCCACTCTTCACTGTGTAAGTTGCTGAAGAATTGTTTGAACTAGTTGAATTATTGGGTTTATTATTATTTGAAGTACTTTCAGTTGAACTAGTAGTATCCACGATAGAATCAACTGTAGGTGTTCCACTATTCCCTTTGACTTTTAATTGTTGTCCAACATAAATCATATCAGTTCTTAACCCATTCAGTTGTTTCAATTCTTGTACGCTCATACCATAATTTTGTGCAATACGATATAATGTATCACCACTTTTCACCGTATAAGTAGAAGAATTTCCCATTGTAGATGTATTACTTTGACTACCACCATTATTGCCACTTCCTGTCCCAGTAGGTGTTGTCACAGGGCCTGTATAACTAGCATCATCATATTGCGTCAGATTATAAGTCATAATCAAATTGTTTAATTTGATATTGTAAGTCGGATCTGTAGCATATTTACCTGTTAACCATTTAGTCGCATCCATATAAGAACTTGTATTTGACTTCCACGCACCTGAATAAAAATAAACTCCCGGAGCAAATGATGTCGTTTTTAATACATGAGCATTATCCTGCAAAGACTCACGGTATGATGGATACTTTCTAAAAGCATCATTTATAGTGACGTATTGACCATTATAGAATTCTTGTGTTTGCATCGTTACAGACTGCCCATTATAGGTTCCTTTAATTCCAAATAGATTATGATTGGGTGGTAATGACAATGTACTTGATCCATAACCACTTTCAAGAATAGCTTGAGCAATCATCACGGATGCATAGAGGTCATTTTCAGCTGCAACACTTTGCGCATGAGAAGCAATACTTTCAATAAAAGTCGCTTGAGGCGTTGCCGCTTTAAATGACCTTACTTTTGGTGTTGGAACTACGATAGTAGCTGGTTTTGGTTCTTCTTTTGGTTCTTCTTTTGGTTCTTCTTTTGAAGTGTCTGTTGTAGAATCTTCAGATTTGACAGGTTTATTTGTACTTGTTTCTACTTCAGAATTAGTAGTTTCTTCAGAATCTTCTAATAAACCACTTGATGCCATAACAGACACTGAATCACTTGTTTGATCATCAATAACTTTTTCTTCATTTGCTGATGACTCTTGCACTTGCTCAGTTTCTTCTACCTGCCTTGATTCAGATACTGTATTATTTTGATTGTCCTGATGTTCAACAGAATCTTCTAATAAATCAGATGTCGCATTTTCTTCTTGAGGATTGGCAATCGTTTTAATTGTTTTAGATATGACGCTTTCCCCAACGGAGAACGCCACTGTTTGTTCCTTTAATTCAGTTTTTTTAAAGTTTATAGGAACTTGGATAATCGCCTTTGTAAATTGTTTTTCTGTAAATGTTAATAATAATTGATTTAACTCACTATTAATAGTATACGTTCCGATTACTCTACCCGTCTCATCCTTTATTGATAAATCTGCTACGTCAGATTTAATCACTGTATTCGCCGATACATTTATCACAGTATCTAGATTTTCGACTTGATGAGCTTCTAAGTTTACAGTTAAGTCCAATGGCTGGTTACTTTCTATCCATTCATTTTCTCCACTAATAGACAACAACGTCCAACTATTTGCTGCTTTTTTATCCTGAGTTGTTTCATTAGATGCATTTTGTATTTCGTCACGGATACTATCAGAAGCCAACACGGTAACACCAGGTAAAAGCACTGTAGACGACAACAAGACAGTGCCAAACAAAGAAGCATGACGAGTCATTGATTGATTCAGTAGTAATTTATTTTTTTTCATATTTATCTCTCTTCTCCTAAATGATAAAGTCTAAAAAAATAACCCAATTGCAAAAACACAATTAATGCTATGACCTATTTTTGATATTAATTCAAATTATTCAGTTCATCTTTTGCTCATATATTTATTACAAAAAAATCTTATTACTATCATTAAATCATCTATAAAAATGAATAGCAAGCATATCTGTTGTTTTTTTTTGATTGTCATAGAACTGACATATTAAGTCATTAATTACTTGATAAAACTCATACTTTAGGATGATTTATCTCTCTTTTTCTTGTTGTACAATTTATTAGAAGATATATTGAATTTAATAGTCTTAACAGACAGGAGAATGAAATGAATAAAGAACATTTTTTAATTGAATTAAAACTTTATTTAAACCAATTATCTAAAGAAGAACGACAAGCTATTCTTGATGCTTATATTCAGATTTTTGATGAAAAAGCTGCCCTAGGCTTATCTGAATATGAGATTACTCAAGCTCTTCCTTCCCCCAAAAACATTGCCCAAAATATTTTGGAAAAACTCGGATTAACTTTTGACACTCAGTCTGATTACGAAGATGACTGGATTGAAATAACTCATGACACTACTTATCAGGATGAAGCGTACAATAAATATATCCCTCACAATTCAAGAATGAATCGACTATTCGAAATGTTAGGAATAACACTACTAAATATTATTTTTATGATATGGGTCATCTTACTTATTGCTATTATCCTAATGAGTGGATGGTTGGTTATCGGTATATTTCTTGCTAGTCCCTTATTTAGCCTTTTTATATTAGGAACGGCCATTTCAACATATGCCTGGTTCCAATTCTTTGTTAGTTTAATACTACTTGGTATTGGTTTACTAGGATTCATTATCATAAGACCTATTACTAAAGGGGCTTTCAAATTATTTATGATTTATCATCGATGGTGTTGGTCTGTTTTAAAAGGAGGTTCTACTAAATGAAAAAAAGAACTTTCTTCGCTATAGTTATCGCTATTATTTTTATGATTGTTGGTGGAATAGGAACTTTTATTACGCAAAAAAAACTAGTAAACGAACGTGAAAAAAATACTATTCATAAAAAAATAAAATCTAATAAAAATAAAACTCTCGATATTCATTTTAATACACCAACTAGTGTGACGCTTACCCGTTCAGATAATCAGTACATTTATATGGATAAACAAGGTGTCGACTTCAGATTAGATAATAACAAACAAGCTGATTGGACATTTAAAGAAGAAAAAAATACGTCTTCTTTAACCATTAATAATCCAACAACGAATAAAGAAAATCCGTATCCCTTTGCTATTTTCAATATAAATAACTACACTGATGATGCAGTTTACTTACGTATTCCAACACATTACGAAACGGTTACAATTAATGGAAAAAATGTCAATCTATCAATGCATGATTTTTCAATGGATAATATCAAATTAAATATGGAAAATGGTAGTGCATCACTTAGTGGCATTCGTGCTAATCAAGTATCACAACCTAGACAAGACACAGATTTTTCTTTAGATGATTCTAAAATCTCAGAAGAATTATCTGTCAATACGAAACTATATGACATCAATGTATTAAATACAACGGCTAAACTGATGACGCTAACAACAGATATGGGAGATGTTTTCACAGCTAATACAAAAGGTGACTTAAAAATAACAACAGTGGATGGAGACATCTCGATTAATCACACAACAGGAAAATCAGTTGTTGCATCAAAACACGGAGATGTCCTCTTCCATGATAATCATATAGACTTTGATACAGAATTGACGACTACAAATGGGAACATAGATATTGAAACAGATGAATCTTCCATTTCAGATAATAAACTTGATTTTGAAACCACTCTGGGAGATATTTCAATTTTTAATAAAAATTTATCTTCTAATAGAAAATACAAAACAAATAAAGGTAAAATAAGCATTAAAGCAACCAGTAAGAACAGTGAAATTGAAGTGGAAGAACTTGATAGCGATGACACACATTATGATTATGATTAAATCATGTTATAATAAACAGGCTTTGTTAATAAGTTAATAAAGTCTTTTTTTGATTTTAGGAGGTTATATTTATGAAAACATCGAAATTATATTGGTCTTATGCTGCAAGTATTTGTTTGTTACTTTTTGCAGTAATTGCTTACTTCGTGGTATCTAACGAGGCGATACTAAAAGCAATTGATCAACCCATTCAACAACTTATTAGAGGAACACTCACACCTGAAAAAAATATTTTTTTCAAATATTTTACTAAATTCGGTAATACCGTTACGATTGCCTTATTATTCTTCGTAAGTTTTAGCGTCTTATTTTTTAAATTAAAAGATAAGATAGCTGCTTATTGGCTAGCAATTAATACTGTTATTCTATCAGGTATTGGGAATCTTAGCTTAAAATATCTATTCAATCGTCCACGTCCATCTGTGGAGCACCTCGTTGTGGCGAAACATTCAAGTTTTCCAAGTGGGCATGCTATGGGGAGTATGCTTTTTTACGGAACACTCATCTTTTTAGCCTATAAATATATCGATAATAAAGCGATGAGACTTGTCGTCCAAATTTCATTAGGGATAATTATCTTATTGATTGGCACTAGTCGAATTTATCTTGGCGTTCACTACCCAACAGATATTTTAGGTGGCTACCTATTAGGGGCATGTTGGTTACTGTTTAGCTATCCATACTTTAAAAAATATGATTTTATTCAACGATTTGAAGGGACTAGATAGACGTGTTTACTTACAAAAAAGGAGATTCGAAACGATACTATACTTGGAATGCCGCACTTAGGGAAGTTTTTTCAGAAAAAGTTTTTAAAGTGCCAATCGACGGAGGATTTGATTGCCCTAACCGAGATGGAACAGTATCACGTGGTGGATGCACATTTTGTAGTGTCTCAGGTTCTGGTGATATGATTATCGCACCAAGTGATCCATTACCTGTACAATTCCATAAAGAAGTCAACCAAATGCATAAAAAATGGCCAAGTACGACACAATATATCGTATACTTTCAAAATTTTACTAATACTCACGCTCCTCTTGACGTATTAAAACATCGTTTTGAACAAGTAATCAATGAAGAAGGTGTTGTGGGGTTGTCAATTGGTACGCGTCCGGATTGTTTGCCTGATGACGTTGTTGACTATTTGGCTGAGTTAAATCAACGATTATATCTTTGGGTAGAACTTGGTTTACAAACAACTTATGAAGAAACAAGCGACTGTATCAATAGAGCACATGACTATCAAACTTATTTGGATGCTGTTGAAAAACTGAGAAAACACAATATAAATGTCTGCACTCACTTAATTAATGGGTTACCGGGTGAGACCTATGACATGATGATGGAAAATGTTAAACGAACTGTATTAGATTCTGATATTCAAGGAATTAAGCTTCATCTTCTTCACTTGATGTCAAACACCAAAATGGAAAAAGATTACTTTGAAGGTCGATTACAACTAATGACACAAGAAGCATACACAAAACTAACGTGTGACCAACTTGAAATTATCCCACCAGAAATTATTATCCATCGTTTGACTGGAGATGCACCAAGGGAATCGATTATTGGTCCCATGTGGAGCTTACAAAAATGGGAAGTACTCAATGGGATTGATCAAGAGTTAGAAAAACGACAAACCTATCAAGGTATTTATAATGTTAGAAAAGGAGCTCAGGGATATGCTTAAAACAGCTCTTCATTTTAGTCACCAGCTATTAAGTGACTGTGTTCAACCTGGTGATGTGGTCATTGATGCAACTATGGGAAATGGACATGATACAGTTTTTTTAAGCCAATTAGTTGAGAATGAGGGACATGTTTATGCGTTTGACATACAAGAAAAAGCCTTAGAATCGACACGAAAAAAATTAGAAAAGCAAAACATTCAAAATACATCTCTTATTAAAGATGGACATCAAAATGCCCTAACTTATTTACCAGATAACACAATTATTAAGGCTGCTATTTTTAATTTAGGTTACTTACCTCGAGGAGATAAACAAATTACCACAAAGAGTAAAACAACACTATCTGCGATTACTTCGCTACTAACTATCTTAGCAGAAGATGGCAGATTGATTTTAGTACTTTATTCAGGGCATGATGAAGGTATGAGTGAAAAAGAAGAGGTTCTTTCATTTGCTGAAACCCTGTCACAAGATTCCTACTCCGTTTTAACCTATCAATTCATTAACCAAAAAAATAATCCCCCATCAGTCTTATGTATTGAGAAAAAGAAAGCCAAATAATAGGCTCTCTTTTTCTATTTATTTTTTATACAGCTTGTTCATTATTCGTTATTTAAATCAGTTGTTTTGACTAATTAACCAAATAACTATTACATATATATCTTTTGTAGGCTATAATCAAAATTATTATCAGTCAAGGAGTTCGTAAAAATGCAACAAAAATTTAGCCGATTGATGAGCCGTTTTTCATTAAAATCAATTATTATATTTATTGTACTTCTGACAACGCTTATTTCACTCATATTATCATCCATATACCTTGAACACTATGTTGTTCAAAATGAATACAGATATGCTAAAGATAAAATGTCTACTATAGCTAAAGTTTTTGCTACAGATGAGCAAGTAAAGAATACTCTAATCAACGATGCAACTTCTAAAAATATTCAAGAGCTTTCTTTAGAAATTGCAAAGCTCAGTAACATGGACTTTATTGTCGTACTAGATAAAGAACTTATACGATTGTCTCATCCAGACCCCAATGCCATTGGACAACCTTTTTCTGATTTAGATGATGCCAGAAGAGCGCTTAACGGTGATGCTCATTTTTCTCAAAAAAAAGGAATTCTAGGAGATGGCATTCGCTTTTTTGTTCCAGTAAAAGATGATAATCACCGTATCATAGGAGTAATTTGTGCGGGTATTACCTTAGACACATTACAAAGCGATATTAGTAATATACAAATCAAAGTAGCCTTAATTTTATTAATTGGATTAGTTATAGGTATTATCGGTGCTTTAATTAGTAGTAAAGCCATTAAACATATTCTATTAGATTTGGAACCTGGTGATATTTCTCGTTTAATTCAAGAAAAACAACTCATTAACGATGAAATCAATGAAGGCATTATTGCTATCAATAAAGAGAAAGACATCACTCTGATTAATCAAGCTGCTGTTAATTTATTAACTTCACTAGATTCATCATTTCAACTAGCTGAAAACAACAAAATTGATACTCAATTATATACTGTTTTTTTTAAAAAATGCTTCACATCAAAAGAAAAACAAACTGATCAAGAGTTATTGCTCAATACTACTACTTTCATTGCCACAACTTCACCAGTTATGATTCGCAATGTTTTTAGTGGGGCTGTTGTCACATTTAGAGATCAATCTGAGATGAGTCAACTCATTCATACATTAAGCGGCACACAACAGTACATTGATGCCTTACGCGCTCAAACACATGAATTTATGAATAAAACACATGTCATTATGGGGCTTATTGAACAAGAAAAGTATGACTTAGTCCAAGAATATATTCAACAAATCAGTCATGATTATGAAAAAGAAGTTGGGTACGTTACAGACATCATAAAATCGCCTGCTATTGCTGGTTTTATTCTTGGAAAAATAAATGAAGCAAAAGAACAAACTGTTTCATTAACACTGAATCCAACATCATTTTTACCAGACTTAGAAATGGATAACTATGTGCATCAGATCATTCAAATACTAGGAAATCTACTAGATAATGCCATTGATGCAACAAAAAATCAGCACACTAAACAAATAACTCTTAGTCTATCTTATGAAGTAGAAGGGCATATTTTGATTATAGAAGTGATTGATAGTGGATATGGTATCCAAAGTAATGACATAGATAAGCTCTTTCAAAAAGGGTTTTCTACTAAAGGAGCTGGCAGAGGCTACGGGTTACATGCCATTTACCGCATCGTCAATGAACATGGTGGTTTAATTGATATAACTAATAATAATGACAATACAGGAGCAACAGTCTATATTGAACTACCTTTAAGCCGAAAAGGAGAAAAAAATGAACGTTCTAATTATTGAAGATGATCCGATGGTTGCTAAATTAAATGCAGATTTTTTAACAAATATTCCCTCTGCTCATATCATCGGAAATTGTCGTTCAACTATTGATGCTATGCCTTTTTTAACAAACTATTCAGTAGATTTAATATTACTAGACAACTACCTACCAACTCAAACAGGCATAGACTTTTTAACTGAATTACGCAAAAAAAATAATCAAGTACCAGTTATTTTCATCACCGCTGCAAACGATATGGAAACCATTCAAAAAGCATTAACTCTTGGGGTTGTAGATTATTTAGTTAAGCCGTTTACTGTTGAGCGGTTTACTTTAGCAATACAAAAAGTGATAAACCAAAAAAAATTAATTAGTCAAATAGATCATGCTAATCAAGAAAGCATTGATGCTTTATTTAACGAACATACGCCTAAACAACCTTCACTTTCCATATCTTCTTCTTTACCAAAAGGACTGGCAAAATTAACCATGGAGAAAGTGCTTAAGAAAATTGAAGATGAGTCACATCCATTTTCAACAGAAGAGTTAGCAAAAAAAGTGGGGATTTCACGTATTTCAACTAAAAAATATTTAACATTTCTAGTCGAATCAAAATACCTCACAGAAGATATTGTTTATCAAGAAATTGGACGGCCAATCACACGCTATAAAAAAACATAGAAAAACAGGCTCTTTGTCAACTACTGTTGGTAAGAGTTAAAACGTTAGAATTTAGGATC
>NZ_QRJY01000009.1:0-46492 GCF_003471765.1 Vagococcus sp. AM17-17
TGATAGATATCTGAAACAACATATTTTACTTGTTTCCTATTAGCTAAAGAGAATCCATTAACATAATTCTCAATTTTTGGTAATCTTCGATTTGTTTTTCGCAATTTCATTCTAACGGATATCACATGTTTTTGTGTGCAAAAAAACTGCCGGTAACTTTTGTTACCAACAGTAGAAATTATAGAGCCTTTAGTGAAGATAGTCCCTCATCAAAAGATTTGTAAACATATTGATAGTATGTTTTGCTCGTTTCAATTGTTTCGCAACGTATATTCCTTTTTTATTTTGATGGTAATAAGATTCTATCAAAACTAGTTCGTTTGTAGTAAGATGTACATAGGTCATTTGTGATCACTCTCCTTGTTTTCTTTGATTAGAAAGACAATTTGAGTGTATCATAAATGTTTTTTTAGTTATCTAGCTTAATTTTACAATCGGCGTTTTAAAAAAATAATTAATGATTCTGACTAAAAAACTGCTTGTATTTCTATTTATTTTAAATTATAAAGCTTTTTATATGAAAAAATCTCTTGTATTCACCTTAAACTACGTTGTTTTAAATAAATCATACTAAAGTACTATATATTATTTTTTTTATTTAGTGTAAGGTCTATATATATCTTTGGTTTTATTATTTAAATCTAACTTTAAGGGGAATGTATATGGCATTAGTAGTAAGTGTAAAAAATTTAAAAAAAGTATATGGAAAAAACAATGAAAAACAAACAACTGCTTTAAACGATGTAACGTTTGATGTAGAAGAAGGGGAATTCATTGGGATTATGGGAGCATCTGGTTCAGGAAAATCAACCTTATTAAACATTTTGTCCACTCTTGATAAACCAACTAACGGTGACGTAAAAATAGCTGGTGAAGACGTTATGAAACTAAGAGGAGATAAATTAGCTGATTTTAGAGGACAAAAGATTGGGTTTATTTTTCAAGATTTCAATTTATTAGAAACCATGACTGCTTCAGAAAATATTGCGATTCCTCTATCATTACAAAATTTAAAGCCTAAAATCATTAAAAATAAAATAAATACTGTAGCACATCATTTGGGAATTAGTGACATTTTAGACAAATACCCTACTGCTTTGTCTGGCGGGCAAAAACAGCGTGTCGCTGCAGCGAGAGCACTAGTCACTGATCCTAACATTTTATTAGCAGATGAGCCAACAGGTGCTTTGGATTCTAAAAGTGCAAAAGATTTGCTCGATATGATGAATGAGCTAAATTATGAGGATAATGTATCAGTTTTGATGGTAACGCATGATCCATTCTCGGCTAGCTACTGTAAACGTATTTTATTTATAAAAGATGGTGTAATACACCAAGAATTAAATCGTGAAGAAAAATCACGCGATGAATTTTACCGAGAAATTTTAGTCTCTTTAGGTAATTTAGAGCAATAGAAAGGAAAGAAAAAACGATGATTTGGAAATTATCTATGACAGGTATAAAGAGTCGATTACGAGATTATATGATTCTCTTCTCGGGTTTAATTATTGCCTCAGCTATTTTTTACATGTTTCAAAGTCTTGCAACAAATAAAGCTTTTTTAGAAGGAAATACCAGTATCAGTATGGCAACGATGATTTTTCAACTAGGAACTATTTTATTAACTATTATTACAATTGTATACATACTCTACGCCAATTCTTTTTTGATGACATTACGACAAAGAACGTATGCCATGCTCATGATGTTAGGTGCAAAAACTAAAAAAATTGCTCAAATAATCTTTTTAGAGACATTTATTATAGGATTATCTGCTACATTAATCGGTATTTTAGTAGGCGTGTGTCTTACTTATGTTGTTAATTATTTTTTAATGAGTCAATTAGATATAGTGGTTACAGGATTTTCACCATTTAACTTACTAGCTATTGTTTGGACACTTTCAATCTTTAGTATTTTATTTATCATAACATCACTTATTAATTCGAGTTCTGTTATGAGTAAACAAATTTTACAATTATTAAACGAACAATCAACTACGAAAAAATTAGTGAGACGTCCAATTCTCTCTATACTTGAAGCAATATTTGGATCTTTAAGTTTAGCTCTTGGATATTATATGTTGGATAATATTCAAACATATAAATTATTTTCAATCGAGGTAGCACTTGTCACTATAGTAATAGGAAGTTATTGCTTGTTTCATGCGATTGCTATTGTTGTTTTGAGTTTAATGAAAAATATTGATTCCATATCAATGAAAAAACTAACAAACTTTACACTATCACAATTAACTTTTAGAATTAGGGAATACACTCAAATTTTAACAATGGTGTCTATCTTATTTGCACTAGCGATGGGGGCTATTACCGTTGGTCTGGCATTTAGATCTCAGCCAATTAAAATAGCTAATAATAGTGAAACATATGACTTGGTATTAAATAATTCAGATAAAATAAATCAAAAACAAATAAATGATTTAGATATAAATTTTGATGCAAAATATAGTCAAAAAGAAGATTCGAATACTTTATATTATAATTCAGATGAATTTAATAAGCAGCCATTACAAGATAAAAATATAGATAGTCAAAAAATTAATGAATATACTGGAAATCAATTAAAGGAAAATCAAGATGGGATTACCATTTTAAAAAAATATATGACACCTGACCAAAGAAATAAAGAGATAAAATTTGTCTCTAATGAGGAGTTTAACATACTAAATCTACCTAAGACAAACCTAGAACTAATCAAAGTAGTTAACTTTAAAGACAGTTTGCCACAAATCAAAAAATTAGTTTTAGAAAATAATCGTAATAACCCAAGTATGAATTCGAATAATGAAATGGATAACGTATCACAAAAATATGAAACATATCAAACAATAAATTCTATCTCTGCTGGATTTCAATTTATGGGATTCTTTTTAGGATTAGCATTTTTAACGATGTTAGCAAGTTGTTTAATGTTTAAAATTTTATCATCTGCTAATACTGATAAAGCACGTTTCCAAATGTTACGTAAAATAGGAACTAGACAATCACTTCTAAAAAAAGCAGTTATACAAGAAATAGGTGTTTTATTCTTTTTACCTGGAATTTTAGGTATTATCCATGTACTGTTTGGTTTACAAATGTTCAAAGAGTTTATAAGTAATCCATACGAAGGAATTTGGATACCTTTTTCTATATTTATATTTTTATATACTATTTATTATGTATTAACCGTAGTTTTATATAGCAGTATCGTTATACCTAAAGAATTAGATGATTATTAAAAAAATATAGATCAATCAAATATATTTTTTTATTAGAAAATACTACACGGTATTATGTAATATCGGTAAGAAATGGGGAGAATTCAATGAATGCTAACTATGTAGATAATCCTTTAGTTATTTTAGGAGTCTTTATATTTTTAATAGGTGTTTTTCTGTTTGTTTTTGGTAGGAAGTGGTTCCTTTTTCGTTTGTTATTGGGTGACATTTCCATGATCTCTCAGATGTTTTATGGAACTATCCTATCTATCATAGGATTAATACTCTTATATATGTCTGGAAGGTTTAATTAATTTAAAAAAATATTTTATATGAATTATAAAGGAGCGATATTTTATGATAAAAAAAGTTATTTTAAGTGTATTACTAGTAGTAATGGTATTTGTAGGATATAAAGGTTATAAATATTATGCTGAAACATATAAAAGTGAAGTTGCTTACGCCAAAGTTTCAGATAAAATTCCAGAAATAAAAGATGCAACATATCAAGATGGAAGTGTAGTTGCTGGAAGCAAAACTTACAGCTATGATTTTGATTTTGTTAAAGAAGATGGAAGTGTACAAAAAATGGAATACGATTTAACTGGAGAGAGTGATCAATTAAAACCACTAACACCTGGTTCATATGTAAAAGCTGAAATAAGTAAAAAACGTGTTACTAAAGGACCTAACGAGATATCAGAAACTAAAATTCCCAAAAATGTATTAAATAAATTACACAAATAACAAGAGTGTGAGTTAATTTTGTTTATTTGGTAGATGAAAAACCTATTATTTAATCTAAATAATAGGTTTAAATTTGTATTTACTACTAAATTTGTTATATATTACACTTATGATTTTTTAGGAGGAATTAATTTGAATAATATTTTAAAGACTAAGAGGTTATCCATTTTTGATATTAAAATTATAGGTATTATACTGATGTTTATTGATCATATACATCAAATGTTTGTACCATTTGGTATTCCAAACTGGGTAGATTGGTTTGGAAGACCAGTAGCAACTCTGTTCTTTTTTGTTAGTGTTGTTGGTTTTTCTCATACCAAAAGTAAAAAAAGATACATGCTAAGACTTTATATTTCAATGATTTTAATGTCTTTCCTTACATTCTTTTTGGAAAAAATTGTACACTATGATCAAGTGGTTTTAATAAATAATATCTTTAGAGATTTATTTATCGGAACTTTAATGATGGCGGGGATAGATTTAATCACTTCTGGAAAGAAACATAAGAATGTATTAAACATATTGTGTGGCTTTTTATTGATTTTATTACCATTTATTTCTTCTATTCTAGTAAGTATTGCTTTATCTAATCCAACCATTTTACAAAATCCTAGTATCATGACATTCATTATGGCATTTATGCCTGCAATATTTTTAGCTGAGAATGGTATTATGGTGTTATTGATACCGTTGTTATATATTTTTAGAAATAATCGAAACATACAAATTTTGATAATTATAATAGCAGCGTTATTCTATTTATTTATGGGGTCTATACAATGGATTATGATATTTGCTATTATACCTATTATGATGTACAACGGACAAAAAGGTAAAGGGATGAAGTACTTCTTCTATATCTTCTATCCTGCACACATTGTTTTACTTTATCTAATATCTGCTTTTTTATATAATCATTAACATTTCAGTTCACGAAACTTAAACAAAATAAGGAAATTAAAAGACTGTTAGATGTATTAATATACTAGCAGTCTTTTTTGATTAAATTTAACCTTTTTATCATCGTTCAAAAAATAAATAGTATTTGAACCTCTCATGATAGAAGTCACGAGAGGTTCAAGGAGATTCATTATCTGTAGAAAATCTAACTAATAACATTTTGTAACATAATTAGACTACTTTCTAATTTTAGTCTATTAACACAATTTAGTGTACAGCCTATTTATGTAGTGCCGAAACAACCTCAAATCCTTTAATCGTTACTGCAACAGTATAAAATGACTCACTATTTAATCAAGAATCCTCTTTGCCTTTAGTTCTTTAATTACCTTGAGTGAAGAAGCATAGTTATCCGTCACAATGGAACTTGGCTGACCATAATCTCGAATGATTCGCTTCATAAAAGCTTTAGTAGAGACTGTATCGCGATGATTTCGCAACCACATATCTAGAGTGTTTCTATTTGAATCAATTGCACGATAATGGTAATAATGCTTCCCTTTCATCTTGACATCCGTCTCATCAATTTTCCAGGGATCACTAAACTTTTTACTTCTATTTCTTTTTTTCCAAATATAATACAATAATTTACCATGTAATAAATCGTTGTTTGTCTAATTTTAATGCTGTATTTTATCTATTATAATGGAGCAATCACGATAACTTAAAGAAAAATAGTAGTATCAGCCAACGACTTCAATAATAATTCGATAGTCGTTTTATTTTCCCTCGAAATGTTTCTTCATCATCGTTCCTCCAGTAATGCTAGTTAAAGTTATTATACCGAAAAATAATCCTGAATTAAACTGTATAACACATTGATCATCTTCATCGTAATTATCATTTAAATTACTTTTTTTTTTTTTTTAAATATAGTACAATTAATTAAACGATTACATTTCGAAAGAAGGTGAGTAGTTTGAAAACTAGTATAAAAATATTCTTGACTATTCTCATTTTGACTTTAATTATTCCTTTATTTTCTGCTATTACTATCTCACAATATGCTGTTAGTTTACCTTTCTCTTTGATTAAAATTCAAAACTATCCATATTTTAATACCTATCTATCAAGTGTTATTTTTTGGTTAAGTATTTTTTGGATTTGTGTATCTTTGGTCTCCATAGTCATTCTTCTTTTTATCCCTGTTAAAAAGAACCAAATAAAAATTAAAGAAAGTTCTGGATATCTATCAGTTCAAAACAAAGCAATTGATAATTTTATCTTAAATATTTTAAAAAATGAGCCTTTTTTAGAAGATCCGAAAGTAACATCTATTCTTAAAAAAAATAAAATTATCGTTAATATAGAAGCCAATATTAACGAATCCACTAATGACTTAGTTAAGAGAAAAGAAAGTATTTCAAAGACTATTGAACATAGGTTGCTTACCCTGTTTGGCATAGAGGAAAATATGACAGTCCGAGTAAATTTTCAGAACTATAAATCTAGCGATTCTAATAAAAGTCGAGTTATTTAAAAAGGGGGGATAACTTTGTTAAAAGAACTTTTGAACCATTATAAACTTACTGTTTTATTTGGTATTATAGGGCTATTAATTAGTTTATCAATTATAATAGTCGGTTTTTTTAAAACATTATTTGTCCTAATATTTACATTACTTGGATGTTATATCGGGTTTTATTTACAATCTAAAATTTTTTAGGTTGATTAATATAATTAATAAAATATAGGGAGGAATTACAATGAGTAATAAAAATGAAGACAAAAAAGGGAAAACAACAGATACTAAAGGACAGACTCAAAATAAAACAATAAAAGGAAATTTGACGTTTGATGATAAAGTGATACAAAAAATAATAGGTATTGCTTTGGAAGAAATTGATGGATTATTAACTGTTGATGGCGGTTTTTTATCTAATTTAGCAGGAAAAATTGTCAATACAGATGATGTTACATCGGGTATTGATGTAGAAGTTGGTAAAGAACAAGTCGCTGTCGATTTAGATATTGTTTGTGAATACGGTCGAAATATGAATAACGTTTATGATAGCATAAAAGAAATTACTTCTAGAGAAATCAAAAAGATGACAGGTCTAAGTGTTGTAGAGGTAAATGTAAATGTTGTGGATGTAAAATCCAAAGAACAATATGAAGAAGATAATACAACAGTACAAGATAAGTTATCAGAAGCTGCAGAAAATACGAGTAATTTTATTTCTAAAAAGACAGATAACGTAAAAGAAACTGCTTCAGATGTTGGAGATAAATTAAGCGATCAAGTATCAAATGTTCAGGATAATGTTATGGGTTCAAGAGTAAAGTAGATGGTTAACCTCAGTAGGTAGTAAGAATTAGAAAATAGTATAACAGTGTTGTAATTAAGAATAGGAGGTTATTATAATGACGAATAATGGAAAAATAGATAAAGTAGTTGGCAAAGTAAAAGAAACTACTGGTGATGTTACAAACAATGAAGAATTAAAAGGTGAAGGCGTTTTAAAACAAGTTGAAGGTAAAATTAAAGAAGTTAGTTCTGATATAAAAGACAAAACAGAAGAAGTTGTTGGTGACGTTAAAGAAAAGTTTGATAACAAATAAATTAAAGCTAAGCAGAAGTATCAACAAATTGACATTGTTTGTGTTGCAAAGTTAAAACAATAGATAGATACATTCCGATTCTATGTAATGGTCTATGCTGTTTAAAGCATATGTTCAATTTCATCCCATGGAGAAATAGGCTGACTCAAAAGTAACTTTTTAAATAAAAATCACTTAACTATCAAAATAAAAAGTCCCATGAAATCAACGTTGTAATTAACGGATTTCATGGGACTTTTTCTATTCTAATACTTTTGGTGCAGCTCCTTCTGAGTTCATTCATACTTTTCAACTACCTATAGCCAGTTAATTTTCTTATGTTTATTGCAATTAATGCAAAACCTAACTCATTAACTACCTTGTCTTTTCATCTAACAGAGAAATGAGTGAACAACAAATTAGTGTTCAGATTTCTAATGGCTAGTTCTACATCAATTTTCTTTGTTTATAAATTTTGCCTGTTTTCTTTTATGTACCATTGTTTATCTGTTAAAGCAGAAGAATTAGCCATTTTGTATATCTTTTTTCTATTTATATTAGTACAAAGAGTTCATGAATATATATTCTTGATGAAAAGGGTTGCATTTTTTTGAGGAAGTCGCTATAATCAGTTTATAGATTTCTTAATAAGAAATGTTATTTCCGAATAAGAAAAGGGGTAATTTAGCATGAAGATGGAAACAAGGTACGGAAGCAGTCCAGAGATGATTCGTCATTTTTCAACAGAACAACTAAGAGATGAGTTTTTAGTTGAAAAGTTATTTGTCCCAGGAGAAGTATTACTAACTTACACACATAATGATCGTATGATTTTTGGGGGTGTAACACCAACTAATGAAACATTAGAAATTAGACTATCAACTGAATTAGGTGTTGATTATTTTCTAGAGCGTCGTGAATTAGGCGTGATTAATATTGGTGGCCCTGGTTCAATCATTATCAATGGTACAGAAGAACCTATGAAGAAACAAGATGGTTACTATATAGGTAAAGAAACAAAACAAGTACAGTTCAAATCAGATGATGCAAGTAATCCAGCGAAATTCTATTGTGTATCAGTACCAGCACATAAAATTTACCCAAATGTGAAAATCAGCATTGATAATATCACACCGATGGAAACTGGTGAATCAACAACATTAAACAAACGTAAAATCTATCAATATATTCATCCAAACGTTTGTGAAAGCTGTCAATTGCAAATGGGATACACTATCTTAGCAGAAGGTTCATCATGGAACACTATGCCATGTCACACACATGAGCGTCGTATGGAAACTTATCTATACTTTGATATGGATCCAGATACAAAAGTTTTCCATTTTATGGGTAAACCAGATGAAACAAAACATTTAGTAATGGGTAACGAACAAGCAACTATTTCACCAAGTTGGTCAATCCATACAGGTGTGGGAACGGCAGATTATACATTTATCTGGGCAATGTGTGGCGAAAACATCACATATGGTGACATGGATATGGTCGCTATGGATGACTTAAAATAATAGGGGTGTAAACTATGACAAAATTTTCAATGGATTCATTTAGATTAGATGGCAAAGTGGCTTTAGTAACTGGCGGGATTTATGGTATTGGTTTTGGTATCGCTCAAGCCTTACATGAAGCAGGCGCAACGATTGTTTATAACAGTATTAGTGAAGAATCAGTGGCTCAAGGTGCTGAAAACTATAAAGCAGCAGGAATTGATGCAAAAGGTTATGTGTTTGATGTAACAGATGAATCAGCAGTGAATGCAGCAGTTAAACAAATAGAAGAAGAGGTTGGAACAATTGATATCCTAGTAAATAATGCTGGAATCATTAAACGTATGCCAATGTTAGATATGTCAGTAGAGGACTTTAGACAAGTTATTGATATTGACTTAAATGGTCCATTTATTATGTCGAAAGCTGTGTTACCGGGCATGATTGAAAAAGGTCATGGAAAAATTATTAACATTTGCTCAATGATGAGTGAATTAGGACGTGAAACAGTTAGTGCTTATGCAGCTGCTAAAGGCGGACTAAAAATGTTAACGAAAAATATTTGTGCCGAGTTTGGTGAACATAATATTCAATGTAATGGAATTGGCCCTGGTTATATTGCAACACCTCAAACAGCCCCATTACGTGAAGAAGGTCATCCATTTAATGACTTTATTATTGCCAAAACACCAGCTGCACGTTGGGGAACGGTTGAAGATTTACAAGGATCAGCAGTTTTCTTAGCATCTAAAGCATCTGATTTTGTTAATGGACACATTTTATATGTAGACGGTGGAATTTTAGCGTATATAGGAAAACAACCTTAATCACGCGAGTAGCACGATTCTCGTGCTACTTTTTTATTTTAAATAGAAAGATGGTAGAGAGTAGAAAAAATGTCGTTTTATAAACAATTAAATGCAGTAGATAAATATATTTTATGGTGTTGTTTCTTTATATTTTTTGTTAATGGATTGTACTCAATGGTATTTGGTTCGATTTTACCGTTATTGAGTGACGCTTATTCATTAAACGAAACAGTCAGTGGGATGTTGTTATCAAGTCATCAGGCTGGGAATTTGATTGCAAGTTTTGTGGCCGGAATATTACCGCTGTATTATGGCCGAAAAAAATCGATTTTGTTTTTAAGTAGTTTTGTAATTATTGGTTTTTTATTAATAATTGGTGTAGGAACACCGTGGATACTTTTATGTGCTTTTTTCTTTACCGGAATTAGTCGAGGAAGTATTTCAAATTTTAACAATAAGACGGTCAATGATATTACAGATAGTAACCCTTCAGCATTAAATTTTTTACATAGTTTATTTGCAATCGGGGCGTTATTGTCGCCATTTTTAGTGATTCTATTCGGTCAGTTATTTGGTTTAAATGGATGGCGTTGGTTATTAGTAGGAATTATAGGATTGATTGTAGTCTCTCAAATGATGTTTTTTAATATGCCAATTGAAGGAGATATCTTAGCGAAAGATCAAACAACTAAAGAAAAAGATTATTCGTTTTTTAAAGATTCACTGTTTTGGAATACGATTATCATTATCTTTTTCTATCTGTGTGCAGAATCTGCTATCACAGGCTGGTTGGTGACATATTTTATTCAGTCTGATTTATTAACTATCCAACAATCTCAAATGATTTCGTCGTTATTATGGGTAGGAATTTTAATTGGTCGATTAGGTTGTGTTTTCTTAGGTAGTCGCCTGTCACGGGGAACATTGATTACTCTTATTAGTATTGGTAGTGGCATTTTTTATGGGCTATTACTTGCAAGTAACAGTGTCACCATGATTTTAGTATCAGTATTAGGTTTAGGTATTTCAATGGGTGGGATTTATCCAACAGCTATGACAATAGCAGGCTCATCCATTAAAAAACATCCAATGTCACTAGGTTGGATATTAGTGATTGGTGGATTAGGTGGTATCACCATGCCAATCGTTACAGGGTATCTTGCTCAAACATTTACCATATTCTGGGGCATGGTAGCCATTATATTGGCCATCTTTATGATGTTATTAGGTGTCTTTTGGTACCAATTTGTTAATCAAAGAAAAGAGGAAATTTGATGAAAAAAGTACAAGTATTATCAAAATTACAACAATGTGGGTTAGTAGCCGTGATTCGTGGAAACTCAAAAGAAGATGGTGTTAATATTTCAAAAGCAACAGTTGCAGGTAATATTAAAGCTATTGAAGTGGCGTATACGACACCAAATGCGAGTGGTGTGATTGAAGAATTAGTACAAGAATACAAAGAAGATGATTCGGTTGTAATTGGTGCTGGTACCGTTTTGGATGTGACGACAGCTAGATTAGCTATTTTATCAGGTGCCGATTTTATCGTGAGTCCATCATTTGATGCCGATGTAGCTCAAATATGTAATTTGTATCAGATACCTTATTTACCGGGATGTATGTCTATTACTGAAATTAATACAGCATTAACTTATGGAGTTGATATTATTAAAGTGTTTCCTGGAGATATTGTGGGACCACGCTTTATTAAAGACGTGAAAGGGCCACTTCCTCATGTGAATTTAATGCCAACTGGTGGTGTGAGTTTAGATAACATGCAAGAATGGTTTGATAATGGTGTGCTTGCAGTTGGAATTGGCAGCAATTTAACTAAAGGATTAACTGGAGATAATTATGACGTGGTGACTGAGAATGCTCAGACTTACGTGAAAAAACTAAATGAAATAAGAGGGAACTAGCATGGGAAAAGTTGTCACATTAGGTGAAATATTAATTCGTTATTCAACTGAAAAAGGTCAACACTTAGAAGATAGTTCACGACTTTTTTTCCATTATGGTGGAAGTGAAGCCAATGTGAGTATTGGTCTAAGTGGGTTATCTCATGATGTGTCACTTTTGTCGGTGGTTCCCAAAAACCCATTAGGTCAAGGAGCATTACAGCATTTTCGTAAATATGGTGTGGCTACCTCAGATGTTTATTATTCTGGAGACAGACTAGGTGCTTATTTTGTTGAAGTAGGAGCAGGTCCTAGAGCAACTAGTGTGGTATATGACAGAAAGCACTCAAGTTTAGCAGAACTAACAGAAACGATGTGGGCAGATGATACGATATTTGACGGAGTAGACTTGTTCCATGTGTCTGGTATCACACCTGCTTTAAGTGAGGATCTAGTGACTATAACATGTGATTTGATGAAACGAGCAAAAGAACGAGGGGTAACAGTTTCTTTTGACAGTAATTATCGTGCAAAATTATGGTCGTTAGAAAAAGCCACAGATGTTTATAAAAAAATCTTACCATTTGTTGATATTTTTTCTGCAGGTAAATTAGATGCCATTAATTTACTTGGTGTCACACCGCTTGAGGACGCAGCTTCAACTGTCGATGAATTGACTTATTATAGTCAAAAAATGCAAGAGATGTATCCAAATATTTCAGTGATTTATTCGACAACACGTGACGTGGTATCAACTGATGAAAACTATATTCAAGGTAATTTGTGGCACGATGGTCAGCTGTATCAATCAAGAAATTTCCATATACCATATATTGTTGACCGAATTGGCGGGGGAGATGCATTTTCTTCTGGCATGCTACATGGGTTACTCACACAAGATGACCCACAACACAGCATAGAATTTGCTACGGGTATGTCTGTATTAAAGCATACCTATTCAGGAGATTCGCTATATATTTCAAAAGACGAAGTCGAGCAGTTTATCAATAGTGATTCAAGTAAAATAAATCGTTAATCGAAAGGATGAGAACATGTTAACTTTATCGTTAAAAAATAAAGAAACCATAAAACAAGAACATTCTAGAGAAGGTGAGACGTACTTAGTTTTTAAGAATTATCCCTATCAATTAGGAGATTATTTTGAGTTGACTTTAAGTGAACCAAATCAACTAGTTTGGGTACAGATGGATGCAGCGATTGAGCCTAGTTTGATTTATGTAGAGGGTACCAAGTGGCACTATCAAGTGATTTTAGATGAAAAGTTAGGTTTAGCTTATTCGCCAAACGTGTTTAAAGGAACTAGACATTTTGTTAAAGCGTGGTTACCGACAATAGATGAAATCAACGCCTACAGAAATTTAGCTAAAAATCCGCACGATCAAAAAGATGATTCGAAAGGTTATCCTCATGCCTATGCAAATGTGGAAACACGTAATGACTCAACATTCTTTGCTAGAAATGCTATTGATGGAATTGTCGCAAATGAAAATCATGGGTCATACCCATATCAATCATGGGGAATTAATCAACGAGCGGATGCGCAAATTACGATTGATTTCGCACGCGAAGTATTAATTGATAAAGTAGCACTTGTCTTACGTGGAGATTATCCACATGATAGTTACTGGACACGTGTGACTTTAGAGTTATCGACAGGAGATGAGTATGTGCTTGACACAACGAATGCTCTTGATCGTCAGTTCTTTGATATTCCATCAACTGTTGTGACGAGTGTGACATTAAAAAATCTCATCAAACATGAGGATGACTCACCGTTTCCAGCGTTAACACAAATTGAAGTATTTGGAAAAGAATATAGCCAAGAGTTTGATTTATAATTTACAAATAGATTGAGATGAACTATAATTTTTTTACCAAAGCTTATATCCGCAAGATATTTATCTTGTGGATTTTTTAACTAGAAAGTCAGAGTATAGGATGATACGGATGAATAAAGTGAATTATTTACTGCTTTTAGAACAAGGATTTGAATTAGTCGATACATTAAATGAAGAATCATGTGACTTTGCAACAACTCATCATATATCTGAGGTGACAGGGAAGAAAACAAATATTGTTAATCACCATCTAAACAACTTGTTTAAAGAAGGTGAATTAATCAAAATTAATTCTAAACCAGTCTATTATTTGCCAAAACAATTGGTCTCAGATTTTTTAAATCAAGAATTATCTAAATCTGTTTATGACTCTTTTGAGGAATTATTGGCAGATAAAACCGATGTCTTTGATCAGTTGATTGGCAGTCAAAGTAGTTTGAATCATGTGATTAAGCAAGGAAAAATTGCTTTAAGTTATCCACCAAAAGGAATGCCGTTTCTTTTAACTGGGCCAACAGGTTCTGGGAAAACATATTTAGTTAAGCGCTTTTATGATTATGCGAAACAAATGGATTTATTAGATGAAACAGCACCTTTAATTACATTTAACTGTGCAGAATATGCAGATAATCCAGAATTATTATCTTCTAAATTATTTGGGCACAAAAAGGGAAGTTTCACAGGGGCTGATGAGGATAGTAAGGGGCTATTAGCATTAGCTGATAAAGGTGTGTTATTCATAGATGAAGTCCATCGTTTAACACCAGAAAATCAAGAAAAATTGTTTTATTTTATTGATGAGGGAAAATACAAGCCAGTAGGAGAAAATGAAATATGGTCACATGCAGATGTGAGATTAATGTTTGCGACAACCGAAACATTGGATGATTACTTGCTGGATACATTCACAAGACGTATTCCGATAGTAGCAAAAGTGCCGTCACTAGAAAGTCGTGGTATTAGAGAAAAACGTGAATTCTTGTATCATTTTTTTAGACAAGAAGCTTTGTTACTGAAAAAAGATATTTTAATTGAAGATGCGTTGTTTCATTTTTTATTAGCTTATAAATTTGTTGGAAACGTAGGAGAATTACAAAATTTAATCCGTTACATTTGTGGTAATGCCTTTGTTCGTCAAGGGTTAGGGGAAGAATTAACGGTTTCGATTAGTGATTTACCTGATAATATGAAAAAAGAAGCATTTCGAGCAATTGATTTAACGCCAAAAGATAAAATAAAAATCACCCCAACTGGGACGGTCATTGACCCAAGTTATCGGTCTATTGCGACGTTTTTTGATGTATTATACGGAGAGCTTGATAGCATTGGCAAACAATATTTGAGAGAAGAACTCAATTCGCATTACTGGATTAATGTGTCGTTTGAAAAAATAGAGGAACAGTTTAAATCAATTAATAACCGGGCGTTGATAGACAAGCCATTAAAAATCAAGTTAGTATCCATGATTGATGAGGTTTGTCGTGTGATGTATGAAACGCACCAAATTGAAGTATTGCCAGAAACACGTGACATTTTATTATTATTTATCGAGCTGTTGTTAGCTAGAGAATCAGACAGTGAGTATGCAGTCGATAGAGTAAAACAGTACAATCAATTGTTTAAAGAAAAGCTAGAGTATGTTACGAATACCGTTGATTTATTTGTTTATTTGTTTAAAGAGATGTCAAATATCGGCCATATTGAATTAAATGAGTGGGACTATTTGATTTTAAATATGATTTTTACTTATTATCGTCGTTTGAAACATAAAGAACAAATCAATGGTGTGATAATTTGCCATGGAAAAAGCACGGCATCTAGTCTAGCGGAAACAACGAACGCTATGATTGGTCAAAAGGTGTATCAAGGAATTGATATGTCATTAGATGTGAGTTTTAATGAGATTATCGTGAAGCTGCAACGTTACCTTTCCTTACATGAAACAGCCAATGGCACGATTATATTGATTGATATTGGTCATACGCACGACTTAAAAGAAGCGCTCGAGCATCGTGTGGACGGATCAATTGTGATTATCAACAATGTCTCAACTCAACTAGCACTAGATGTTGGTTTTAGAATTGTGAATAATGAACATATTGAAATGATTGGAAAAGAATCTTCTCGTCAGCATTTTTCAACCTACTCTATGTTCCAACCAGATAAGAAAAAAGTCCCAGCATTAATTATTTCGTGCCAATCAGGTATGGGGACAGCTAAGAAATTACAAGAAGTCATTTCTGAAAATTTACCTAAAAATACGCCAATTCAACTTGTTTTATCCGATTATGCACATCTGAAAAAAATGAAAACCAATACTACGATGTTTAATCGTTATGATATTATCGGTATTTTAGGCACTGCTGATCCGCAAGTTGACGGTGTGAAATATATTGGGATTGATGATGTGGTATCTGAAGATGGGTACAAGCATTTGGCAAACATATTTGAGCTGTATTTGGCCCCATTAGACATTCAACATTTGAATAATGGTGTTATGAAAACTTTGTCATTAGAGAATTTGGTTACGATGTTAAGTATTTTAAATCCAGAAAAAACCATTGAGTTAATTTCAGCGATGATTGATTATTGGGAACAAGCTTTTGATATAAAAATTCCGAATAATCTAAAGACAGCATTATATATTCATATCAGTTGTATGATTGAGCGTGTGATTACTAGAGAGTATGTTCAAAACACTTTAATGGATGAAGAAGAGTTTAGTAAAAATCACTCCTATTTTATAAATGTTATTAAACAAGGGTTGGAAAAGTTTGAGTCAGTCTATCATGTCTCAGTTGATTTAGGGGAAATATCCTACTTGCATCAATTGTTTCAAGCAAATCTAATTGGATTTACTTTTTAATAAAGTAAATCCGATTTTTTTGGTTACACATCCAATGTTTCGTTTTTAAAACGTTATCAATAAAGCGTTTTAAAAAATTGGCACGATACTTGCTATATATAAAGTGAGACTAATAAAGGAGAGAAGTGGCGATGATAAAAGAAGATTTATTAAATGCACAACGTTATTATGGATCAGGATTATTATCTAAAAAAGACATCACAGGTGCATTAGATCATGCAGTGGCTTTAGTAGATGAGAACATTAAAAAATTTGGTGAAACCTATCCAAGTCCTGCTACTAAAAATGGTTTTTATGAGAAAATGAAAAATATCGAGTGGACAAATGGTTTTTGGACGGGGATGTTATGGCTAGCTTATGAATACACTAGTGACGAAAAATATCGTCAATTAGCTGACAAACATGTCACCGATTTTTTACATCGTATTGAAGAAAAAATAGAAGTTGATCATCATGATTTAGGGTTTCTTTACATCCCGTCTTGTGTGAGCGCATACAAATTAACAGGAAATGAAGAAGCTAAAAAAGCTAGCATTTTAGCAGCAGACCAACTGATTTCTAGATACCAAGAAAAAGGTGAATTCATTCAAGCTTGGGGCGAGTTAGGTGCAGAAGATAATTACCGTTTAATCGTTGATTGCATGTTAAACATCCCACTTCTTTACTGGGCATCAGAAGAAACGGGAGATATGACGTATTCAGATATTGCGGACAAGCACTATCAAACAACATTAAAAACAGCGATTCGAGAAAATGCTTCAAGTTTCCATACATTCTACTTCGACCCTAAAACAGGTGAACCATTAAAAGGCGTGACTCGTCAAGGGTATTCAGACGATTCAAGTTGGGCACGAGGACAAGCATGGATTGTGTATGGTATGGCACTTCAATATTATCAAACACACAATGATTACATTGTAGAGGACTTCAAAGCTGTTACAAACTATTTATTAAATCGTTTACCAGAGGATTTAGTTCCATATTGGGATTTAATCTTTACTGATGGCAGTGGTCAATCAAGAGATTCTTCATCTGGAGCGATTGCGGTATGTGGCATGAATGAAATGTTGAAATACTTGCCAGAATCAGATGAATTGGCAATGACGTATCGTTACGCTTCTCATGCGATGTTGGGTAGTTTGATTAAAAATTATACTTACACAGACTTAGAAAAAGAAAATGGCTTATTAACTCATGGTGTTTACTCATGGCATTCAGGAAAAGGTGTGGATGAAGCGAACATTTGGGGAGACTATTTCTACATGGAAGCCTTACTTCGTTTTTATAAAGATTGGACATTATACTGGTAGGAGGAAAAAACAATGACAGAACCAAACATTAAAATGGTGCGAATCGACGAACGCTTGATTCACGGACAAGGACAATTATGGATTAATTCATTAGGGGCAAATTTAGTCATCGTGGCTAATGACGAGGTATCTACAAGTAGCATCCAACAAACATTGATGAAATCATTGATTTCTAAATCAATCGGAATGCGTTTTTTCAGTATTGAAGAAACATGCGACAAGATTCATAAAGCATCACCTAAACAATCGATTTTCCTAGTAGCTAAAAATCCTAAAGATGTTTTACGTTTAGTTGAAGGAGGCATACCAATCAAAGAATTAAATGTTGGGAACATTCACTTTGCAGAAGGTAAAAAACAATTAACTAATTACATTTCACTTGGTGAAGAGGATTTAGCTGCCTTGAAAACATTACACAATGAACACGGGGTACATTTCAACACACAAACAACACCAATGGGCGGCGACGCTGGTGGTGGGTTAGATTTAAACAAATACGTCGAAGAAAATTAATCGTTGGAGGTAAAATAAATGGATGCAACATTCGTACAGGCATTATTAGTAGGGTTATTTGTTTCATTTTGTTTAATCGGTCAGTTAATTGGTATTTATACTAACCGTGCAATCTTTTTATCATTTGGTGTCGGACTTATTTTAGGTGATGTTCAAACGGGGTTATTAATGGGAGCGACAGCTGAATTAGCCTTTATGGGATTTGGTGTTGGGGCTGGAGGAACTGTTCCACCTAACCCAATCGGACCAGGTGTTGTTGGGACTATTATGGCAATTGCTTTAAAAGATACAGGAATGGACGTGCCAACAGCATTGTCTTTATCATTCCCATTTGCTGTGATGATTCAATTTGTGATTACATTTATCTATTCATTAAATGCCGGATCACTTTCTTGGGCAACAAAATCTATCCAAGAAGGAAACTACAAATCATTTAAATTAACATCAAACTTAACATTTATCGGTTTTGGGGTATTTGGTTTTATCATTGGTTTAGTTGCGACAATGAGTATTGAAGTATTACGTGCTTTTGTTAATATTATTCCTCAAGCACTTATTTCAGGATTATCTGTTGCAGGTGGCTTGTTACCAGCTATTGGTTTTGCGATGATTTTAAACGTTATGGTGAAAAAAGAATTCATTCCAGCTATTTTATTAGGTTATGTGTGTATTTCTTATTTAGCAATGCCAGTTATTGGGTTAGCCTTTGCCGGCGCAATCTTAGCATTAAACAACTTCTATAACAAAGGTAATGGGCAAGCAGACGAACAAGAGGAGGTAATCGAAGATGGCATCTAACCAACAACCAGTATTAACAAAAAAAGATTATTTTAAAGCAAGTTTACGTTCATACGTGTTACAAAATGGATTTAACTATGGAAATTATCAAGGAACAGGATATGCGAATATTCTTTTTCCTTCTCTTAGAAAAATTTACAAAGATGACGAAGAAAAATTAAAAGACGTTACCATTTCTAACTTAGAGTTTTATAACACAAACCCTCAGTTAGTTCCATTTATTACAAGCATGCAATTAGCCATGTATGATAGTGGTCAAAATGAAGAAGACACACGTGCCATTAAATTTGCGTTGATGGGACCTTTATCAGGGATTGGGGATTCATTATCTCAATTTGGATTAGCACCATTGTTCTCAACAATTGCAGCAGGTATGGCATTAGATGGCTTAATAGCTGGTCCTATCTTCTTCATCGTGTGTATGTTTGGTATCACATTTGGTTTACGTATGTTGATGGGTTACTTAGGTTATAAACTAGGAACAAATGTCATTGATACATTGAGTGAAAAAATGGCAAGTATCGCAAAAATTGCGACAACAATTGGTGTAACGGTTATCTCAGGATTATCCGTATCATTTGTTAAAGCTAATTTGGCACTTGAATATGTGACAAAAGTTGAAGGAAAAGATCAAGTTGTGGCACTTCAAACAGTGTTTGATAAAATCGCACCAAATCTTTTACCAGTTTTAGTTACAGCAGGGGTATATGTATTAATCAGAAAATACAAATGGTCAACATACCGTTTGATTGCATTGCTTATTGTGTTAGGTATCGCTTTATCAATGCTAGGAATCTTAAAATAGTAGGGTGGAATGAAAATGTTTAAAGTATGCATAGTAGGTCATGGGAATTTCTCGTCAGGTGTTTGTTCAGCCTTAAAATTATTATCAGGAAGTAATGAACAGTTACACTATTTTGATTTAGATCACAATTTAACTCATGGAGAGTACGAACAACAATTAACAGCCTTTTTAATAGAAAATGACAATGTCTTGATTTTTGCTGATATGACAGGGGGCGCACCTCATCAAATCGCAACACGTTTGTTATTAGAACTAGGTAAAAAAAATCAATTCATCTTATCTAGTGTGTCCTTAAATCTAATTTTAGATTTATACATGAAAAACAGCATGGGTATTTTAACGACAGATAATGTTTCTGTTGAGTTATCAAATAGTATGGCTGAAAGCAAAGAAATGTTGATGGTAATGCCTGATATTTCTGAAGAAAAAGTGGATGATGTATCGGTTACTGCAGAAGAAGGTATCTAAAACATGAAAACAGTCGGGATTATCTTACTCATACTGCTTGTCATACTTTATGTCGTTGTTTTACCCCTTGCAAAGAAAAAATATCAACAAAAGCAATTAGTCGATATGCAATCTTTTTTAAATGAATTATCAGTTGGTGACCAAGTCATGATGAATAGTGGGATTATTGGAAAAATTAGTCGAATTGACGAACATATTGTTCATCTAAAAATAGCTGAAGATACCATTATACGAGTGGATAAACACTCTCTCATTGGTCGATACAACGAAGAAAAATAATCAAGCAAAGAAGTCACGATAACTCTATTATATAGATGAACGTGGCTTCTTTTTGTTAGAGGAGACGAGATAATGAAGAGGACATTTTTTAATAAACAAGAGGCAAATATCATGTTGATGCATGAGAATAGTCAGTTATTACTAGAAAACAAATTTCAATTTATTCACCCATATGATATGGAACCTTGTCGTGACATTATTGCGTTTGTTGATGGCATTGACTGGACACATGTCCCATTTGAAGATGAAGAGTGGAATTATATGCTTAATCGTCAAGAATATTTACTAGATTTGTGTCTGAGTTTTGATATTTCTGGTGATATTTGTTATCTACAAAAAGGAAAAGACTTAGTATTAGACTGGATTACTAAAAATCAAACGACCGAAAATTGGCGAACCATTGATACAGGAATTCGTTTGATGTATTGGGAGATTATGATTCGCTATTTGGACCAAGAATTGTTACTCAGGGTGTCTGATAATGAAAAAATAAAACAGAGTATCTATCAACAATTAAACTATTTGGATGATGCCTATATCGAGAAGTATGATTTGAGTAATTGGGGAATATTGATTGTTGCTGGATTTTTTATCATTTCTCATCGTGTGGGTGACATGTGTGAGTCAAGTGTGTACCAACGCATGATACGTCGTTTAACACATCAATTACACCTACAAATCCAACCATCTGGTAATCACTGGGAACAGTCGCCATTATATTTTATGGAAGTGCTACGAAGTATTGTGTGTACCCACCAAAGTGACGTACTAAAAGATTATCCCGTACAAACATTATTAGAAGAAAAGATTTTGTCTATGTATCATTTTATGCCACATTTTGTGACACCAGAAGGGACGACTATTCTACAAGGGGACACAGATGAGATGAGAATAGATGATGTGATGCAAACTTTATCGCTACTCTACCAACAATCTTTGCCGCCGCTTTTTGCCAATCATGTAACGGTTGATTATTTACTTCTTTACTTTAGTCACCGCGAGATAGATTATTCAACATGGGAAAAAAATATAACTCAGTGTGTAGATGAGGAATTTCCTAAGATAATGACGGATCATTTCACAGGAAATTATTATTACCATGATGATTGGCATTCTACGTCATCTTACGCCCATTTATACAATGGCCCATTAGGGAGCGGGCATGGGCATCTTAGTTTATGCCACATTGATGTCACACTTGGTGGTGATAATATCTTGGTAGATAACGGACGTTTAACTTACGTCGAGTCACCGCTTAGATATTTATTAAAAGAAGCACCGCAACACAATACCGTTGTGATAAATAGTCATCCATTTGGTGAGGTCGTGGATTCATGGGGATTTGAAGCTGTTCCAACAAGTTTATCTAACCGTGTCTATGAAGATGATCGTTTTTGGGCCGTAAGAAGTGCGTACATCGATACTCAAGTTAATGGAGATTTTAAAGTCGTGCGGACAGTATTATACATAAAAGAATTAGATAGTTTTATCATTTTAGATCAGGTTGTTGATATAGGAGAGAATGCATTTTCTAATATGACGCGCTATTTTAATTTAAATCCAAAGATAAAAGCACGACAAGAACAGGATTATGTTAGCTTGGATATAAAAAAAAAGCGATATTATGCCTATTTCAGTGAAGAATCAATGCATGTAGAAGAAAGTTTTTTTGCCCCAACATACAATGATTTAGTTGTTAATGAAAAAATTGTGGCAACAAGTAGTCAACCAACTCAATATACTGTTCTGACTAAATACAGTAATGCTGTAGTCAAAGAAACCACAGTACAAAAAACTGATAATAAGTTATGCTCAGAGGAAAAATGTTACGGAATGGCAATCACAATAGATGGACAAGAGTGGTTGATTTATTCGATGATTGAAGATACTTATTCAGGCCACAAATTATATAAAATAGATGGACATCCAGTCTATGGACAATTCGGTGTTGTGAAAATAGATAGAAACAATGAAGAGAATTATATGAGATTGTTTTAAAAATCAAGTCACCACTTTACTATGCTTTAATCCGTAAAGTGGTGGTTTTTAGTATTGTTTTTTTTGAAATAGATAGCCCGTAATCAAATAAATACATGAGTATTAACACAATGAAGACACCGATAAGAGTAGTAAGTAAACGGTAAGGTACGATTAATAGGTTGACAGAGGTAGAGTTCAAGGTACTTAATAATAAGATTTGTGGATTAGTAAAAAAATTGGCGATGGCATAATTTCTTGGTATGAAAAATACAACACCAATATTTAGTAACACAACCGATAAATAGATAATGATTTTTGGTAAATGTAAGTTAATTAAAATAACACCTAGTACTAAACCGACAACACTACCAATCAATCTTTGGTGGGAACGGATTTTGATATCGTCCATGTTTTCTCCACCTAAAATAGCGACAGAAGTAATTAAAATCCAATAGCCGTTTTGCTCATTAAACAGAGTTGAAAGGTAAGCTGAACAGAAAATGATAGAAGAAAAATGCAATGCTTTTAATATAATATCAGGGTCTTTATAGATCATAATATAATACTTGTCTTGTACACTCAGTTTATTATTAGTTTTTACTTGTTGGTTTAATGGTAATTTTAATAATAACGAAATAATGATACCAGAAATAATAGCTCCTAAAATACCGTATAATAAATAATGACTTGTTTGTAATGCATTATGAGTATTCTTTAAGTTAGTTCCTGTAGCAAATAACATTAAAATAAAAAAAGTAATCAGGTTTTGGAACATTAAATAATTTCGTTGTAATAAAACAGATAAAAGAGATGTTGCTTATTAAGAAGGGAATCATTTCCGTTTTATAACTAGATAGTATGCCTAGTGTAAATGCTAAGTACAAGCTAACACCGTGTCCTAATATATAAATAAAATTTTGTTGAACCGATGTATATTGAAAATACAAATAAGAGAAGGTCCCCATAATGCCAATTGTCGCAATCAAAGTATTATCTAATGCGATAGCAAATAAAAGTGTGATAAACATGGCTAATTCAGCTCCTAAAGGACGGAGAAAGGAATCGTTTGTTTTTCTTGTGTTAAATAGATGTTTAAAGTACGTCATTAAAACACTCCTTTTCAAGGTTATATTATAGCAGAATAATTTTCAGTTTATGTGTAGAAGATATTATTAGAGAAGACAAAAAAACCATCAGACTATTTTAAAAATAGCTTGATGGTTAGATTTTAATAATTAAGCTAAAATACCAAATGCACTAAGCGCAATTGAAAGGATTAAGATAATCCAGATAACGCGTGTAGAATTTAGTTTCTTTTGACCAAGCATCCAGTAAGTTAATATAACTAGTAAAACTGGAACTAAGGCAGGTAAGATAGAATCAAGTGTATCTTGGATAACTAATTCAACACCATTTTTCTTATAAACCATAGGCACACTAGCTTTGATAACTGAAGGAATCAAGGCGCCAATAACTGTTACCCCTAAGATAGTCGCAGCATTTGTAAAAGCAGCTAATTTGTCTTTTAATGTTGTAACTAATTTAACCCCTTGTTTGTATCCCATTGGAAGTAGTGCAGCACGACCAAATAATAAAGCAATATTTGCAACTATCCAGATAAGACAGCCAACGACTGATCCATTTTGTGCAAGCGTTCCAGCGATAGAACCAAATACTGTTCCCCAGATTACGTGGAAGAGTGAATCCCCAACGCCGGCTAATGAGCCCATTAAGGCCGTTTTAAGACCAACGATAGTATCTTTAGCAGCATAGCCATCTTGTTCTTCAATCGCAACATCAATCCCCATGATTAAGTTACCGAAAATTGCATTAGTATTGAAGAATTGGTTGTGAGTTTTCATCATATCTTTAAATTGTTCTTCATCATCACCATAGAATTTTTGAAGTGCTGGCATGATTCCGTATAAATATCCAGAACTCATCATACGTTCGTAGTTCCAGTTTAACTGACTTCCTAAAATATAGCGCCAGCTCATTGTTGTTAAATCTTTTTTAGTTAATTGTTTGCTATTACTCATCTCCATCAAATCCTCCTTCTAAACTAGTAGAGTTGTTTGCCACAGCGGCTTCTCCAACAGACCCTTTAGTTGAATCGCGTTTGAAAACTAAAATAGCTGCAACAAGTCCGATGATAGTTACTCCTAACATAGGTACTTGCAAGTATGCTACAAAGAAGAAACCTAATAATAAGAAAGGAATGTATTGTTTTGTTGGTAAGTATCGTAAAAGAATCGCAACCCCGACTACAGGTAGTACGCCACCGGCAGTTTTAAGTCCATTCATTAACCATTCAGGAATCGCATTTGTGATAGCAATAACGGCATTATCACCAATTAAAAGCATTAGTAAAATTGGGATCGCACGTGAGAATCCCCATAAGAATGATCCGGAAAGAACTAAACGAGAGATTTTTTTCACTTGTAAGTTATCAATCGCGTTATCAATTTTATGTAGTAAAAACACGTTACAAAAACGAGCGATAACATCTAGTTGTAACATCAACAGTGACACGGGAACTGCAAGCCCGATGCCATATTCGGCACCTTTACCTGAAATAATCGCAAATGCCGTACCTAGTACAGCTCCGGTGAAATAATCGGGAACAGATGCTCCACCAAAAGCGGCAATCCCTAAACGCATCAATTGAAGTGTCCCGCCAACCATTAAACCAGTTGTTAAATCTCCCATAATAAGACCAGAAATCATACCAGCAATTGCAGGTTGAGTTAATGTGTTTGAAATAAGAGAGTCATTAATAGCAATAAATGCATAAATCGTAATTAATATAATTTGAAATGTTCCTAAACTGTGCATAATTATCCTCCTTGTAAAGCATTATTTTTTTAACGATCTAATTTTTCCATAAAATTAATGATTGGATCATTTGGTACTAATTGAGCAGTGATGTCAACTCCGTGTTCAGCAATTTTGTGAAATACTACTTCTTCATCTTTAGTGACTTTAATACTTTTAGTGACTTCACGTGCCCCGTTTTTATGACTCATATTACCAACGTTAATGCGATTAATGTTGCCGCCTTCTTCAATAAATTTTAAGACGTCAGTAGGGTTTTTGAATAATATGAACAAACGTTGTTTACCATATTTTCCAGAATTGATATTTTTTACAGCATTCTTGATGGTTAAAACTGATAAACGCATAGATGTTGGAGCTGCCATACGAAGAGATGATTTTTGTAACGGGTCTGTTGCCGCCTCATTGTTAATAACAATGATTCGTTGTGTATTTAAGCTAGTTGACCAAATTCCTGCAACTTGTCCGTGAATCAATCGCTCATCAATACGAATGTTGACAATATTTTCCTTTCCTTTGAACTCAGCATATTTGTCTAAATCAATGTCATTTCCCTCACCGATATGAGTGCTTTGTTCAAGTTGGTTTTTAACATTTACAACACTTTGTTTAGCGCTTCTAATTAGATCCTTCGTTGTCGCTTGCGTATTGAGTGTGGCTTCTACAACTAAAGGAAGTGACATACCTGCGATGATATCAACATCATCATCTTCTGAATATTGAGTCAGAGCAACATTACAAGGTGTTCCACCAAGTAAATCTGCGATAATTAGTTTTTTACCATTTAGTTTGGATATGATTTTTAATAAATCGCTTTCAAATTGTTTGTCATCACCATCCTCTTTTAATGAGACAACATGAACCGATTTTTGTTTTCCCGTAATCATTTCTAAACTATGTTTGACTCCTTTGGCCATATCACCATGACTGACTAAAATGATATCTTTCAATTGAATCCCTCCTGTTTAACTTCAAGTTAACAACTTAACATGTTAGGTTTTTACAACATAAATATATCATTAGTTAAACAATGTGTAAACACTTTCTTTATTTATTTTATAGAAAAAATGATGTATATTATTATTAATAACTTAATATGTTATGGAAATGTTTATAGAAAGGGGTTGAAATGATGATTCCAAAGTATCAACAAATTAAAAATGATTTATTAGAAGAAATAAGAAATCATGTGTTTGTGCCAGGGGATAAGTTTTATTCCGAGGCGGATATTAAAAAACGTTATTCTGTTAGTTCGATTACAGCAGTCAAAGCATTGAATGAGCTAACATCTATGGGGTATTTATACCGGATACAAGGTAAGGGGACATTTGTGTCGAAAGCTAAGATATCTAAAACAGTTCGTTTTTCTGATATTGAAAACCATTCATTAGATACTGAAAAAATAGATGTTTTATCTGTAACAAAAGAGAATCAACCAGATGTATTGAAAAAACTAAAGCTATCTAAAAATGATAGTTATTATAAAATTGTACGAGTGCGTTCATCTGAAGGAATTCCATTTATTTTAAATATCACACATTTACCAAAAAAATTAATGAAAGAGCCTATCAGTACAAATTTATCCGAGTATCAAAGTATTTATGATCGAGTGCGAAAAGATTTTGGGATAGACTTATTTACACAGTCATCGGTTGAAACAAATGAGATTGTATTTCCTGAAGATGCGTTTATTACTAATGCATTAGAACTAAGCTTTAGAGAACCGGCTGTTCTTCAAGAAAAACAAACATTTTTACCAGATAATAGTGTGGCAGAGTATATCATTAGTTACAAACATTGGAAGTCATTTAAAACAAAAATAGAAGTCGAGGCAGAATAACTGCTTTGACTTCTATTTTTTATACATACACTGGTGTATCTGAAAATGTCACATTAGTGATGTGTTTACCTTCTGTTTCGAAAATAATAATATCATTTTCTCCAACATTAAGAAATTCTTTCGGACAATACAGTGAAAGATGAGGTCCTTTATCCCAGTAACGACCTAAATTGATGCCATTAACAATGACAACTCCTTTTCCATACGCGGAACAATCGATATAAGTATCCTTTACATTTTCTAAATTAAAGGTTGATTGATAAAATGAAGGATGAGAAGGGTTTGCTTCTTTGTCAAAATCAATCGCATCTAGTTGTTCTTTGGATAATGTTAACGGGTAGTGCTTAAATCCTTGATGGAAGTGGATATCATACATCACACCACCACGAATTCCTTTCATTTGTGTTGGATTATTTAGTTTGTAACCATAATTAACACGACCTAGATTTTCAACTAATATATCCATATGAATGGTATCTGAATCAGGATTTCCTTGTAGCATGAGTTCTTCTCCGTTTGTTTCCTGATATTGAGTGGCTACTAGTGATTCATCAGCATATATTTTAAGACGATCACTAGCTTCGATAATCTTAAATTTATTTTCATGATGATAATTCTTTAACTCGAAATCATAAAGCAAGTACCCGTATCCTGAGCTAGCTTGTTCCATCGTTAAAGGATATGAAGAGTAAGTCAACTCTACTACGTCGTCTTTTGTATGGAAAAGAGACACACTCTTGTCAATAGGAAATGAGCCTAAATTACCTAGCTCTTTCACACGAGGCTCAGCTTGCCAAACATCAGGACAAACCTTTTTGATTGCTTTTTGTACAAGGTAATATTTTTCAGTTGGTTGACCACTTTCGTTAAGTAGTGCATCATAATCATAGCTAGTCACTTGTGGTAAATCAGTATTTCCGCGAGCAGAACAACCGTTGTAAAAGCCAAAGTTAGTGCCACCATGGAACATATAAAGATTAATAGACCCCACGCTCAGCATGTCTTCAACCTCATCAGCTAAGTCTTGTGGGTCGCGTTTAATAATGTCATTTCCCCAACGATTGAACCAACCGTCCCAATACTCCATAGAAATAATGGGCCATTTTTTATTGTGTCCAGTCATAAAATCTTTTAAAACAGCAGCATTCTTCAGCGATTGGCTACCAAAATTTCCTGCGACAAAGACATCTTCATCAATTAATGAACCAGCATCTAAAACTTCTGTCCATGATCCGTCAGAAGTAAATAAAGGTATATCAATTCCATAACTTTCCACTATTTTTTTTGTAGCTAATAAGTATTCTTTTTCCATGCCGTAAGATCCATATTCGTTTTCAATCTGCATCATAATGACGGGGCCACCTTGAGTAACTTGTAGTGGTCGAAGTTTTGGTAATAATTCATGATAATAATTTTCTACTTTTTCCATGAAAATTTTGTCAGTCGAACGTAATCGAATTAATCCATCTTTTAATAGCCAAGCTGGTAAGCCACCAAATTCCCATTCAGCACAAATATAGACAGATGGACGCAATATCACATATAGCCCCATTTCTTGAGCCAATTTAACAAATGCGACGACATCTTTCATACCGTTAAAGTCAAATGTTCCTTCGATCGGTTCGTGAATGTTCCAAGGGATATAAGTTTCAACAGTATTTGCACCAAGGGCTTTTAGGTTGTATAAGCTATCTTCCCATTGATTTTGTGTCATACGAAAATAATGAATAGCCCCACTAATAATCTTTATAGGCTTTCCATCTAATAAAAAATCTTCTTTGATTTCAAAAGTTTGCATTATATTTCCTCCTTTACCAGTATTTCTCCCAGTTAGGGTTTGCTAAGCTCATGAGTGCTTCTAAGTAAAAATAATCTCCCCACAAGTTTGGTTCATCGACACCTTTTCCTTCTTTATGAGAATAAACACCATGGAGTAACAGTCCTTCATTATCCGGCTCGTTTTTTGATGTATAGTCTTCTCCTAATTTGTAAACCATTCCTTTAGCTAATTCTTTAGCATGAGGGTAGGCGTTTTGTTTGTCGGATTCAAGTAGTCCGGTTGCAGCAATCGCAAGAGAGGAGCTATCTTTGTCAGAAGGTTTGTCGTCTGTAAAATCATAGTCCCAATAAGGTACCAAATCTTCTGGTAACCCATCAATAAATACATCCACAATAGGTTGATAAATCGAAGGGAATTCTTGAGAAGGGTCTAGTCTTTCGAATAAAGGAATCCCTAAAATAGCCCAACTTTGTCCACGAGCCCAGATAGAGTCATCTGCATTTCCTTGTCTAGTGGCACCGTATGTTGGCAAGCCTGTTTCTATATCAAAATAAAATGTATGATAAGTAGAATAACTTGGTCGTACCACAGTGTTCAACAGTGTTTTATAATGAGCTTCAGCAATTTGTTTATACGTGGTGTTCCCTGATAAACGATAAGCTTCAATGAGGAGAGGTAGGTTTAGTAGTGAGTCGATAATGAGTCGATATTCATCAGGGTCTCCATATTTACCCCAAGCTTGTATAAAGCCACCTTTTTTGTGATAGCGAGCAGATAACACATCAGCAGCTTGAAGTAACTGTTTTTTGTAATGTTCATTCTGAGTTATTTTGTATCCAGCGCCAGTCGATAAACTGTATAAAAATCCAATATCATGGTGATCCAAAATAAAATGGTCATCTAGTCTTTTTTGAAAATTATCGATATTTTTTTGTGCCAAGTTTTTGTATTTGTCATCATGTGTCCATTCGTAAGTCATCCACAACATGCCTGTCCAAAAACCATTCGTCCAATCGTCATTTTCTTTAATTCGATAAACGCCATTTGTTGCACAGGCTGATGGGAATTTCTCGCCATATCGTACTATATTTTGTTCAATTTTTTTTACACACCAGTTAATTTGTTCTGTAAGCCATTCGTTTGTCACATTTTTACCTAGTGACATCAATGCTTGTTTGTTATCCATTACATCACCCCTATATGTTAACATGTTAAGTCACTGCCATTGTACAATAAATAATAATGAAAATAAAGCGTTATCTGAACTAAGGTATCCAGCCTTGACATTTAATAACAAATAATTGATAATATAAGTGGTTACTACCAGTTGGTATTAAAAGTGGTATTAGGAGGGGAACATGGAAAATAAGAAGCAACCATTATATGGTCAACTAGTTGATGAATTAAAAGAATCTATTGAAAAAGAACATCAAGCGCATGATTTATTACCATCAGAAAGAGAGTTAGCAGAGATTCACGGTGTTAGTCGAACAACCGTTAGATTAGCTTTACAAGAATTGGAAAATTTAGGGTTTATCTATAAAAAACATGGTAAAGGAACGTTTGTTTCTGGTGTATCAGATAGCATTTTAAACCTAACAGGAGCCTACAGTTTTACAGAACAAATGAAGTCTTTAGGAAAAGAACCCTCAACCAAAATTTTAGAATTTTTAGTTGTTGAAAGTAATAACTATTTAAGTGAACAACTGGGAGTACATAAGGGAAGTCAGTTAATTAAAATTAAACGATTAAGATTAGCCGATGGGGAGCCAATGATGTTAGAAAGAACGTATTTACCATACAAACGTTTTGAAGGGTTAACAAGTGAGATGTTGGAAGAAAAGCCAATGTATGATGTGTTTTATGACACATATAATCAACGAATAAAATACGCAGAAGAAGAATTTTATGCCAGCATTGTGAGTGATAAAGATGCCGAATACATTGAAGTCCCAATAGGTTCAGCTGCCTTAAACTTAGTCAGAAAAACAGTGAATCAAGAAAATGAAATCATTGAATACACATTAAGTGTGGCAAGAGCCGATCAATTTAGATACAAAGTATTACACCATAAAAATTAAATAATAAGGAGTGCTTTACATGTTAGATGGGACCAACCAACAGTTAGAAGAGATAGGTGCAGTGATTACTACAAATGAAATTAAGCAACAACCAGAATTATGGAATGAAACACTTAAAATTTTTAATTCTCATAAAGAAAGTTTAATGGCTTTTTTAGAAGGGTTTAAAAAAGAAACAACTGAAAAAATTCGTGTGATTTTTACAGGAGCAGGAACGTCTGCATACGTGGGAGATGTTGTTAAACCACATTTAACACGTTATGGGAATACATCTGATTTTATTTTCGAAGCTATCCCAACAACTGATATCGTGTCAGCGCCTTTAAATTATTTTAAAGAAGATTCTCCAACGTTACTTGTGTCTTTTGCAAGAAGTGGGAATAGTCCTGAAAGTGCCGCGACGATAGATTTAGCCAATCAAGTTGTAAAAAATGTGAAGCATTTGATTATTAGTTGTGCTCCTGAGGGAAAACTTGCAGTTAATGCTAAAGATGATAAAAATTCTTTTGTTATGTTAATGCCAACTCGTTCGAATGATCAAGGGTTTGCTATGACAGGAAGTTTTTCTTGTATGACCTTGGCTGCTTTATTAATCTTTGATTTGGTTCACATTGATCACGAACTGATTGTATCAACGATGGTAAATATGGGGAAACAAGTGGTCACAATGGAAGATACGCTGTCTAATGTTGTAGCGCAAGATTTCAATCGAGTGGTTTATTTAGGATCTGAGAGTCTATCAGGCTTAACAAGAGAAGCTCAGTTGAAATTACTAGAATTAACAGCAGGAAAAATCGCGACAGTCTTTGATTCTTCATTAGGGTTTAGACACGGACCTAAATCATTTGTGGATGATAAAACATTAGTATTTGGGTTCATTAGCAATGACACATACACTAGTCAGTATGATGTGGATATTTTGGAAGAAATTAATGGAAACGCTATATCAGTCGAAACAATTGCTTTATCACAAAATAAAACACAATATAGCGGAAAAAATATATCGCTCACAAATGATTATCAATTGGCAGACGGATTTTTAGCGTTGCCTTTAGTGATGATTGCACAAATCATTGCCTTATTAACATCAGTGAAAGTTAAGAATAAACCAGACACACCATCACCCACAGGAACAGTTAATCGCGTTGTTCAAGGTGTTACGATTCATCCATTTAACTAATACGAAAGAGGGATTATCATCATGAAAAAAATCAGTGAAAACAAATTAGCGCGTATGACTCATTTATCGACAAAAGACGGCATCATCGCGGCTCTTGCTATTGACCAACGTGGGGCATTGAAACGTATGTTGTCAGAACAAGGATTTAATGGAGATGTTGAAAAGGCGATTGTCGAATTTAAAGAACTTATTTCTGAATATTTAACCCCTTATTCTTCTTCGATTTTATTAGATCCAGAATACGGTTTGCCTGCTTCAAAAGTAAAAGTAGATGATGCAGGATTGTTATTAGCTTATGAAAAAACAGGATATGATGCGACTGAACCAGGGCGTTTCCCTGATTTATTGCCTGAATGGTCAGCACTTAGATTGAAAGAAGCAGGTGCAGATGCGGTGAAATTCTTGCTTTATTATGATGTGGATGAGTCTGATGAGATTAATGAGCGTAAACAAGCATTCGTTGAACGTATCGGGTCAGAATGCGTGGCTGAAGATATGCCATTTTATCTTGAAGTATTAACTTATGACGCTCTGATAGATGATGCAAAAGGAAAAGATTACGCCAAAGTTAAACCACATAAAGTCAATGAGATGATGAAAGAATTCTCAAAAGACCGTTATCAAGTGGATGTATTAAAAGTAGAAGTGCCAGTGAACATGAACTATGTGGAAGAATTCGCTAAAGAGGCAACTGATGTAGTATATACAAAAGAAGAAGCGTTAAACTATTTCAAAGAACAAAGTGACAGCACACACTTGCCGTTTATCTTTTTAAGTGCAGGCGTGAGTGCGAAATTATTCCAAGACACGTTGTATTTTGCAAAAGAGGTAGAGTCAACATTTAATGGGGTTCTGTGTGGCCGTGCAACATGGAAAGACAGTGTCGAAGTATTTGTCAAAGAAGGAAAAAAAGCCGCTATTGAGTGGTTAAACACACAAGGTAAACAAAATATGGATGAGCTAAATGAGGCTCTAAATGCGACAGCTTCATCTTGGCATAATAAATTAGCGTAGTAGGTGAAAAAATGATTGTATCAGTAACAATGAATCCGTCCGTTGATATTTCTTATCCATTAAGTACATTGGTACTTGACGATATCAATCGTTGCGATAAGGTAAGAAAAACAGCGGGTGGTAAAGGATTAAATGTGACACGAGTGATTCATCAAATGGAAGCAGAAGTTATTAGTACTGGACTGTTAGGTGGCGTGTTGGGTGAGTTTATTCGAGAGAACCTATCGAGTGAAGGGATTAAGCATGACTTTTCCAATATACAAGGTGACACACGAAATTGTATTGCGATATTGCATGATAACTATCAACAAACAGAGATTCTAGAAGCAGGCCCAACTATTTCAACTGAGGAACTGACATTATTTGAAGAAACATTTTTGACATTGGCAACTTCTAGTGATGTTGCCACATTATCCGGCAGTTTACCAAAAGGGGTATCAAAGGATTATTACAGTCGCTTATTGTCATTGTTATCTAATACAGATATAAAGGTTATCCTCGATACATCAGGAGAAAGTTTAAAAAGTGCTTTAGAATCGCCTGTTAAACCTTATGCGATTAAACCTAATAGTGATGAGTTGCAAGCCTTATTAGGGGAAGAAGTATCAGCTGATTATACTAATTTGTCAGACATTCTAAGCCATTCATTATTTGATGGTGTGCCATTAATCATGGTGTCATTAGGTAAAGATGGTGCATTTGCAAAGTTTGATGAGTCGTTTTACCGAGTAGAGATTCCTAGTATCCCAGTAAAAAACCCTGTGGGAAGTGGGGATTCAACTGTGGCAGGGTTAGCAATTGGTTTATCAAAGCGGAAATCAATTGAGGACGTTCTGAAATATGCGATGACATTAGGTATGTTGAATGCAATGGAAGACACAACGGGATGTGTTGATAAAACTAAATTTGATGATTTATTTAATCAAGTCAATGTCTATAAATTATAATGTTATATCAAAAGATGTGAATGTATAAAAATAATTACAAATAAGCAACAAAAAACCGTCCGCTTTTGTTGCTTATTTGTTTGTCTTTAAAAGATTTGACTAAGGGGTTGGACTTGATTGTGAAAGAAATTAAAGCCCTTTAAAATTTTTAAGAGATGTCGTTTATTACGTCATTTTGATGATATAATGTTGTAAATAGGTAGAGTAGATATGTAAAACTTACTTTATCGTAAATAGGAGGGTGTTTATGACAGACTTGAATCAATTACAAAATGGATCTGACATACGTGGGATTGCCATTACAGCAGAAGGATATACAGCAAATCTTGAACAACAACAGGTGGAGAGAATCGCTAAAGGGATTATCACTTGGTTGAAACAGGAAAAAGGTGTCACACATACACCGATTACCATCGCGATTGGTCAAGATAGTCGTTTATCAGGTGAGTCAATCAAACAATGGTTAATTGATGCGTTTATGACTGAAGATATTCACGTGATTGATGTTGGTCTATCTACAACACCAGCAATGTTTATGGCAACACAATTTCCAGAATTTAATGCCGATTGTGGCATCATGATTACAGCTAGCCATTTACCATTTTACTATAATGGTATTAAGTTATTTACTAAAGATGGTGGAGCAGAGCATGAAGGTATTGAGTTTATTTTAGAACATGCCCCAGAAACGTTTGAAAAAACAAACGTTGTAGGCCATGTAGAAGAAAAAGAAGTGTTATCAGCTTACTCTAAAGATTTAGTTGATAAAATTATTGCCCAAACGCAAAGTGATAAACCGCTTGAAGGGTTTAAAATCGTGCTAGATGCTGGAAATGGAGCAGGTGGATTTTTTGCCGAGAAGGTATTAGAAACACTAGGGGCAGATACAACTGGAAGCCAATTTTTAGATCCTGATGGTCATTTTCCAAATCATATTCCTAATCCTGACAATAAAGAAGCAATGGCAAGTATTAAAGAAGCCGTATTAGCAAACCATGCTGATTTAGGGATGATTTTTGATACTGATGTGGACCGTGCTGCTGTAGTGGACAAATCAGGTGAAGTCATTAACCGAAATAATCTGATAGCGGTATTAGCAACGATTATGTTAAATGACTATCCGGGAGCAACGATTGTGACGAATTCTCCTACATCAAGTCACTTAAAAACATTTATTGAAGGTTTAAATGGAAAACAAGTGCGCTACCTTTGTGGGTATCGTAATGTGATAAATAAAGGGATTGAGCTAAACTCACAAGGGATTGATGTGCCATTATCAATCGAAACAAGTGGACATGCTGCGTTTAAAGAGAACTACTTTTTAGATGACGGGGCATATGTGGTAGCTAAAATATTAATGTTACTACCAAAATTAAAACAACAAAATTTAGAATTAAGTGATTTAATCGCTGACTTAAAACAACCAGCTGAAACAACTGAAGTACGTTTCAAAATAAGTGGAGCAGATTATAAATTATTAGGTGAATCAATCATTGATGCGATGCATGATTTAGTGGCAGAAACACCAGGATTTATCATTGATATGGACAATGAAGAAGGCATTCGTACGACAGTTTTTGATCACTTTGGTCAAGGATGGTTTTTACTAAGAATGAGTTTGCATGAGCCATTACTCGTTCTTCAAGTAGAAAATGATGTCGATGGTAAAAATAAAGTAGTATTAGAAACATTACTATCATTTTTCTCTCGTTACGATTTTTTAAATACAGACCAATTAAACAAAGAACTTGAGGGGTAAGTCACTATCTAGTAGGATAGATGACGTATAAAGGTAAGTTCTTACTATAATTTATACGTCAAAGCCTGATAGTAAGGAGAGTTAACGTGAATAAAGAGACACGACAATCTATTTTAAAAAAAGTAATATCAGAGAATAACATTGAAAATCAATCTGAATTGATTAAATGTCTAGAAAAAGAAAATGTCCGTACAACTCAGTCAACTATATCAAGAGATATGCGTGAGTTAAATATTATAAAAAGTCATAATTCTAGTGGTCGGTCGTATTATCGTATTTTGGATGATTATACGTCTACAGAAAAGAAATTGACAGATGAAGAACGTTTGAAAAATGTCATCAAAGAAACAGGTGTATCATTGGTTCAAATTGAATTTATCAATGTGTTGACAGTGTTACCTGGTAATGGTCAACTGTTAGGTGTATTGATTGATAGTTTTAGACAGTCGTTTTCTGAGATAGTTGCATGTGTTGCGGGAGATGACACGATTTTAATATTATCAAAATCAAAAGAAGATGCTGAAATCGTGAATGATTACTTCAAACAGTTTGTATCAGAGAAAAAATAATAGTAAACATAATCCACTTTGTAACAGAGTTTAAGTTGTTTCAAAGTGGATTCTTATATAATTGACGTATGTTAAAACTCAGATTAATGAAAAGGGGAGATAGCAATGAGTTTATCTTTATTTCAAGGTCGTAGTTTCTTAGCAGAAAAGGATTTTACCAAAGAAGAATTAGAATATCTGATTGATTTTAGTATTCATTTAAAACAATTAAAGAAACAAAATATTCCACACCGTTATTTGGAAGGAAAAAATATTGCCTTGTTATTTGAAAAAACATCTACTAGAACCAGAGCAGCATTTACAACAGCTGCGATTGATTTAGGAGCACACCCAGAGTAATGATATTCAACTTGGTAAAAAAGAATCAGTGGAAGACACAGCAATTGTATTGGGGAGTATGTTTGACGGGATTGAATTTCGTGGTTTTAGCCAAGAAATTGTGGAAGATTTAGCGAAATATTCTGGTGTCCCGGTTTGGAATGGCTTGACTGATGAGTGGCATCCAACACAGATGATTGCCGATTTTATGACAATAAAAGAAAATTTTGGGTTTAACACGTGACCGTGCTGGATATGAAGTACGTGACGTGCATTACTGATTACCGATGATGTAGCCAAAGCTGTGCGTGGTGCAAATGTTTTATATACAGATGTCTGGGTTTCTATGGGTGAGGAAGATAAGTTCAAAGAACGCGTAGAGCTATTGATGCCATATCAAATCAACAGGGACATGATTGAAAAAACAGGTAATGCTAATGGTGATTTAATTGTGCTGCATTGTTTACCAGCTTTTCATGATATAAAAACTGAGTATGGTCAGATGATTTCTGATACATTTGGTATCACAGAGATGGAGATAACAGATGATATTTTTAGAAGCGAATATGGCCGTCAATTTGAAGAAGCAGAAAACCGCATGCACTCGATTAAAGCTATTATGGCTGCTACTTTAGGTAATTTATTTATACCAAAAGTTTGATAACGACAGAATAAAGAATAGAATTGATTTTTTAGTTAGATTTTTAAGGTAATTCTTGCTATAATAAACCCGATATGGATAATGTTCATGGAGTAATAGTGATTACTATAAAGAAATGATAAGTTTCAAAAATAAGGCTTCATTTATGACTATTTATGTCGTCTCCTGTTAAGACACAAACTTAATAGGATGACGTTTTTTTATTAATACGAGGAGGATTCACTTTATGAATTTTAAAGAGATGATTGCTAAAGACTTAGCAGCAGTATTGGGTGAACAATTAAGCTATGAGGATATTTTAAATCTGATTGAAAAACCAAAAGCAAGTGATCATGGAGACTATTCTTTCCCAGTGTTTTCTTTGTCTAAAATCCAAAGAAAAGCACCGAATATGATCGCAGAAGAATTATCAAAAGATATTGATACAACAAATTATGAACAAATCATCCCAATGGGTGGTTACATTAACTTCTTCCTTAAAAAATCTGAAGTTAGTAATGCGGTATTAAACGATGTGGTATCTAAGAAAAATCATTATGGTGACTCAACACTTGGTCAAGGAAAAAATGTTGTGATTGATATGTCTTCACCAAATATTGCCAAACCAATGTCAATGGGACATTTACGCTCAACAGTTATTGGAAATTCATTAGCTGAATTAGCTGACAAAGTGGGTTATACACCGGTTAAAATCAATCACGTTGGTGACTGGGGAACACAATTTGGTAAATTAATTGTGGCTTATAAAAAATGGGGAGACGAAGCAAAAGTCAAAGAAAACCCAATTAGTGAGTTACTTGCTTTATATGTTCATTTCCATGAAGAAGCTGAAAAATACCCTGAACTTGATGATCAAGCACGTGAATGGTTTAAAAAGCTAGAAGATGGTGATACTGAAGCTATCGAATTATGGACATGGTTCCGTGAAGAATCACTAAAAGAATTCCAAAAAGTATATGATATGTTAGGGATTGAGTTTGATTCATATAATGGTGAAGCCTTCTACAATGATAAAATGCAACCAGTTATTGATAGTTTACTTGAGAAAGAATTATTAGTTTCTGATGATGGTGCAGATATTGTAAATCTTGAAAAATATGATTTAAATCCAGCGTTGATTAGAAAATCAGATGGCGCAACACTTTATATTACACGTGATTTAGCGGCAGCTATGTATCGTAAAGAAAATTATGATTTCGACGAATCAATTTATGTTGTAGGAAACGAGCAATCTATTCATTTTAAACAATTAAAAGCTGTTTTAAAAGAGATGGGTTACAAGTGGTCAGATGACATCAAACATATTCCATTTGGCTTGATTACATCAAATGGTAAAAAGTTATCGACACGTAAAGGAAATGTTATTCTGTTGGAAGAAGTGTTGAATGAAGCCATTAATGCAACACAAAACATTATCAATGAAAAGAATCCAACATTAGAAAACAAAGAAGAAGTAGCACATCAAGTGGGTGTTGGGGCAGTTGTGTTCCATGACCTTAAAAATGATCGTCTAAATAATTTTGACTTCAACTTAGACCATATTATCCAGTTTGAAGGAGAAACAGGCCCATACGTCCAATATACTCGTTCAAGATGTGAAAGTATTTTAAGAAAAGCTGATTGGAGCGCTCCAACTAGTGAGGTAAATTACTCACTATCAGATGATGAATCATGGGAAGTTGTGAAAGCTTTATATAATTTCCCAGCTAAAGTACAAGAAGCTTATCGTAAATATGAGCCTTCAGTAGTGGCTAAATACGTGATTGATTTAGCTCAAAAATTTAATAAGTATTATTCAAAAACAAAAATATTAGAAGATAACAGTCAAAAAGATGCACGCCTTGCTTTAGTCTATTCAGTATCCGTGGTACTTAAGGAAGGGTTGCGCTTACTTGGTATTCAATCACCAGATAACATGTAACAGAAAGAAGAGGGAAACCTCTTCTTTTTTTATATAATTTTTGACTGTTTTTGATTGATTTTGACTGTTTGTGATTGTATAATACAGGTATGGAGTGAGAGTTATGTTGACTGAGGAAAGACAAGCAAAAATTTTAGATGAGTTAAAAGCAAAAAAAGTAATTAAAGTTCGTGAGTTGATTGAAGAACTGGGTGTTTCTGAATCGACTATTCGTAGAGATTTGCAAGAATTAGAAGCAGAAGGTTGGCTAGTACGAATTCATGGCGGAGCTAAGTTAACGTTTCGTTTAGAACCGGAATTAACGATGAAAGAAAAATCTTCCAGAAACGTTCAAAAGAAACAAGAAATTGCGCAATATGCTGCATCATTAATAAAAGAAGGTGATGTTGTTTATATTGATGCTGGAACAACAACTTTGGAATTATTATCACTTATAAAAGAAAAAAATGTGTCAATCGTGACAAACTCCGTTCATCATGCGTGTGTTTCGACTGATTTAGGTTTTGATACGATTATAATCGGTGGAAATATTAGAAAGAACACAACAGCATCAGTGAGTCAGTTTGGTGGCGAGCAGTTGAAGCGGTATTTTTTTGATAAGGCTTTCATAGGTGCGAATGGCGTTCACCCAGTTTATGGCTTAACGACAGCTGATCCAGAAGAAGCCATGATGAAGCGTACGGCGGTTCATCAAGCACAACAAGTTTATTTTTTAGTTGATGATACAAAGTTTGATAAACTAAATTTTTCTCAAATCGAGTCAATTGATACAGGGATTATCATAACGAATCAGTTAACAAAGAAACAACGCTCACAGTATCAAGGGGTTGCAACTATAAAGGAGGTAACAAAATGATTTACGCATTAACACTCAATCCAGCAATTGATTATGTCATCAATGTACCTGGATTTGAAGAAGGTAAATTGAACAAAACAACGAAAGAATACAAGTTTCCTGGGGGGAAAGGAATCAACGTATCTAGAGTGTTAGCTCAATTAGGTGTTCAATCAAGAAATCTTGGCTTTATTGGTGGATTTACAGGCACTTTTATTGAAGAACAACTGATTAATCATGGTCTTCAAAATGATTTTATCCATGTGTCAGGGGACACACGTATTAACATTAAGTTAAAAGGTGAAGAAGAAACAGAAATCAATGGTTTAGGTCCATCTATTACGCAAAATGATTTAGACGATTTAACTGTTCAAATTAGTAGTTTAACACCAGAGGATTGGTTGATTTTATCAGGTAGTTTACCAATGGGTGTGCCAAAAGACATCTATGTGACATTATCCAAAATGGCTCACGAACAACATGTTCCATTTGTAGTGGATATTAGTGATGCAAGTTTATTTGATGTTTTAAAATACAAACCATCATTAATTAAACCAAACGAACATGAGTTAGCAGATCTTTATAATGTTGAGTTTAAAACAATTGAAGACATGCTACCTTATGGGGAAAAACTTGTTCAACAAGGTGCTAGAAATGTCATTATTTCAATGGGTGCCAATGGAGCAATTTTATTTAATGAAACAGGTATTTACCGAGCAAAAGGATTAACAGGTACATTAGTTAATTCAGTTGGTTCAGGAGATTCTGTGGTAGCAGGGTTTGTTAGTCAATTAAGTCAAGGTAGTGATGCTGTGACAGCTTTTAAAACAGGAATTGCCTGTGGTAGTGCAACAGCATTTAGTGCAGATTTAGCAACAGAAGACGAAATTAAACACCAATTAGCACGTGTTGAAATTGATGTCATAAAAGAATACTAGGGGGAAGTAAAATGAAAATTAATGACTTATTAGTTAAAGAGTGTATGATTTTAGACCTAAAAGCCACTGATAAAAAAGGTGCTATTACAGAAATGGTCAACAAATTATACGACACAGGTCGCATTGACGACAAAGAAGTATTTGAAGAAGGCATCCTAGCCAGAGAAGCACAAACAACAACAGGTTTAGGTGATGGGATTGCCATGCCTCATGCGAAAAACAAAGCAGTAGTTAAACCAACTGTTTTATTTGCAAGAAGCAAAGAAGGATTAGATTATGAAGCATTAGATGGTCAACCAACTTATCTATTCTTTATGATTGCAGCTCCAGAAGGCGCTAATGACACACATTTACAAGCCTTAGCTAGTTTATCTCGTTTGTTATTAAATCCAGGGATGATTGCTGACTTAAAGGCAGCTAATACAGCAGATGAAGTCTTATCAATCATTGATAAAGCAGAGAAAAAATTAGATGAAGAAGAAAAAGAAGTGGTAGAAGAAGTAGAAGACGCACCATTTGTTGTGGCAGTTACAGCTTGTCCAACAGGTATTGCTCATACTTACATGGCTGAGGATGCATTAAAAAATAAAGCCAAAGAAATGGGCATTAATATTAAAGTTGAAACAAACGGTTCTGAAGGGGTTAAACATAAATTAACTGATGATGACATCGCTCGTGCAGTTGGGGTTATTGTTGCAGCTGATAAAAATGTTGAAATGGCACGTTTTGATGGTAAAAAATTAGTTAACCGTCCAGTAAGTGATGGCATTAAGAAAACAGAGGAATTACTTCGTTTAGCAACTGACGGCAGTGCATCTGTTTACCATAGTTCATCTAATGCAAGTGAATCAGAAGGTGAAGATGCAAATGCTGGTTCAATTGGTGCAAAAATTTACAAAGATTTAATGAATGGTGTTAGTCACATGTTACCGTTTGTTATCGGTGGAGGTATTGCGATTGCCTTAGCATTCTTAATTGACCAAATGCTAGGTGTGCCACAAGACCAATTAAGTCAATTAGGATCATATCACCCGATTGCTGCTTACTTTAAAACAATTGGGGACACTGCTTTTGGTTTTATGTTACCCGTGTTAGCTGGTTTTATTGCATCAAGTATTGCTGATAGACCTGGTTTGATTGTTGGGTTTGCTGCTGGAGCAATGTCAGCAAGTGGGGTTGCTTTTGGACAATTGACAGATACTATTCCATCAGGGTTCTTAGGAGCGTTGGTTGGCGGTTTCTTGGCTGGTTATGTGATTGTATTCTTGAAATTTATCTTCAAAGGATTACCTAAAGCATTAGATGGTATTAAATCTATCCTGTTCTATCCAGTGTTTGGTTTACTAATTACAGGATTCTTGATGTTGTTTGTAAATATTCCAATGTCAGCTATTAATAATGCGCTGAACAATTTTTTAGCAAACCTTTCAGGTGGTAATGCTGCCTTATTAGGTGCGTTACTTGCAAGTATGATGGTTATTGATATGGGTGGTCCAATCAATAAAGCAGCTTACCTATTTGGTACAGGCACACTTGCTGCGACTGTTGAAAGTGGTGGTAGCGTGGTAATGGCATCAGTGATGGCTGGTGGTATGGTTCCACCGTTAGCAATCTTTATTGCGATTATGTTATTTAAAAATCAATTTACTAAAAAAGAACAAGAATCAGCATTACCAAACTTAATCATGGGATTCTCATTTATAACTGAAGGAGCTATTCCATTTGCTGCATCTGACCCATTACGTATGATTCCAAGTTTTGTGATTGGAGCTGCTGTTACAGGTGGTTTAGTTGGGTCATTAGGAATTAAATTAATGGCGCCACATGGTGGTATCTTCGTTATTGCATTAGTAAGTAATCCATTAATGTATCTATTATTCATTATTTTAGGAGCGTTCATTAGTGCCCTTGTTTTAGGAACATTACTTAAGAGAAAACATGCAAAAGCAAATGCTTAATGTTATAGTCAGTCATCACATTTGATGGCTGGCTTTTTTATGTGGGATAAACAAAAAATTATGGTTTCAAAACATAGAATGATATAATATTTCATAGAAATGACAAAGGGAAAAGGTCAATAACAATGAAAAGTTTACAAACATATTTAACAGATGAAAGAATCCAATCCGTTCTTTCTGGTTTTAAAATAGGATTAGAAAAAGAAAGTCAGCGTGTCGATGCTAATGGTGAATTGGCAACAACTGATCATCCGTCTTCTTTAGGAAGTCGTAGTTTTCATCCATACATCCAAACTGATTTTAGTGAAACACAAACTGAATTAATCACTCAAGTGTTTGATACAGATCAAGGTGCCATCGAGCAATTAGAAGCCTTACATGACGTTGTGATGCGTTCGATGGAAGATGGCGAGAGATTGTGGCCAATTAGTATGCCACCTGATTTACCAGAAGATGATCGTGATATTAAAATTGCAAAATTAGAACATCAAGGAGATATTAACTACCGTCGTTACTTAGCGAAAGTCTATGGTAAGAGAAAACAAATGGTGAGTGGTATTCATTATAATTTTGAGTTCTCACATGATTTATTAATGAGTTTGTTCCAATTGCAAACAGATTACACTGACTTTGTGGCGTTTAGAACGGATGTTTACTTAAAAGTATCTCGTCAATATTTACGCTATCGTTGGCTAATTACTTATTTATTTGGTGCAAGTCCGTTTGCTGATAAAAGATATTTTACAGATAAAGAACCAGAACAACCTGTTCGTAGTATTAGAAATAGCGAGTATGGTTATACAAATCGGCCAGAGATTGCTGTGTCCTATCAAACAATTGATCAATATGTATCTGATTTAGAAGAATTAGTAGATAAGGGTGAGTTAATCGAAACGAAAGAATTTTATTCGTCTGTTCGTTTACGCGGCAGTGATAAAGTAGAGGAACTTTTAACTCGTGGTGTAAGTTATATTGAAATTCGAAATATTGACTTAGATCCATTTGAACGTATTGGTATTTCAAAAGAAACATTGAGGTTCTTGCACTTGTTCTTACTAACACTGTTGTTCTTAGATGAAGAATCAACAGATGCGACTCATATGTTAGATTTAGGAACGGAGTATAACAATAAAGTGTCATTAGAGCATCCTTTAGATAAGACCTTTTTACATGAAGAAGGGTCTTGGTTACTAGAAAAAATAACCGAATTAAACAAGCAATTAACGACACCATTTGACTGTACGGAGTTACTTAATGAAATGAAACATGTTATGGATCATCCAACTAAAACATTAGCAGGACAAATGTTAGAATTAATGGCAGAAAAAAGTTGGACAAACGAAGACTTAGGTCGTTATTTTGCTGATTTATATTATGATGAAGCATATGCTAAACCATATCAGTTAGCTGGTTACCGAGACATGGAATTATCAACACAAATTTTTATGTTTGATGCGATACAAAAAGGTGTCAAAGTTGATGTGTTAGATAGAACAGATCAGTTTTTAAAATTATCATTAAACGGGCAAGTCGAGTATGTTAAAAATGCGAATATGACGAGTCGTGATTCTTATGTTGTCCCTCTTATGATGGAGAATAAAACAGTCACTAAAAAAGTATTGGATAAAGCAGGATTCCATGTTCCTTTAGGAAAAGAATTCTCAACAGTAGATGAGGCGCTTATTTCTTATCCGATTTTTAAAGATAGTGCGATTGTTGTAAAACCTAAAACAACGAATTATGGTTTAGGTATTTCTATTTTCAAAGATGGTGCGACAAAGGAAGATTATGATGAAGCGGTTCGAATTGCATTTAGTGAAGACAATAGCATTTTAGTTGAAGAATTTTTACCTGGTACTGAATATCGATTCTTTGTATTAGATGGAAAAACGCGTGCGGTTATGTTGCGAACACCAGCGAATGTCCTTGGTGACGGGGAACATACTGTTGAAGAATTAGTAGCTGAAAAAAATAAAGACAGTTTACGTGGGACACACCATAGAGCGCCTTTAGAAGAAATTCAGTTAGGTGATATTGAACAGTTGATGTTGAAAGAGCAAAAATTAACTAAAGCAAGCATTCCTGAAAAAGATCAACGTGTTTATCTTCGTGAAAACTCCAACGTTAGTACAGGTGGCGATTCACTAGATGTGACAGAAGAGATGAATGAACATTATAAACAGATAGCTGAGTCCGCTGTAGAAGCGTTAGGAGCTAAAATATGTGGTATTGATTTAATTATTCCTGATAGTTCAATCAATGGTAATAAAGAAGATACTCAAACATATGGGATTATTGAAGCCAACTTCAATCCAGCAATGCATATGCATATTTATCCTTATGCCGGTGCAGGACAACGACTCACGATGGATGTGTTGTTGTTATTATATCCAGAATTAAAAAAATAACTACTATCTATTAAGGCTCTATGTCAAATCGTGTTGATGGACAATAATATTGATGAAAAAGTCTCAAAAATGAAATAGAATTAATTGAAGTGAGGGAATAAATTCTCTCGCTTTTTTATTTAACCTGAAAAACTTGATTTTGAAACAAAAAGATACGTCGTTTGAATAGTAGAAAGTTTCGATAGCCATAGGCCACAAGTTTAATCACTTTAATTTTATTGTTAATGCCTTATAAGAAACCATTTGAATAGGAGGATTTAAAGGCATTCATGACTCCTTGGGAGAACTTACCAAATATCTTGAATTTGTCTTTAACATACTTTCGTAATTCAACAGGTATCTTTGAACATCACCCTAAAAATAAGACATAATCGTTGGTTCTATAAGCATACTTCAATTCTTGGATAAAATGATACACTTTTTTTAATAGAGAACTATAAGAAAGTAACTCATCTACCAATTCGGTAGACGACATATTTCTCTTGAATAAAGGACGATAATAAAAGTGTTTATAGTTTAATTCAGAACTGTCCTTTAAAAGGAGTTTCCAATAACGCTTTAATCTTCGATATTGCTTTCCTTCCTCTTGATTGTGGCGTTTTAGCTGATTCATTTCTTTTATTCTTAAGGTATTGAAAGAGCGGTTAATATGTTGAATGGTATGAAATCGATCTGTAACGATTTCGGCGTTTGGAAAGACTGTTTTTAATAGTTGACCGTAACTTGCATTCATGTCCATGACCAAAAATCTTACTTTTAGACGTGATTTTCTGGAATACTTCATAAAGTAAGAAACCAACTTATGTCATCTTTTATCAGGTAAGATATCGATTATTTTTTTAGATGCCGCATCAGCACAAATAAAGCTCATTCCAGCATGACAA